>CAYMHJ010000244.1:0-9827 GCA_964390165.1 uncultured Prosthecobacter sp. | reverse complement strand
GTCGCCAGAGAAGATGACCAGCGTGTTTTCATCCACCTTGAGTTCCTTTAGCAAATCCAACAGACGACCGACATCGCTGTCGAGGCGTGTGACCATGGCGGCATAGGTTTTCTGGAGGTCAGTCCAGGGCTTGTCTTTGTATTGGCCGAGGTCGTCGATCTCGAACTTCCCATGCGGCAGCGTAATGGCGTAGAAGAGAAAGAAGGGCTGGCTGGCATGACCGCGCACCCAGTCGAGTGTGTTCTTGCCGATGAGGTCCATGGCGTAGGTCTTGCCATCGAGCTCAATGCGCTGGTCATCACTCCAGAGATACTTCGGGAAGTAGCTGTGGGCGTGGCGCTGGCAATTGTAGCCGTAGAAATGATCGAAGCCTTTTCTCAAAGGGCTGCCGGTGGTGTCAAACATGCCCATGCCCCACTTCCCAGCGCAGGCGGTTGCGTAGCCCGCTCCCTTGAGTACTTGGGCGACGGTCGTGACCTCGGTTGGCAGGGGCTTCTGACCCTCGGGCTGCACCTCGCGATTCGCGCGGATGGGGCAGTGACCCATGTGCAAACCGGTCATCAATGAGGAGCGCGACGGCGCGCAGACGCTCGTACCCGAGTAGAGCTGCGGGAACTTTGTGCCCTCGGCGGCCATGCGGTCGAGGTTCGGCGTCTGGATCAGCTTTTGCCCGTAACAGCCGAGATCGCCCTGCGCGAGGTCATCGCAGAGGATGAAGATGATGTTGGGCTTTTCCGCTGCGGTCAGTGCCGTGGCGAATAGGAAGGAGGCGGCGAGAAGTCGGAGTGCAGTCATGGGCGGCAAGCTGAACGAGTTCAGTAGCACAATCTGGCAGTGGATTGGTTCGATTGAGCGACCCAGAGAACCCGCCACGGCGAAAAATGAGTCGGCAAACTACTGACACCTTGTTATTGTAATTATAAAGATGCTTGTCCATTCATATATCGGCTGCATAATATCAGGTTGTATTAATTATATCCTTTTATGTCACCTTCGCCTTTTGCGTCCCACTTCACCGGTGTGCCTGCAGCTTTCAGAGTAGCACTTTTGGCGTTCTGCCTCGGCTGCATAGTCGGTGCATCAGCTGCCACCTCCAGCATTGTGGGCTTCTACCCGGTGGATATTCCCGCAGGGAACTCTGCCTGGGTGTGCGGTCTGGTGGGTGCGGATCTCTACAACGCCGAGGCTGTCAGCGTGACGGCGGATTTGGATGGCAAGGCGCTGGTCGAGTTTGCTGCTCCTGGATGGACGGCTGGAGCCTTTAGTCTGCATTACGCCGAGCCGCAGTCTGGCTCAGGCGCGGGTCTGGCGCTCGACATTCTCTCCAATACAGCCACTACGCTGAAACTCGACACCACCCCGGCGGCAGCTGGACTGACGAGCGGAATGACCTTCATCGTGCGGAAGCACGCCACGCTGGCCGGCCTGCTGCCGGATGGCGGCGGGCTGACACCTTTCGGCGACACGATCAGCCTCTTCGGCAGCAACGGCCTGCAAACGACCTATTTTTACAGCAACATCTCCAGCACCTGGATCACGGTCCTCGGCGCTGATGCCAGCAACGCAATCGTGCGTCCTGGGCAGGGGTTCGTGATGCAACTCGGCAGCGCGAAAACGGTCACGCTGGGCAGAGGCGAGATCTGCTGCCTGAAGACCACGGCCACAAAGATTCGCGTGCATGCCAATGTGCCGAACATCATCGGCGCACTGAATCCGTTGGGTGGGTCAACGACCACCTTGGGTACCCTTGGCGTCACCTCAAGTATGCAGGCGTTCAACGACTCCGTGGTCACGCTGGCACCCGGCACGCTTTCCCAGACTGGCACCTATTTAAGCACCGGCGGCAATCTGGTGAACAGCGGCACCGGACAGGTATCCGACAGCACCACCATCCCGGCGGGCTCGGGAGTCGTGATCAATGTGAATGCGAACAAGAACATCACCGTGGCTCCGGTGAGCGTGGCTCCATGATTCCTCTCTCCTTTGTCATGAACTCACCTTCCCTTCTCCTCTGTGCCGCTTTGACAATGCTAGGCGCAGCCAGCCTGAATGCGGGCTCCATCACGCTCAGCAGCGTGGGCGGAGCCAAGTTCGCCACCAAGGAAGGGCAGCTTCTTCCGCACGGTTGTGCGGTGCGGGTCGGCTCCTTCAATCTCCCGAATGCCACGCGCGACCAGATCCTGCCAGAAAAAGGCGACTACGCCCAGCTCAAGACCGTCTTCAAACCGCTGTCCGAGGGGCTGATCGGCTCCGGGGGTGCCACCCAAAACGCAGGCAGCGGCACGGTACTGCGTGCGAATAGCTTCCCCACCGAAGGCGATATTTTCGGCACGGTGGCGGACATCAGCGCCGCCTACATGCCGCCTGAAACCCAGCTCTACGTCTGGGTCTTCAATCATGCGAACCCCGACCTCGCCACGCAGTGGGGACTCTTCACCGCTGACACCTGGCTGGCACCTCCTGCACTGGGAAATCGGACGCTGGGCACGACCGCCGTGGATGTCCTGCAAGGCAGCACGACTGGCGGCCAGCTTCGGCTCATCGATGTACCCGCGACTTATGGCAACTGGGCCTGGCAGAGCTACTCCATCAACGCCTTGCCTGCTCTCGCCGGAACAGAGGCTGATCCCGATGGCGATGGCCTGGCGAACATTGCCGAATACGCCTGGCGGCTGAATCCTGCTGCACGCAGCACTCCGCTGGCCGCCCTGAATGCCGCGAGCAATGGTGCCGTGGTTTCCTTCACCTTCAAAAGCCCTCGCAATCAGCCCGATGTGGCCGTGATCGCCGAATGCTCCTCCGATCTTCGGACCTGGGAGCCGGCGACCTCCGTCGTGATCGCGAGTGATGCGGACTTCGACACCCGCGAGTGCTCCTCCGCGAATGGCACCCACCGTTTCTGGCGTGTGCGCTTTGAAAAAGCCCCCTGAAAAGCCATGAAAAAAATCATCCATCTCCTTGTGCTAGCAGTCCTGGGAACTCAGGCATGGGCCGCCACCGTCTCCATCACGGTGAACAGCAACGGAGGCCCCATGTTTGCCACCAGTGCCGGTGATTTGCTTTCGTTAGGCTCCTGCATCCGCATCGGCGTCTTCGACACCTCGGGTGGGAATCTGACGACGCTGCAAACCAGCGACGACTACTTCACCATCGACGCGCTTTTCACTCCACTGGGAGAAAGCGGTGGCAGCAGCGGCACCATCACCCAGTCTGGAAACTCCGGCAGCGTGCTCATGATCAATGACCTCTTCGGCGTCGGCAACGTACTCGGCCAGATCGCCAACATTGATTCAGCCTACCTGCCCGTCGGCCAGCAGCTCTACGCCTGGGTCTTCAACAGCGCCGCCCCGCAGGGCTCCGAACAGTGGGGCATCTACACCTCCTCCACAGGCTGGGATTTCCCCAACGCCCTCGGCTCTGAAACACTCTCCACCTTTGAGATCGACACGGTCATTCGAGGTTCCACGACTGGGGGACTCGCGACCACGGACCGGTTTACCCTTTCCCCCGTGCCTGAGCCAGCTGGTTCACTCCTCATCCTCGCTGCGGGTCTTGTTTTCCGTCTGCGCCGCACACGCCGACACACCTCCGCCTGATCATGAACCTCCGGCTTTTCATCCTCATTGGCGCGCTGGCAGCCAGCATGGTCTCCGAGTCGCAGGCCCAGCAGTCTGCCGCCCGGCTGTGGAATGAGCAGCTTCTCGATGCGATCCGCATCGACTCCCCACATCCGCCTAAGCACGCGCGCAATCTGCACCACCTCGCCGTAGCCATGTACGATGCCTGGGCCGCCTACGATGCCAGCGCCGTCGGATATTTATACAATGAGAAAGTCTCCCCGCTGCCGCCCGACATCGAGGCCGCGCGTCATGAGGCCATCAGCTACGCCGCCTATCGCATTCTGCGCTCACGCTTTCTCGGCAGTCCGGGCCAGACCACGGCATTTGCCAGCTTTGACAATCAGCTCACTCTCTCAGGCTACTCGACAGCTACCGCCCAGGCCGCCGTCACCAACGGCACCACTCCGGCGGAACTGGGCCGCCGCATCGGCCAGCTCGTCCTGAACTACGGAGCCAGCGACGGCTTCACCACGCTGAATTTCCCCCAGGCCTACGATGCCAGCGTGAATCCGAACATGAACGTGCCCCTTCCCGTCCTCGGCACGAATCAGAACTTCCAGGCAAATATGCCGCTCGGCTTCGGCATCCCTGAAGGGACCAATCCCAATTTCTGGCAGCCTCTCTCCCTCTCCGTGAGCATCACCCAGAATGGCATCCCCATTCCCGGTGGCACACAGGGCTTCGTCGGTGTGCAGGGACTCTCCACCCAGGCGTTCAGCCTCACCCGCAGCGATCCCACGAAACCCTGGATCGACATCGGTCCACCCTCCGCGCTCGGCACCGCCACCGATGCCTCTTACAAGGCCAACGCCATGGATGTCCTGCGGAAAAGCGCCCAACTCAATGATAACACACTGATCGACATCTCCCCGGCGTCCATGGGCGAGAACACCCTCGGTGAAGACGACGGTGATGGTTACACCAGCAATCCCGTCCCCGGCGGCACCGCCTACTCGCCCAATCAGGTCACGCGTGGCGACTTCACCCGCGTCCTCGCCGAATACTGGGCTGATGGCCCCCACTCTGAGACTCCTCCCGGCCACTGGCACGTCATCGCCAACGAAGTCGCCGACATGCCTGGATTTGAAAAACGCATCGGCGGTGTCGGTCCCATCGTAAGCGATCTCGAATGGGACGTGAAGACCTACCTTTCGTTAGCCGGAGCCGTGCATGATGCCGCCTGCGCCGCGTGGTCGCTGAAACGCTACTACTCGGGGATGCGGCCCATCACCATGATCCGCTACCTTTGCAGCAAGGGCCAGTCCTCCGACCCGGGCGGCCCTTCCTATCATGTCGAAGGCATCCCCCTCGAGCCCGGCGTCGTCGAGGTCATCACCTCCGCGACCACCGCCTCGGGAGGCAAACATGAGCAAATCTGGGATGTCTCCACCAACAGCTACCAGCCTGGCTTCTTCTTCCTCGGTCAGATCGCCGTCTTCTCCTGGCCGGGCGAAGACCCCAACAATCCCGCCGCCTCCAGCGGCCTACCCGCCACAAATCAAAGCACCGTCCGCTGGATGCTCGGGAAAGACTGGCTGCCCTTCCAGCGCAAGACTTTCAACTCCCCCGCCTTCCCCGGCTATGTCTCCGGCCACAGCACCTTCTCACGTGCCGCCGCCGAAGCCCTGACCCTCGTCACCGGCAGCTCCTATTTCCCCGGCGGCTTCCATCACCACACCATCTCGGCCAATTCCCTCCAGATCGACTATGGCCCCAGCACCGATGTCGATCTCCAGTGGGCCTCCTATTATGATGCCGCCGATCAGGCCGGCCAGTCCCGCCGCTTCGGCGGCATCCACCCGATGGAGGACGACCTCCCCGCCCGTGAAATCGGCTCCCAGGCAGGCATCTCTGCCTACGCCAAAGCCGAGAAATACTGGACCGGCAGCATTCAGAGCGAGTCACCTCAGCCCACCGTCGTCATTCAATCCAACGGCGATGCCGCAGTCTCCTGGACACCCATTCCGGGGCGCTTTTACCAGCTTCGCAGTTCCATCGACTTCACCAACTGGACAAACCTGACCGACCCCACCTTCGCCACCACCGGCACCGGTTCCTACACCCACATCAGTCCTGCTGTCGGCACCGTCTATCAGATCATCGAGATCATCCCCAGCATCGCTCGCACCTGGAATGAGCAGCTCCTCGCCGCCATTCGCATCGATACACCGCATCCGCCAAAACACGCACGCAACCTGCACCATCTCGCCACCGTCATGTATGACGCCTGGGCAGCCTATGATGACACCGCCATCGGCTACATCCATCATGAGCGTGCCCATGCCCCAGGCGACATCGCATCGGCCCGCGAGGAGGCCATCAGCTACGCCGCCTATCGTCTTTTGAAATCACGCTTCGGCGTCGGCCCGGGAGCCACCACCACGAATACAGCACTGGATGCACAGATGACCGCCCTGGGTTACGACACCGGAATCACCGCCACCTCAGGCACAACCCCGGCAAATCTCGGCAACCGCATCGCCGCCACCATCCTCGCCTGGGGCCTGAGCGACGGCTCTGGAGAATCTGAGGGCTACTCGGACCCATCTTACTTTAATCCCCAGCCTGCCATGATCGTGCTCGGCAACACGGGAGCCGTCGGCGGCATCCCTGATTTGACCGATCCCAACCGCTGGCAGCCCCTCGCCCTCAGCGCCGCTGTCGCACAAAACGGCATCCCCCTCCCGGAAACCATTCAGCCTTTCGTCGGTGTTACATGGCTCGGCGCGGTCCCCTTTTCACTCGCCCGTGAAAATCCGAACGAACTCTGGCTGGATCCTGGCCCGCCCTCCAAACTAGGCACCGCCACCGACGCCGAATACAAGGCCGGCGCTCTCGAACTCCTCATCAAAAGCAGCCAGCTCAACAGCGAGACCTTGATCGATATCTCCCCCAGAGCCTTTGGTAACAACCCCCTCGGCAATGACACCGGCACCGGCTACACAGTCAACCCCGTCACCGGCCAGCCCTACGCCTCCAACATCGTCAAAATCGGCGACTTTGCCCGCGTCATGGCCGAATTTTGGGCAGACGGACCCCACTCCGAGACTCCACCCGGCCACTGGCACGTCCTGGCGAACGAAGTCTCCGACCACGTCGAACTCGAAAAACGCATCGGTGGAAGCGGCCCCATTGTCGATGACCTCGAATGGGACGTGAAGACCTACTTCGCACTCGCCGCCGCCACCCACGACGCCGCCTGTGCCTGCTGGAGCGTCAAACGCTACTACGAAGGCCAGCGCCCCATCACCATGATCCGCTACATGTGCAGCAAGGGACAGTCCTCGAACCCGGGCGGCCCATCCTATCATGTCGAAGGCATCCCCCTCGAACCGGATGTCGTCGAAGTCATCACCGCTGAGACCTCCGCGCCTGGAGGCAAACATCAGTTCATCTGGGACATCGACTTCAAAACCTATGTGTCCGGTGCCAGCCACATTGGCAAAATCGCCGTCTATTCCTGGCCCAGCGAGCCCGGAGATCCCATCACCCAGACCAACACCGTCCGCTGGATGTTTGGTGAAGACTGGCTGCCCTATCAGCGCGCCAACTTCAACACACCCGCCTTCCCCGGCTACATCTCCGGGCACTCCACCTTCTCCCGTGCCGCCGCCGAAGTCCTCACCGCCATCACCGGCAGCGCCTATGTCCCCGGCGGTCTCGGCAGCTTCACCGCCGAGAAGAACAACTACCTCAAATTCGAGCAGGGCCCCAGCCAGACCACCACCCTTCAGTGGGCCACCTGGTATGACGCCGCCGACCAGGCCGGCCAGTCCCGACGTTGGGGCGGCATCCATCCCGTCGAGGACGACCACCCCGCCCGCATCATTGGCTCCCAGGCTGGCAAACAGGCGTGGACCCTCAGTCAGAAATTCTTCACGGGCGAGGTCCTCACCGAGACCATCGTCCCCACCCAAACCTGGAATTCCGACGGCTCCGTCACGCTAAGCAGCACCACCCGCCGCGGTCTCTACTACCTCTGGGAATACAGCACCGACCTCCAGAACTGGATACCGCTCACCAGCAGCAGCCAGGCCACCTCCGCCGCCTCCACCATCACCGACGCCCCGCCTGCAGGACAGCGCCGCTTCTACCGCACGCGCTGGGTGGCCTCCATGTAGAATGGGCAGAGAAGGGTGCATCTGAGCGGAAAGCTTCACTGAAGCTTTGGCCTGATGGTCCCGTAATCTCTGCCGCTCATGATCCGACTTTCTCTTTTCCTTTGCTGCGCCGTCTCTCTCCACGCCGCCGACTGGCCCATGTGGCGTCACGATGCAGGCCGCACGGCCTCCACGACGCAGGCGATGCCGGAGAAGCTCGATCTCATCTGGTCGCGCGAACTTCCGCCGCTGCGCCCGGCTTTCAAAGAGACACGTCTTCAGTTTGATCGCAGCTACGAGCCTGTCGTCGCCGGGAAAAAGATCATCGTCGGCAGCTCGCGGGAGGATTGTCTCATCGCCTTCGATACCGACACCGGAGCGGAAGTCTGGCGGGCACTGGCGAATGGTCCGGTGCGCTTTGCACCCATCATCGTCGGTGATCTCGTCCTCTTCGGCTCAGACGATGGCGTGATGCGTTGCGTGAAGCTCGCCGATGGCTCAGCCGTGTGGTCAAAGCGTGCGGTGCCCTCGAATCGCATGCTGCTCGGCAATCAGCGCCTCATTTCCGTGTGGCCAATTCGCGGAGGACCTGTCGCCAAAGACGGCCGCGTTTACTTCGCCGCCGGTGTCTGGCCGCTGGAGGGCACGTTCGTCTTCTGCTGGGATGCAGCAACGGGCGACCCGATCTGGTGCAACGACCGCTGCTCCTACCTCTACGGCATCCATCCGCATCAAACCGAGGCCATGGGCGGACTCGCACCACAGGGCTACCTGCTCATCGACGACGACGATCTCGTGGTGCCGTGCAGCAACGCCTATCCCGCCCGTCTCGATCTCAAAACCGGTGTGCTTAAAGAATTCGAGCTTCCCTCCGCAGGCCGACTCACGGGTGGTTGGTTCGCCTCCACACCGGATGAAAAACAAGCCGCCAAACTCAAACGCCGTGGCCTTCTTTTCGACGATGCGGTCAACGTGAAGCGCCACGAGGACAAACCGCGCGCCGAAGGTCTCACTGGCATTCAACGCTCGCTCCTCGCCGCTGACAAAGCAGTGTCCTTCGACACTTTCCCCAATGCTCACAGCGTCGTCGTGGCTGATGACAAAGTCTTCGTCGTCACCACCGATGGCATCCTGAAAGCCCACGGCGTCGCCAAAGGTGAAGCAAAGCACTGGAAGCGCGAGATCGTCATCGAGAAGGCCGAGGAAGAATTCGCCAAAGCTGCCATCAAGGCGGCGGGCACGGATCGCGGCTACGCCCTGCTCACCGATGCAGGCAAACCCGGCTTCATTGAAGCTCTGCTCAGCCAGAGTCAGCTTCATCTCATCGTTCTGAGTGATAATGCTGCGTTGAAAGTGCGTCTCGCCAAAACAGCCTTCTATGGCGAGCGCGTGGCTGTTTTGCCGACGCAGTCAGAGCTGCCTCGCTACTTCGCGAATGTCGTGATCGGCACCGAACCAGTCGGCGACACGCTGCGTCCACTCGGTGGCAAGCTGGTCAGCCTGGAAGGCAAACTTCTGCAAACTCGCGGCCCGCTCACCGGCAGCACCAATTACCTCGCCGACTGGAAACCCAGTGAAGACCCGCTCGTGCAGGCGCCGCTCGGCGTGCTGTGGTTTGATGATGCATTAAGCAATTTCAAACGCGCGCCACAGCCGAAGGTCGTCGATGGCGTCATGATCACGGCGGACAAGGACTGGCTTGATGCCACGAACCGCAAAGGCAAAGTCGATTACAAGCTGCTAGCTCCTGTGTTCAGCGACATCTACACTGGTCGCGTGCTCGATGAATACGAGGCGCCTGAGCTTCGCGCCAAGTTTGGCAGCGTCGATATGCAGAGCATCCAGCCAGCGCAGTATCGTCCGCCGACGCAGAAGAACGATTGGTCGCCAGATCAGCCCAAATCAGGCCTGCGCATCAACCCGCTGACCGGCGAGCAGGAGCCGCGCGTCTTCCCGAAAAGCTATGGCTGCGACGGCGGCTTCGATTACGGCAACATCTTCACATTCCGCAGTGGCACCGCCGCGTTTTACGACAAGCAGGTCGAGAGCGGCACCGTCCACATCAGCGGCCCGCGCAGCGGCTGCACGAACAGCATCGTGCCCGCCG
>CAYMHJ010000243.1:0-9845 GCA_964390165.1 uncultured Prosthecobacter sp. | reverse complement strand
AGCATCGGCGTGACCGACGAAACCGGCTCGCCCATCGGCGGAGCCTCCAAACGCAGCCTCAAAGTGCAGGACTCTCCAGGCTTGAAGCACAGCTACGATCCGGTGCTCGACATCTACGCGAAATGGGATTCTGGTACCTTCCTTGCCGGCTTCGACATCATGGCCCAGCCGGGAGCCGACTGGTTCTTCGAGATGCGGGATGGCAACGGCGGCGAGTTCGCCGCTGGTCCGTATCTCCGCTGGCAGAAAGGCACTCTCGTCGCCAACAACACCGCCAGCCAAAAGCTCGCCGACGTGAAACCCGGCGAATGGCTCCGCATCGAAATCACCGCCACCACCGGCACCGGCAAGTACGACGTGACGATCACCCGAGCCGACGGCACGAAGACCGACTTCAAATCCATCCCCTGCAAACCCACCTGGGACTCCTCCAGCTACCTGCTCTTCAGCGCCCTGGGAACCACGAAGTCCGCTTTCTTCATTGATAACGTGAAGCTGGAGCAGCACTAGCCAGCTTGCTCGGAGACCATCTATTTGGGTGCCAGTCAGCGGTGCACATTATCGACGGTCATCTGGCTTTTTCGTCGTCAGCAGCGGCTGGATTGTTTCCTTCAGGAATCTCATGGAACGCTCCACAGCGATGGCGAGAACCCAGCCCCAGGCTATGCCTGTGCAGAGCCCTGCGAGCGCTCCCATCCCGGCGGCAGGCCAGGGGGCGGCATCAGGCCTGATCATCGGCACGATGAACCCGCCGATCCCCGCTCCGGCCATCAGCATGAAGCCCGCGTGCATCCACATGCTAAAGATCCGCCAGCCGACCTGCGGCCTGCGCGTGGCCGCCATCCCGACCAGAGAAGTCACCACCCCGCCCGCGCCAAACATGGCCGCGAGCCCCACGATGATCGCCAACCCGAGCGCAAGGCCCAGGCCGATCAGGAGACAGAGGAGGACGACGACAACCAGCATGAAGGCCCATATCACAAGTGATCCCATCAGTCCAAAAGGTGCGTCTTCGATGTAGCCATCATCCACTGGCAGCGAGTCGTGCCCCAAGGCAGTCGAAGCCATGGTGAAGAGGATGAGCAGGCAAAAGCGTGGTGTCATGTGATCAAGGCTTCGCCGTGGGCTGGTTCTGGAGGTAACCTCGCCATCTCGAAAGCAGAACTTGATACTCCTCCTCGTTCAATGCCTTGCTTTCGCCATCGAGTGAAAAGACGACCCGCAAGTTTTGATCGCGCACTTTCGTGGGACGCGGCTGCACCAGTACGGGAAGCCAGCCGGGCGCATTGGTTGGCAGCCGAGATCCCAAGTAGATCCATGGTTCAGGAACTTCTCCGTTTCGGGTCTTGGGGATCAGCAGCGGCTGAATGTCTACTGGCTCCTCCATGTAATCTCGCAAGTCCTCCAGACGTTCGGGCAGGTAGCCACCAGCTTGGTTGCCGAGTGACTTGGCAAGCATGACAAGCTGCCTGGCTTTGTTGGCGTCTGGTCCGAAAAGCTGAGAAGAAAAGCCGTCCGTGATCCACTCGCTGCGCATCAGCCAGCTCAGTTGATGCACAATGCCTGTGCCGCAGATGGCGGAACCAAACAGCACGGCCAGCCCCAGAGTGACGCCTACCGTTGCACGCCATGACCATGATGCTTGTTTGGGATCGTGCCTGATGCAGAGACGCCGGGCTACCACATCCAGGCTGAATGAGGCCAAGATGATGGCGATCACCGAACTCACAATCATCTCCACGGACCAACTGACATCAGGCAAAGTATGCTGCAGGTGAAATGCCCACCCGGCGAATAGTCGAAATGGCACCTCCAGGACAAAGAGAAAAGGTGGCGCTATGATCAAGAGAAGGAGCAGAACTACAAGAATAAGAAGCAGCCGGAGCATTCCGCTCAGCAGCGATACAGATTCGCCCCTGATGGCAGTTGGTCGCAGCGAAGGCGTCTGCTGAGATGGCTCGTTGTCCGTCATGGCCTGCTGCTGGCTTGAAGGGTTGCGACGACACGCTTTTGAAGTTCGTAGGCGCTGATGATGGCCACACTACCATCGCTCATCAGCACAGCCCGCTTTGCCCCAAACGAATCTGGTTCATAGGCCACGACGCGACTGCCTTTCCCGGCCAAAGCTCCAGGCACATAGGCGAGAGGGTCTCCCTCGGGATGGATACCCTTCCAGAGGGCGGCGGAGATGTCGGGCATTTCGCGATGAGCAGGCAGTTCGCCGTCATGCTCGCGGGCATACTTCCAGAGGGCATCACGCAGGTTTTCCAAGGCGGCGAGGCGTGCGGAGTCCAGCCAGGGCTTTGGATCGCGGTCAGGTGTAGCGATTTGATAAGTGGCACCCTTTTTCACCCAGGCTCCAGGTGTCATGAGTTCACGCGCGCCGGAGATCATGGTGAGCACGACGTAAAGAAAGAGACTCGAGACGAGCAGCAGCCCCAGTGCATGTTTGTAGCGCAGCGACGGGAGCCGAGAAAAGTCAGCCGCCAGAAGATTCCAGGCCCATTTCAGCAGCAGCGCGCAGAGGAGGAAGCCCATAAGAAAGAACGAGATTACGTCCAGCCGGGCACCTGCGGCCTCCGTCAGCGAGATGCTCGGCATTCCAGCCTGCGCCCCGCCCGGCATCAACACTGCGATAGTAAGGAGGGCGTTCCACCCGTGATTTCTTTGGCACATGGTCGGAGGTTAACAAGACAGCCTCAGTAGCGGCAAGCCTGATGAGCTTTTTTAGTTACTCGTTCGACAAAGCCGCCTCCCCCTCCCCGAGCAGTCGCACCTTGCGTTCCACCAGCGGCAGCCAGAGGCTGACTCGCGTACCCTGGCCGACTCGGGACTCGATGTCGATCTCGCCGCCGTGCTCGCGGATGATGCGGCGGACGATGAGGAGGCCGAGGCCGGTGCCGGTGGGGCGGGTGGTGGAGAAGGGTTGGAAGAGCCGGCCCATCTGCTCGGCGGAGATGCCTTTGCCGGTGTCTTCAAAGCTGAGCCGCACTTCGAAGTCGGTGTAGCTGCCGCTGATGGTGAGTGTGCCGCCATTCGGCATGGCCTGGGAGGCGTTGCGGATGAGGTTGTAGATGGCCTGCTTCATCTGGTCGGCATCCAGCGGCATGACGGGCATGTCGGGGCGGAGGTCGAGCTTCACTTTCACCTTAGCCTGATCCAGCTCGGGCTTCAGGAAGCGCACGCTTTCCTGCACGAGTTCGGCGATCTGGCTTCGCTGGAGCTGAGGCTTCGAGGGGCGGATGGCGGCGAGGAACTGGCTGATGATGGTGTCCATCCGCTTGATCTCGCCCGTGGCGATGTCGAGGTGCTCGCGCAGTGAGTCGCCAGACTTGCCGAGCTTTTTCAAACGACGCTCCAAGAGTTGAAGGTGGATCGTCAGCGAGTTCAGCGGATTCCCCAGCTCATGCGCCACGCCGGCAGCGAGCAGAGTGAAGGCATTAAGGCGCTCGCTTTCGAGCTGTTGCTCGGTGCGCTTACGCGTCTCGGTGACATCGCGGATGAGCATGACGAAGCCGAGCGGCTGCTCTTCGTCGATGCTGGTGATGTAGAAGTTCAGGTAGCGGTTCTCGGGATAAAAAACCTCCAGATCACGACTCACCACGGCACCGGGTTTCAGCAGCTCATTCCAATCCAGCCCGCGCATCCCTTGCTGGAGCTTTTGCCCGATGACCTGCTCCGCTTGGAGCCCGAAGAAGGTGCAGGCGGCCTGATTCACATACGTCACCGCGCCTTCCGGCCCGAGCAGGATGACGCCCTCCTGCAGCGTCTGGAAGACCTTCTCCAGAAAGCCTTTCTCCTTCATGAGTTCGAGCACGACGCTCTGCACCTCGCCTGGCTCCAGGCGGTCCATGCGTTTCAGCAGTTTGTCGATGAAGGCAGATCTCATGCGTTGGCTGGCGTGATTCAGTCGCAGGACAGGCGGAGTGTCAAACTGGGACGCTGGGGCAGGGGAGATCGTATCTCGTAAGCATGGGAACTGGGCATTTCATTTCCCTGAATCACGCGTATGAGAGTGTTGTGACCTTTGCCACCCAGATCACGATCTTCCGCATCCTGCTCATCCCGGTCTTCATCGGGCTGGCCATCTACTACGGGCAGAGCGTGGCGGCGGGCATGGCGAATGAATCGCTGCGCTGGTGGACGATCACAGTTTTCTTCACCGCCGCCATCAGTGATGCGGTGGATGGCTACATCGCGCGGCATTTCAATCAAATGAGCAGGTTGGGCGCCATCCTCGATCCTCTGGCGGACAAGCTCATGCTGCTCTCGGCCATCGTGACGCTCAGTTTCACGGGCTGGCGTCAGCATTTCCCGCTCTGGTTTCCGACGTTGGTGATCTTCCGTGATCTCGCGAGCATTGGCGCGGCTTTCCTGATCGATCACCTCGTGGGCAAGTGCGAGATCAAGCCACACTGGACCGGCAAGGTGGCGACGTTCATGCAGTTCGCGGCAATCCTCTGGCTGATGCTGGATTTCCCCTACCTGATCTGGCCGACCGTGGCCGCTGGTGCTTTCACGGTGATCTCAGGCTCGCTAAATCTGGCCGACGGAGTGCGGCAGGTGAAGGCTGCGGAATAATCATCTCCAATTCAGACCTAGCGCCGACTACTGCGGATTCCTGGCATAAGCGTGAGGCAGTCCGCATCCGTATTTTTCAGATGTCGATAATGCAGTTTCATCCTGCATCAGTGCGTCTCGAGCTCGACAAAGTCCAACCCCAGGTCCAGCGCGCGCGCGGAGTGCGTCAGTGCACCGACGGAGATGGCGTCGATCCCTGTCGCCGCGACTTCGTTGATCGTGTCCAGTGTGATGCCGCCGCTGGCTTCGAGCCAGAGCCTGTCGGCGTTCATCGCCACGGCTTCGCGCAGTTTTTCACAGCCCATGTTGTCCAGCAGCAGCATATCCACGCCGTGCAACTTCAGGAAGCGGGCCATCTGTTCCAGGGTGTCGCATTCGAGCTGAATGCGGGTCCCAGGGCGCTCGGCGCGGACGCGGTCGATGGCGGCCTGGAGCTGCTCGTTGCTGCCGTTTGCGGCGATGTGGTTGTCCTTCACCATGACGTGATCGTAGAGCCCCATGCGGTGATTCGTGCCACCACCGGCCTTCACGGCGGCCTTTTCGATCAAGCGCCAGCCCGGCGTGGTCTTGCGAGTATCCCAGACCTCCACGGGATGCGGCTTCACGGCCTCGACATACCTTCGAGTCTGCGAGGCGATGCCGCAGAGGCGCTGGAGGAAGTTTAAAGCGGTGCGTTCGCCCGTCAGGATGCCCCGCGTCGGGCCGCTGATCTCCAGAACGACATCGCCTTTCACAAAGGGCTGCCCGTCGAGCTTCAGCGCGCGGGTTTCCAGCCGCTCATCCACCAGCTCAAACACCCGCTGCGCGATCTCCATCCCGGCCATCACACCCGGCTCACGCGCCACGATCACCGCCCGCGAAACCATGTCCGCAGGCACAAAGTAAGTCGCCGTGACATCGCCGGGTCCGATGTCTTCAGCCAGGGCATCGCGGATGAGAGATTCGGTGGTGAGTTCCATGGATGAGAGTGCTTTCTGGGTCTGCATTTGCGGTCGTTATCATCAACTGAAGGCTGCCGCCAGCATTCCGATCTCATGCTGCACCTCTTCCGGCGTTGTGACGGTGTCTGCCACAGTCTTTTCCAGCAGGGCGCGGTAGCGTTTGCGCATCCGATGCACAGTCACCTTGATGTCGCCCACGCTTTTCCCGAGTCTTGCCGCCACATCGGCGTAGCTTTCGTCGCCCGCGTTCCAGGCGATGAACTGCTGCAAGGCATCAAACACAGACTCCTGACCGCGAGAGGCGAATTCCATCCGCAAAGCCTCCGTCACGCCATTCAGCAGAGTCGTGGCCCAGGCTCGGTCGAAGAGCTGTTCGGGTGTGTTGGTGTCCATGGGCTCCACGTCGTAGCATTGTTCGGCCAGCGCTTGATCGTAAGATTCGATAACTCGACCGCCTCCGCGCTTGGCTGCCTTCTGGCGGCCGCGTTCATTGGAGAGGTAAAATTTCACGTCGGCGAGCAGAAAGGCGCGCAGTTTTCCGCACTCCTGATCCGCACGGTCCAAATAGCGGCGCTCCAGCAGATCGGCGAAGTAGCCCTGCGTCAGATCCTGCGCGTCTTCTGGGCTGGCGCAGGTGCGGCGGATGTAGGCATAGACGGGATACCAGTAGGCGGAGCAGAGTTCATTCAGCGCCCTTCCAGCCTCCACAGGCTGCTCGGAGCGAGCCTTCAGCACGAGACTCCAGCGTGTGGTCAGGAAGAGATCGGGGGCTTTGGGAGAAGTCTCATTCATACGGTCGCGGCGTTTTGTGTCCGGAATCCAGGCTGGTAGCAATCCGAAAAACCTTCTCTTCATGCTGTAACCATTGGATCAGGCTTCACTTGGCCGGGGTGAACTCCATGAAAACGCGCCTCTGCCTCATCTTTGCATTGCTTCACCTCGGCACCCGTCAAGCCATGGCGGAGAGCTGGACCTCAAATGACAATCACACCATCGAGGCCCGCTTCATCGGTGTGGGGGCGCACTGCGTGCTGATCGAAAAAGATGGCCATGTCTTCACCGTTCCCTTTACCCGGCTGGCTCCGCACAGTGTCGAGCAGGCCCGGCGTCTCGGCAGCCGCATCGGCGCTGATGAGGCTCCGTCAGCCGTGCGCATGACTGCCACCGTCAAGCCAGTCGTGCTGGCGAAGCCTGCGGTCTATCGCCGTCCCAGCCTGCCGCCAGTGACACCGCCTCCCGCCGACATGGCGGTCTGCACCCTGGCATTGAGCGGGAAAACCGCCACACCTACTGGCGAGGTGCCTTACACCGTGCAGCGGGCCATCGAGGCGGGGAACTTCCTCCAGACCAAGCCCTACATCTGGGGCGGCGGTCATGGATCAGTCATTGACCATGGCTACGACTGCTCTGGCAGCACCTCGTATGTGCTCATCCAGGCCGGGCTGCTGCATCGTCCGCTGACTTCCAGCGGCTTCGCCCGCTACGGCCTGCCTGGGCCGGGGAAGTGGATCACCATCTATGCAGGGCGCGGTCATGTCTTCATGACCATTTGCGGCCTGCGGCTGGATACCGGTGGCCGTGCAGGCCGTGGCGAAAGCGGCCCGCGCTGGGTCGCCACCTCACGCGGGAGCTCGGGCTTGATTGTCCGCCACCCACCGGGATTTTGATCTTAAATCGAAGATTGAGCTTCTCTGCATTCTTGTTCAGCCTCCCGCCATGAATCTCCCCTGCCCGCACTGCGCTCATAGCCTTACGCTGGATGATGCCCATCTCGCCGCCTACGCGTCCGGCTTTGACTGCCCGCAGTGCGGAGGTCTGGTGATCCCGGACCTCTCGGCCCCCACGATCAAGCTCCCGGCTGATCAGTTGCCCACGGGGCGCTGTCCGCAGTGTGGCGGTGCTTTGCCTAAAGGCGTGGGTGCCAGCGCCTGCCCACGCTGCCTACTCGGCGCGGGGATGGAGAGCGATGCATCCATGCTCCAGCCGGGCGGCGAGTTTGATTCACGTTACCGCATCGAGAAGCTCATCGGTAGAGGCGGCATGGGTGCCGTCTATGCCGCCACGGATCTGCGCCTCTCCCGGAAAGTGGCCGTGAAGGTGCTGCCGCAGCATGTGGCGGATGATGCCCAGGCTGCAGCCCGCTTTGAGCAGGAGGCGCGGTCCATGGCGGCGCTCCAGCACCCGAATATCCTGCAGGTGCATGACTTTGGCTGCACGGCGGATGGCACCCATTACCTCGTCATGGAGCTGGTGGACGGGATGAATCTCCACCAGCTCCGCCACTCCCGGCAGCTCACCCTCGCAGCCACGCTGCGCATCATTTCCCAGGTCTGCATGGCCCTTCATTATGCCCATGCGCGCGGCATCGTGCATCGTGACATCAAGCCTGCAAACATCCTCGTCACGCGTGAGGGAGTGGCCAAGGTGGCCGACTTTGGCCTGGCAAAAATGTTTGGCACTGACACCCGGCCCGCCACTGATCCCACGTTAACGAAATCCGGCACCGTCATGGGCACGCCGGACTACATGGCCCCCGAGCAGATCGAAGGTCGCCGCGTGGATCATCGCGCCGACATCTATGCCCTCGGAGTCATGCTTTATGACCTGCTCACCGGCACTCCGCCGCGTGGGGCATGGTCACCACCGAGCGATCTTTTGGAGATCGACGAACGGCTCGATCAAATTATCCTCCGTGCCCTGCGGCTTAACCCCCAGGATCGCTACCAAAGTGCGCTGGAGGTGCAGCAGGACGTGGACAGTGTGAGCACCAGCACAGGCGGTCAGGCCCTGCCCGATGGAGCCGCTGCTGCACCGCTGCCCTCTGGTGGCAGCCCCGCTGCCGTGGCCCCAGCACGACGCGCCACCACGGTGAAGACCGCCACCGTCGTGACGGAGGATGAGCAGGACGAGATCGACCCCGCCGTGGAGGCCATGCTGCGGACCACGAACAGCATGAACACCACCCTGCTCATGCTAGGCACCACCGCGCTGCTCATCGTGGGGGCGCTGGCCTTCTTTCTGGCGAATCGGAAGACCGGCGATGTCTTCAACACGCAGCAGACCATCACCACCAGCACGACGACGAATACTTACTTCACCCAGCTCATCGCCACCGGAGCCACCACGGCGGAGGAGTTGCAGGCCATCGCAGAGATCCGCCCGTATGGAGATCGTTTCATCGGCATCACTCGGGCAGCTTTAACTTGGAGTCAGGTGCAGGACGTGGCCCGCCGCACGGGCTCGAGAATCATGACACTGGAGACAGGCGCAGAACGGACGGAATTGCTGAAGTGGGTCGAAGAATCCTACAACACGCAGCTCTCTGAATCTGCTGCTTGGATCGAAGAAATGGGCGCGCCACGCAGCCTTCTGGGTGAAGAAGTCAGCACCACCATTGATCTCGCAGCTCCTCAGAAAGCCCTGCTCGAATGGCGCATCAAACCGAAGAGTTCGCCTCCCACTTGGAGTGACATTGCGAAAATGAAGATGCTGCAAGTGCCCGAACGAAAAGCAGAGCCTGTCACGCCAGCGCCGCCATCACCGGTGTCATCCGAGCCCATGACAAAACCCGCCATTCACGTCTGGACCAGTCGCGATGGTCGCGTCATTCAGGCGGAGTTCATCGAGCTCAGCGGCGAGTCGGTCGTGATCAGGATGGAGGATGGAAAGCACTACACCGTGCCCTTCACCAATCTCTCCCCAGCCAGCGTCGAGCTGGCTATGAAGCTCGGGCAGCAGAAAAAATGAACGAGAGGCTGTAACCTATTTCGACGGCTTCACTTGGCGGGGGTGAACGCCATGAAAACGCTCCTCTTCACCGCCTTGCTCCTCACCCTCGCCAGTGCTGAAAACATATCTGCACAGCGCCTGTCCTGGACCTCGAATGATCACCGCACCATCCAGGCCCGGTTCATCGGCGTCGGCGCGCAGTCGGTGCTGATCGAGAAAGATGGCACCGTCTTCGCCGTGCCCTTCGCCCGCCTCTCGCAGGAGAGTATCGCCCAGGCGCGGGCGCTGGGCTCGCGAATCGGACGCGGCTTCACACTCGCGATGAGGAAGGAAAGTCCGAAACCCGCTCTTCCAATGGTGCCCTCCCCAACCACCTCCGCCACCTCAGGTTCGGCATTCGAGATTCGTCCTTCATCATTTCCCGGCCGCCGCCTGCCTTCCAGCTCGGAGTGGAAATTTCTCTGCGCCTATCAGCAGGGACGGGATGTGATCGTCCACCACGCCATCGCCACAGTTTTCGGTCATGACACGAGCCTGGGGGTGAAAGACCCGAACGACAATGGCCGCTGCGCCAGTGGTCGCGGCACGGAGGCC
>CAYMHJ010000242.1:0-9928 GCA_964390165.1 uncultured Prosthecobacter sp. | reverse complement strand
TGACTACATCGCCCCGAAGGGCAGCGGTCGAGCCGTTTACATCGGCGGATTCGCCGTCGTAATTCACGGCGCGTATGACTTCGCACATGAATTCGAGGCCGCGCATGACCCTTACAGCGCGATCATCGTCAAAGCGCTCGCGGACCGTCTTGCGGAGGCCTTTGCCGAATATCTGCACAAGGAGGCGCGTGTCGCGTGGGGCTACGAGAAGCCCGAAGATTTCACGAACGAAGATCTCGTCAAAGAACGCTATCGCGGCATACGCCCGGCGCCCGGCTATCCTTCACAGCCCGACCACACGGAGAAGCCGATCCTCTTCGATCTGCTCGATGCAACGGCGAAAACCGGCGTCGATCTGACCGAAAGCATGGCCATGCATCCCGGCAGCGCTGTCAGTGGCCTCTACTTCAGCCATCCCGACGTGCATTACTTCGGCATCAGCGTCCTGGCCAAAGACCAGGTCGAAGATTACGCGCAGCGCAAAGGCCAGACGCTTGAAGAAGCCGAGAATTGGCTTGGACCTTGGCTGGGGTATTGATCAGCCCTCGATCTTTTCTGCGGCGAGCCGAACTTTCAGCCCCAAACCTTGAGGTGCGGGGTTTTGAAGTGCTTGCAACAGATGCTCGTGCTTGAAGCCCTGGGGGCCGGTTTTCTTTTCGTCCAACTTTAGCGGCTGGAAGTGAAGGATGAACTCGCCGGCTGCCCTGTCCACGGTCTCGACCTCCACCCAGCTTTTCCATTGAGCGAACAAAGCATCCACCTTCCTGGAGTTCTGCTCCTTGGCATAGTCCGGGATGAAAAGCTTCATCGTCGGCTGATACGGCACGCCATGCAGTGGAGCGGCATCCGTCACTGCTTGAGCGATCTGATGAATGCTCACCACCTTCGGGTCGAAGGTCACATTGGCATAATTTTCGATGAACTGCCCCGCCGTGACATCGCTCACACTTTTGAGCTGGCTGATCGAGTAGTTCACCGAATACACGCAGCTCGGGCACTCCACGCCGCCGACATAAAAGGTCAGTGTCGTCGGCATCGGTTTATCCTCCGCGATCAGGCAGGTGGCGGCGAGAAGGAATGACGTGGTAAGAAGAAGCTGGATTCGCATGAGGCAAAGAAATCAAACCAGACCCTCGATTGGCTCACCACGCGTGAGCACATTGAGGAGATTCGGAGGCAGGCCATCGGTGACACGGGCTTCGCCGACATCGACCAGCGTGTGCATGATGGTGGAGACGAGGTCTGGAATGGTGATTGGGCGTGAGGAGGGCTCGCCGCCGTTGCGAGCGGACTGGCCGATGACCCGGCCCATTTTCAGGCCGCCACCATAGATCAAGAGCGGGGCGAGACCGCCCCAATGATCGCGACCACCTTTGGCATTCAGTTTCGGGCTGCGACCCATCTCGCCGCAGCAGACGAGCATGATTTTCTCACTCAGCCCTCGCGCTTCGATGTCCTCGATCAAAGCGGATACGGCATGATCAAAAGGCCGCCCGACATAGTCCATGCCAGTGCGGCAGGGCGCGTTATTATTGTCGGCGTGCATGTCCCACACGAAGCTGGTGGTCACGGTCACAAAGCCGCAGCCTCGCTCGCAGAGACGACGCGCCATGAGCAGCAGCTTGCCAAGTGTGGCGGCATTGTCGGCATAATGCTCGCGGTTGTTCCACTGCGTGCTGATGCGGTCTTTCGGCAGCAGTTTGGAGGTGTCGTAGCGGGCGATGAGGCGTGGATCTTCCTTCGTGAGATCAAAGGCATCGGATACGCCGCGCCGAAGCACATCGAAGGCCAGCGATTGAAACTCGGACATGCTGCCGATGACCTCGTTGCTGTCCATCTGGCGCTTCCAGTGATCCAGGGAGGTCAGCAGCGTGCGGCGGTCATCAAGACGCGACTGCGGCAAACTCAGCGTCATGTCTGCCTGCGCACCACCACTGGCTCCAGGCACGAAGGGCTTGAAGCTGGCCCCCAACTCGCCGCTGGAGGTGAAGTCGCCGAACTTCTTGATCACGGGCATGGCGGCCTGTGAAATTGCCTGAGGGAATAGCGCCACGTTGGTCGGCATCGCACTGCTTTTGCGCAAAGGCCCGGCGATGCGTGAGTAGAGCGATCCCAGATTCGCCTGGAGGGTGTCTTTGCCAACGATGGTCTTGATGTCATGCACCGAATCTCCAGTCACAAAGCTGCGGACGATGCTGAACTTGTCAGCGAGCCCAGCGAGACGCTCCATCGTGCTGCCGAAGGTGATGCCGGGCAGCTTGGTTTTGATCTCGCCTGTGACGCTGCGGATCTCCGAAGGCGCATCCATCTTCGGATCGAAGGTCTCGAACTGCGATGGCCCGCCGTGCATGAAGAGGAAGATGACCGACTTGTCCTTCAACAGCCGCTTTTGCGAAGCCCCGAGAGCCTTCAGCGCCATCATCTCACTCAGCCCGAGCCCACCGAGTCCCAGCCCGCCAATGCGCAGGAAATCACGCCGATGGAGGCGTGATGAACCCTGGCGTAGATCCGAGAAAGTAAGCATCGCCCCACCATTACGTGGCAGGAGAGGCGGTTTCTTCAGGACGCTTCACCCAGAGCCACTTCATGGCAATCACACCGAGCCAGGGCGCAAGGCCTGCAATGACCAGACCTTCATCGTATGACTTCGTTGTGTCGGCAATCCAGCCGAAGAGCTTGTGCAAAGGTGAGGTCACGGCCCACACCCACATACTTAGCAACCCAGTGATGCGCCCGACATGATGCGCGGAAACCTCCTGCACAAAGCTGTAGTAACAGGGGAAAAGCGCCAGCGCTCCAGCTCCAATGATGAGCAGCACACCGAGGAGTGGCCAGCCTTTCTCCATCGACGGAATCAACACGCTCAGCGAGGTCAGCAAGCAGGCTCCGGCATACACCCAGCGGCGAGAATCATGCGCACTGAAGCTGCGTTTACGGATCAGCCAGAGGGATATGAGACCCGCGAGGAAGCAGCCGACATCCGTGGAGATGTAATAGGCCGATTGGAAATCCAGCGCTGCTGCCTCGGTGTAGCCGCGGCCGGTTTGCAGGAACTTCATCATCCACACGCGGTAGATGTGCCAAACGGTCTGCGTGCCGGTGATGAGCAGCGCTAGCGCCCAAAAACTGCGACTGAAGAGGATGTCCCACAAAGGCAGGCGTGGGGTGCGGCTGGTGTTTTCAGGCGTGGCATCAAGCTCGCTCGGACGCATCATCAGGAACCACACCACGACCCAGAGCAGCCCAAAAGCGCCCACGACAACAAAGGCTGAACGCCACGAGCCGAGTTCTTCCGTCATCAGCAGCTTCATGATCTGTGGCGTGATGATCGCCCCGATGGAGGCACCGCTTTGCAGCACGCTGTTGCCCATCGTGCGGTCCTTTTCACTGAGCAGGGCAAAGGTCGTCTTAAGCGCACAGGGCCAGTGCCCTGCCTCGAAAAAGCCAAGAGCCGTGCGGCAGACGAGGAGCTGCGTGTAGCTCTCCGTCCAGCCCGAGATCATCCCCATCACCGACCATCCTGCTAGCACGCAGGGATAAAGCCAGTAAACACGGAACCGGTCCGCCATGAACCCAAACACCAGCGACCCCGCCGCAAAAGCCCAGCCAAAGGCAAGTTCGAGATTCCCATACTGCTGCTCACTCAGCCCGAACTCCTGCGTCACCCGCACCGACGCATTCGCAAGCGTCACGCGGTCCATGTAATTGATCGTCGTCGCCAGCAGCAGCAGGCCGGTGATCCACCATTTCCAGGAAGAGGAGCGGGAATGTGAAATCATGGTTTGGGTGGTGAATTTTGAGCACGTCGATAATGCATCCAGTACAAGTGCATGAAGTTCCCCTTCGGCACGCCCCCCCAGAAGCGAGAGTCGGCACTGTTGGCCGTGTTATCTCCAATCACAAAGTAGTGGCCATCTGGGACTTTATAGGGTTCGACTAGTGAGTAAATTCCAGTGGCACCTGGATTGATATACTCCTGCACTGGAGATTCAAAAACTTCAGTCTGAGGTTTACCGTTGATCCATAGCTTTCGATCTCGGACCACAAGTTCATCACCAGGAAGGCCAACAATGCGCTTAATGTAGATCTGTGTTTCTTTTTGATATATACCCTTGATGTCTTTGGTCGAAAAAGAACGCACATCACCACGCCGAATGTCCCTTGCACGCGGAGTGAATGTTTCGACGAGGATATGATCTCCAGGGCTCAAAAAAGGCGACATTGCATTCGTGGGTATATCGAACGCACGAATCAATTCAGAAGAATGAAGGATGTAAATTCCGCCAATAAGAGCGGCTGAGACGGCACCTGCTGTCATCGCCAATGTGCGGATTAAGTTGCGCTTCTTCATATAGATTAGCCTTCCCAAGTTTTCCCATTCCACGCGATCACCCGGCGCAGCATCGCCACGGTGCCAGCGGTGAAGGTTTGAAACAAGGCCTCACCTTTCTCCGCGCTGGCAGTGGTGGGATCCCCGACGTGGCCGGGCTCGCTGCGATCCGTCATGATCCAACCGCGTGAGGCGGGCTCGAAGGGGTTGCCGAAGGGGACGTTGTCCACCGTCGTATGGCCTTTCACCAGATGTGGGGCGAGACGCAGGACCATGGAGGTCTCCCACTCACAGGCATGACCCATGACTTGCTGTTTGAGATCAGGGTGAGCGCTCGCCGGATCAGGCACGAGATTCCAGTAGGTGGCGAAGAGCAGCAGCAAATCACTCCGCGTGCGGTTCTTCTGCCGCATCTCAAAGACCGCCTGCTTCCCAGGCAGATCATTCCCGCCGTGCCCGTTCAGGATGATCAGGCGCTTGAAACCATGAGCGATGAAGTTCTCCAGCATCCCGCAGAGCAGATCCAGATACACCCGAGGCTCCGCCGACATCGTTCCTGGAAACTCCATGTGGTGGTGCGAGTTTCCCAGCCACTGCAGAGGAGCAAACAGCACCTCCTCATTCAACTCCACCTCTGCCCGCCGGGCAATCTCGCCCATCAGCATCGAGTCCGTAAACACTGGCATGTGCCGCCCATGCTGCTCAAGAGCTGCGACTGGAAACACAATGGGCGTGTCTTTGCTAAGGGCGGCAATGTCGGGCCAAGTGAGGTCAGCGAGGAGCATGAGTAGAATAAATGGGTGAAGTGACGACCGTCGGCCTCACATCAAAAAGAGTGGGCGCTGATGTCTGTGAAGCTCACTTCCGCGCCTTCGTAGCGATGGCTTTGTAATAGCTCTCGATGGCGGCTCGGTATTCGGGGGCGGCTTCGGTGCGGGTGGCTTCGGTGAGGTCTTCGGCCATCTTGCTGGGCAGGTGGCCCCAGTCGCCTTTGACGAGGATCATCTCGGTGCCGAGCGCGCCGTCTTTCAGCATGGCCTGGAGGTCTCCGCCTTCCGTTTGGGTGGTTGCCTGGGACTGGGATTGCTGCTGGCCGGGCTGCTGCCCCTGTGCCATCTGCGGCTGACCGGGCTGCTGGGAACCGGGGGTCTGGCCCTGATTCCGCTGATCCGCCATCTGCTGCTGCTGGCTCTGCTGGGCCTGGGAAAGGCTTTGCTGCGCGGACTGCTGCTGGCTGGGTTGCTGGCCCTGCTGAGCTTGTTGCTGTTGCTGGCCGTTTTGGGCCTGCATGGGGTGGAGCTGGGCGTCGAGCTGATCCAGCGCTTGGGCGAGGAAGGCGGCCTGCACTGTCTCCAGCGGATGCGCGGTCATGGCGGGCGGTGTGGCGGCGGCGGTGGCTTCGGCGGCCTTGGCAGCCTGCGCGGCTGGGGCGAGTGACTCGGCACCAACGGGTTTCGGCGTGGCCGGTGCGGGCTGGCCGGGAGCGGCTGGTGTCGAGCGGGCGGCGGTGGCCTGTGCCTGGAGCTGCTGGGCGGCTTTCGAAGTTTGTTGGGCGGCTTCCTCCTGGCCGAGGCGCTGCTGATGGCGGGCCACTCGGTTCAAATCATTGGCGGCCTGCTCGGTGGCGAGCCCCATGTTTACCGGCTGCTGGGCCTCGGAGGCGACGGCTTGTTCACTGGCCTGCGCGGTTTGTTTGCCAAGCTCGGCGAGCGCCTTCTGCATGGCGGCATTTTTCGGAAGTTCCTTCTCCAGTTCGGCGAGCACCTTGCCGGGGTCCTGCTGTGCGTCCTGCGCCATCTGGGCGAGCGCCTGGGCACGGGCGTAGGCTTCATCAAGCGGTTCTTTGACGCCGAGGTCCTGCTCCATCCTGGCGGCGGCGGCGAGCTCCTGCGCGCTGAGTTCCTGACCGGATTCGGCCTTGGCCATGTTCTGCGCGAGCTGGTCGAGTGCTTGAGCCGCTTGTTGTTGGGCCTGGGCGGCTTGATTGAGAGCCTGGGCCTGCGGCTGGCTTTGCTGGGCCTGGGCGGCCTGCTTCAGATTCTGCGCCACCTGCGGTTGGCTCTGCTGCATTTGAGCGAGTGCGGCATCGGCGGTGCGGGACATCTGACGCTGGGTTTGATTCTGAAGATCGGCGGCATTCGCCTCCTGACGAAGCGCGGCCTGGAGGGAGGCCATCTTCTCGGTGTTTTCAGCGGCTTTGCCTTCGAGTCCGACGGCCTTTTCAGCGACTTCGGCGACGGGTTTCTGCGCCTTGGCTTCGGCGGCGGCGGCCTGTGTGTCCTTCTGAGTTTCCTTCAAATCCTGCGCCACGGCTTTCATCATGTCGCTAATCTTCGGCGTGAGCTGGGCGAGAGTCTCGCGTGCAGCTTCGGTCTGAGCAGCGAGCTGCTGGGCGATCTCGCTGGCCTGCTGGCGGGCCTGATCCGCAGCCTGCTGCGCGGGCTGAGTATTCAAAGGCTGGCTCGGTGGCTGAGTCGCGGCCTGTCTGGCGAGGCTCTGGAGCTGCTCGGCGGCGGCGCTTGATTGATTGGCCGCCTGCTGGGCTTTTTGCGCGAGCTGCTGAGCAGCCTGCACGGCCTGAGGATCAGGCTGCTTCATTTTTTTCAGCGCGTCGGGCAGTTGCTTCAGGGCTTCGGCAGCGGCACGGGCGTCGTGAGCAGCGGGACTGTCGGCAGGTTTGTCCGAGTTAAAGGCCGCCTCTTCGCTGGCCTTCATGGCAGTTTGCGCGAGTGCGTCGGCTTCGAGTGCGCGGACGGCGTCGCGAAGTTGCTCGGCTTTTTGTTGGGCTTGAGCGAGGGCCTCGGGCTTGTTGGCGGCGGGTTGCTCGGCTTCGCGGGCGAGTTTATCGGCGGCGCGGCTGGCGCGATTGGTATCGAGCGCGGATTCGTCGTTGGTGAGGGCGTTTTGCTCGCGGAGGGCGGCTTGCTCTTCGAGCTGCTTGGCGGCGGTGGCGAGTTCCTTGGCGGCCTTTTCCTGGGCTGTGTCTCCGTTGCGATCTTCTTTCGGTTTCTGCTGCGGTTTCTTTGCCTCGGCGGCTGCCTGAGCCAGGGCGTCGCGGGCTTCATTCAGGGCGACGATGGCTGGGTTTTCCTGACGGGCGATCTGCTCGCGGAGCTGCTGGGCACGATTCGCAGCCTGCTCTGCCATGACGCGTGTGGCATCGGCGGTGCGGGAGAGGCGCTGGCGGAGATTGTCGGCGGCGCCGTAGAGATGCTCGGGGCTTTTGGCCTGATCGGGTTTGTCGAGACTGGCTTCGAGGTCGGCCCCGGCTTCGGTGAGTTGCTTTTGAAATTCCTTGAGCTGGTTCTGCTGACCGCCATCGACGAGCGACTTCAAGTCTTCCATCTGATCACGCAGCGGCCCACTGGCGGCGAGGGCTCCTCGCTGCTGCTCCTGCCATTTCGGGCGCTGGGTGGCATCGCGATTCGCGGGCAATGATTGTTCGGTGAGCAAAGCTTCCTGGCGGGCGAGCTGCTGGGCCTGCTGGGACACTAGGCGGGCATTATCCTCCGCAGCAAAGGCACGCGCGGCACTGGCGATGCTTTGGATATCGGCCTGCGCTTCGCTGGCATCGCGGCGGATGAGGTCGGGCTGCTCGATGTCCGCTGTCATGGCCTTCTGCATTTTCTTCAAAGCATCCGTGCGCATGTGGGCGAGACGCTCGCCGAGAAGCTGAACTTCAGAGGCATCGAGATGCGTCGGTGCCAGACGGGCGGACTCTTGCAGCTCTTTCCAGAGGTCATCGGACTTGGAGGTGACTTTTTCCAGTTCGGTCTGAGCACGGGCGAGAGCATCCTGAGCATCGCGTGCTGCTTCGGAATTCCTGTCCGCCTGCTTCTCGGTCTTGCGGACTTGCTCCAGGGACTTGCGCAGCTCGCCGGCATCTTCGGCGAGTGTCTCCGCCTGCTGGGCAAAGCGCCGTGTCTGAGCCGCCCACTGGCGCTGCTGCGGGCTGACGATCTGCTCCAGGATCACGACGCGCACAGTTGGCGACTCGGTCACCTGCCCTTTCAAGTCCGTGGCTTTGAGCTTCAGAACGATGCTGTCGCCCACCTTCAATTGTAGCGACGAAAGCGGCATCAAGGTATGGACCTGCGATTCCTTGCCCGTCTTTCCGGAAAGTTCTTTTTCAATCCAGGCGCCTGCATTGATCTGATGAGCGAGCTTCACGCTGGCAAGGCCTACATCGTCACTGGCGGCACCACTGAGGCGCACGGACTCGTCCGGCATCATCTCCAACTGTTCGGCTGGCTCGAAGATCTGCACGAAAGGCGGCAGGTCGGGAATCGCCGTGATGCTCCAGGGAGATGCCTCATCATTGGTAAAGCCGGTTTCCTCGGCGGTGAGCACGACCTGCCAGGACTCGGTCTCCGTTTTCACGATGAACTCCGTCTTCACAACACCGCCGCTGATGCTCTGTGCTGCGATGGCAGGCGGATGGTCGGCGTGGTCAGGATTGATGAGGAGTTCGGCTTGTGAGACGGGCTGGTTGGCTTTCAGCGCGAGCTTCAATATGCTGCCCTCGAACGCTTCGACATCGCCATGGTCTTCGGTGAGTTTGGTTTCCGACAGGCCGGTGTATGCTGGTGGAACGAGGGTTTTGGTAAACTCGATAATACGCGGACGCGGACGTGCGCTGAGCGTGTGCCAGGAGCTAACGGCATCGGAGGCGAGGATGCGATAACGGACATCGCTCTGGCCGATGCTTACCAGGCCCTGATACATGGCACCAGCTCCGCGTGTCATGTCCTGCAAGCGCGCTTTGGCATCCCCGGACACCATCTCGATCTGCACGCGCTCTGGCTCTGGCCCGATGATCTCAGCAAAGATCTCCAAGTCGGAAGCGATGGGCACCAACATGTCTGCGGGATCTGTGACGACCCTGATCTGCACGCTCGACGGACGGGCGAAGTTCGCGAAGGGGATGGCCGCACGAGCCAGGAAGCCCGGCAGGTGAAGTGTCGAGATGAAGCACAGGAAGAGCACCCCGACGAAGGCACCTGCCGCCCCCATGATCCAAGGTTTGAGCGAGCGGAATGGCAGCGCGTCATCGAGCGATACCATTTGCACCTGCGTGGCGACATCGTCCTGCAACTGCGCGCGGAACTCGATGGACTCGCTGCCATGACCTTCGGAGAGTTCGACGGCGGCAACCAAGCGCTCGCGGAGCTGTGGGGCGGCAGTTTCCAGCAAGTTCGCTGCGCCGGGAAGTTCATTGGCTTCCGCGATGTAGCGCCACGCTACACGCCAGGCAAAGAAAGCAGCACCCGCATAAACCCCCAGCGTGAACCAGGATCGGATGCTCTCCGGCATCAACCTCGCACGATCCAGCAAGGCGATGACGAGCAACGCCGCAAGCGCGACAACGAACGCAGCGAGTCCCGCACGATACTGGAGCAGTTTTTGCCGACGCTGACTGAAAGCTTGCAGAACTGAAAGCGTGGCGGGACGGAGAGAGACGTTCATGGGAAAGAGTGAAGCGCAGACAACGTGCCGGTGACAGGTGATCTTGTTATTTGGGGAGTGATTTGAAGGCTCGAAAATCATCTTCAATGATATGAACAAAGTGCTTGCGCCATGAAGGCATGCATCTATCAT
>CAYMHJ010000241.1:0-10144 GCA_964390165.1 uncultured Prosthecobacter sp. | reverse complement strand
CTTTTTCGCACGAATCGAAGTCACGCGTGCATTGCAGGCCCTCTTCAGCATTCAGCACACGAACGAGGGTGCGGCGGAAGGCGGCGTGGTCTTCGATGATCCAGATCGTGTTCATGACAAAGGTGTCTCCAGCGTGATGTGCGTGCCTTTTTCAGGTTCGCTGGTGATGCGAAGTATGCCACCGATCACCTCGGCTCGATGGCGAAGATTGGAGAGTCCGTTTCCGGCAGTGATCGCATTCACATCGAAGCCGCAGCCGTCATCTTCCATGTGGAGATGGAATCGTTTCGACTGCCAGAAGATCTGAATCTTCACCTGGCTGGCTTTGGCATGACGGGCAATGTTGTGGGCCGCTTCGCGGAAGAGGAGGAAGACTTGGCGATGAAACTCCAGTGAAGCGGTGGCGGCATTGTCACTGGTGGGAAGAACGAGCTTCCAGTGGATGCCTGTGAGCAAGGTTGCGGCGCTTTGACGCATCGCTTCGACGAGGCTCATGAGTTTGGGCGCATCGCCTTCACGCACGAGCCAGATGATGCCGCGCATGGACTCTGCGGCCTGTCCTGCCAGGCGATGGATTTCCTCCAGTGACTCGCTGTCCCCACCCTCTCGCAGGGCCAGTTCGGACATGAGGCGGATGCTGCCGAGATGGCTGCCGATGTCATCGTGGAGATCACGCGAGATGCGCTGACGCAGCGCCTCCATCTCTCGGCGGCGGGAGCGCCGGAGACGCCAGATGACGAGTCCGGCCATGGCGATGCCCAGGATCATGACCGCAATCCCAAGCCATGCGAACCGAGTTTGCGAGATCCGCAGCGCGGCGGCATGAGCGAGGTCGAGTTGCGAGAGATCGTGACTCATTTGCCGACGTTTGGAAAGCTCCGCGAGCCAGAGGGACTCATCGACGAGCAGACCGGAACTGCTGCGGCCATCGACCAGATGCTCGCGTGTCCAGGCCGGCGTGAGGGTGTCATCCGCACTCGTGACTGCAGCCTTGAGCGCAATGTTTTGACCAGCGCTGAATGCCTGCACCTCCGCCAGTGCAAAAACGAAATCACCACTGCGCTCCCACAGCCGGGTGGCGGTTATGCGGATGGTTTGAGCACGCAAACCGGGCGTGGGAAAGGCGGCGGGCAGATCACCAGGATTGGTAAAGTCAGCGGACGTGTGGTCGATGATGGTTCGATCATCTGCCTCGACTTTAAACCGACGTGGAAAGCCGAAGCCAAAGCGGTCTGGGTAATCAGGCGGATGCGCGGGGATGAGGCGGATCTCCGCCACATCACGTGCCTCGCCTAGGTCCAACTGCACCCACTTCGTGGCTTCTGCCGTGCTCGAGACCTCGCTGTGCCAGCCATTGCCATGCTTTTCGTCGGGCCGCACGGGCAGGCCGAGAGCATGGCGGCCATCGACCAGATGCTTTGGCGACCACGTGGGCAATGTCTCCACGGATTTCGGCGCGAGCACGTCCGCATGAAGCGCGATGTTTTGCCCACCGCTGAAGACCAGCATCTCACCAAGACAAAAGATGTAGCGCTGCGACAAACGCGGCTGTGGCACGAGCTGCGTAGCCGTGAAGCGGACATGACGCGCCTTCACTCCTCGCGCAGCAATGTGCCAGGGCGCGAGCGGCATGGTGACATCAGTGGACGTTTGATCGAGCAGCGTGGTGGACTCGGCAAAGAGCGGATCATTCGAGGCATCGACACGAAAGCGACGTGGAAAACCATAAGCCCCGGCGCTGCCAAACATCGCAGGCACCACGACCACGGCATCAAGCCGATGCTCCGCGCCGAGATCCACCTGCACCCAGCGGATGGAATCCGGCTGCGGAGCGAAGCCACTGTGAAAACCGGCGTGCTCATGCGACTGAGCTGAGGGTGCGGATGCTAGCTGATCAAGCTCAGCTCGAAGGTGCTGCTGCTTCTTTTCGATGACAGCGACCTCTGGATTCAGCCACGCCCAGGGCACACCTGCCTGTGCGGCGGTGGTGGCGAGCCATAAGAATGAAAGAAGCCAGCAATTCAAACCTTCCGATCATTCCTGCCGCAGGACAAAGTGCAACCCACGCGAAGGCGGGACATTTTCACTCCATGAGATGCGTTTAAAGAAGCCCTGCATCTCCAACTAACATCGCTCATGATGAAACGCCTGCTCACCCTTCTCTGGACCACGTCCACGATCTTCGCCGCTGATCTGCCCACGCTCCATCCGAAGGCTTCGGCCCTGCCGTTTGCGCACCAGGGACCGTTTGTGGATACGGCGGATGGCGGGGTGCTTTGTGTGGATGCCAAAAACGCGCTGCGCAGCAGCGATGATGGCCGCACATGGGCAGGCACGCCGCTGTTTGCAGAACCTGCGAAGTTCACCGTGAGCAATGAGCGCGCCCTGCTGCGCACGCGAGAAGGCGTCATCATCTCGGCGTGGATGAATCTCACCGAGCGGGCTCAGCCAAAGGGCTGGCACTGGGGTGAGAAGGACGTGTCATGGAAAGAGTTCGTGCTGCCCACCTACACCTGCCGCAGCACCGATGATGGCAAGACCTGGGAAACGCCGGTGAAGCTCAGCGACCCCTGGTGCGGCTGCATTCACTCGCTCATTCAAATGAAAAGCGGCCGCATCGTGCTCGTGGGGCAGGAAATCATTCCGCAGTGGCGTCATGCCACGGTGATGTGGGCTTCGGATGACCTCGGCAAAACATGGCAGCGCGGTGACATGCTCGATTATGGCCTCGGCACGCATGATCATGCGGGTTCGCTGGAAGGCAGTGTCATCGAACGGAAGGATGGATCGCTTTATCTGCTCCTGCGCACGGAGTCTGGCTACCTGTGGGAAGCTACCTCGCGCGATGGTTTGAAGTGGGAAGGGCTGAAGCAAACAACGATTCAATCAGTCACCTGCTGCCCGCAGATGGCCCGCCTGGCCGATGGCCGCATCGCGTTGCTGTGGAATGCGCCTCCGCGTCATGATCCGAAGAGTGGCTCGAGTCGCGTGGAGCTGTCGCTGGCATTTTCGGAAGACGAAACGGCGAGTTGGTCAAAGCCGGTCATCGTGGCGGCGAATTATGTGGCTGGTGGCCGGGTTTCGTATCCTTACCTCTACGAGCGCAAGCCTGGCGAACTGTGGATCACCACGATGCAGGGCGGTCTGCGCATGAAGATCAACGTCGCCGATCTCGGTGAGGGCGAGATTCCCGTTTTCGTGCCTCCCCCCAAGGCCACGCCGAAACCTGGTGGCATCATCATGTTTGGTGACTCCACCACCGCACCGCGTGGATCTGTTAAAGTCTATGCCACGCGTGTCGAGACAGCGCTGCAAAGCATCGGCTCATCACTCAGCGTTCACAACGCAGGTGTCCCCAGCAACACCACGGTCCAGGCACTCAAACGTCTTCAAGAGGATGTGCTGCGCTACAAGCCACGAGTCGTGGTGATGCAGTTTGGCATTAATGACTCCGCCGTCGATGTGTGGAAGAAACCACCGATGACCGAGCCACGAGTGACCTTGGCCGCCTTTATCGACAACTGCCGCACCATGATTGCCGAGACGCAGAAGCAAGGCGCGAAGGTCATCCTCATGACCACCAATCCTCTGCGCTGGACCTCGAAGCTGCGCGAGCTTTACGGCAAGCCTCCCTACAACGCGGACGCGGAGGACGGCTTCGAATCGCTCAACCTCACGCACTACAACGACGCACTTCGCAAACTTGCCGGTGAGATGAACGTGTCGCTCGTCGATGTCCACGCTGCTTATCCGACCTTCGCTGCCAAGAACAAAACCACCATTGATGACATGCTCACTGATGGAATGCACCCAGGCGATCTCGGACATCAACTCGTCACGGAGTTGCTTGTTCCCGCCATTCGTGATGCTGTCCGCTAATCTACTTCTCATGCGCCTTCTCACGCCCCTTCTTCTCGCGCTCTCCATCCACGCCGCCGAACCTGCCAAGATCGCTCCGGCAAAGGAAACTGATCCTCGTTTGCACGCCGACGGCCAGGGCTGGAAACTCGACAAGGCGAAGATCACCCATCCAAAGCTCCCGCGCGTGCTGCTCATCGGCGATTCCATCGTCGGCGGCTATCGCAAGGCCACCATCGCCGCGCTGGCGGGCAAGGCTTACGTCGATGTCTGGGCAAATCCGTATTGCCAGTCCCCGCACACAAACAAAGTGCTCGCCGATGTGCTCACGCACGGGCCGTATGACGTTGTACATTTCAACATGGGGCTACACGGCTGGCAGGAGGGCCGCATCAAACCGGGAACCTTTGAGCCGCTGATGAAAGCCTACGTCGAGGTGCTCAAGACGAAGCTGCCGAACGCCAAGCTCATCTGGGCCAGCAGCACGCCCGTCACCGTGAAGGACAAGCCCGCTGATCTCGACCCTGAGGCGAATCCCGCCATCATCGAGCAAAACCGCTTGGCCGCGAAGGTCATGGCGGAGATGCAGGTGCCGGTGAACGACTTCTACACGCTGCTCGTGGACAAACGCAGCCTCGCTCGCGGCGACCGCTTCCACTGGACCGCGCCGGCTTACAGCCTGCTCGCCGACATGTGCATCGAGTCCATTCTCAAAGCGCTGCCCAAACCATGAAACACCTCCCCATCTGCCTCTTCCTGTCATGCTCCGCCTTCGCCGCTGATCCGGTGCGCGTGCTCGTCTGGGACGAGCAGCAGCCCCGGCAATCGCAAGGCTACGGCGACAAGTTTCTCGGTGAAACCATCGCCGCTCATCTCGCCACACGAACGGGTTTGAGTGTGAAATCGACGAAGCTCGACGCACCCGATCAAGGTCTCGATGATACCACGCTCGATGCCACCGATGTGCTCGTCTTCTGGAGCCATGCGCGTCAAAAGGATCAGAACGACGAACGTGTCGAAGCCGTGGTGAAGCGCGTGATGACGGGCAGGCTCAGCCTCATCGCGCTGCACTCCGCGCATTGGAGCAAGCCCTTTGTCCGCCTCATGCAGGAGCGTGCCAAGGCCGATGCCGCCGCGCAGCATCCCGGCGCGAAGTGGGAGTTCACCAACGACAAGCCCTACGGCGTCATCCGTCCGAAGGTGGCCCGCATCACGCCCTTCGTCGAGAAAGGCGAGGGCGATGTCATGAAGCTCACGCTGCCGCAGTGCGTGTTCCCCGCCTTCCGCGCCGATGGTGCGCCCTCGCATGTCACCACGCTGCTGCCAGAGCATCCCATCGCGAAGGGTTTGCCCGAGAAGTGGGACATCCCGCAAACTGAGATGTATGGCGAACCCTTCCACGTCCCGCCGCCCGATGAGGTCGTCTTCGAGGAGCGCTGGGACAAAGGCGAGCACTTCCGAGGCGGCTGCGTTTGGAAAGTCGGCCAGGGCCGCGTCTTCTACTTCCGCCCCGGTCACGAAACCTATCCTGTCTTCAAACAAGCCGAGCCGCTGCTCGTCATCGAAAACGTCGTGCGCTGGCTCGGCAGTGCAAAGCAGTGAACGAGGTGACTCTGTGTGCCCGTTTGTGCCGCTCATGAAATGGCGCACCCTCATTGTTCTTCTTTGTGTTCCTGCAGGCTCCATCGCCGCCGCTGACACCTTCCTTGTCGAAGATGGCCAGCCGCGTGCGGAGATTGTCATCGCGGAAAAACCCACGCGCATGGCTCGTGTCGCGGCGCATGAGTTTCGGCAGCAGATCGAAAAGATCAGCGGGGCCAAGCTGCCCATCGTCACAGAGCCGAGTGGGAACGCGGTCAAAGTCTTCATCGGAGCCAGCGCGCATTCGCCGATAAAGGCGGACGGGCTCATAGACGGTGCCTACCGCATCGCGAGCGGCGCGGACTGGCTGGCGATGATCGGCGATGATGCGGACTTCGAGCCTGTGGGGCCGTTTGCGCGGAACAATGGCGACATCGCGCGTGCGCAGGCAGAGTGGGAAAAGATCGTCGCCGCGCCGTATGGGCTGCCGAATGCTGGTTTGTATAAGCATCGCAGCAAAATCACGCTCGATGGGGAAACGCTCGAAGTCTGGGGCCTCGACGAGTGCGGCAGCTTCAATGCCGTGACCGCGTTTTTGCACAGGTTCGGCGCCCGCTGGTATCTGCCGGGTGAACTCGGCGAGGTGCTGCCGACCATGAAGACCATCGAGCTGCCGAAGCTCGACGAAACCGTGAAGCCGGACTTTGCGCTGCGGCAGTTCAACTTCCGCTTTGCCACCTGCGGACCTGACACCGCGATGTGGGCCATGCGGCTCGGCATCCGCAACAACGAGCGCCTGCAAATCGCCCACGGCATGGCGAACATGACGAACCGGCAGGCCGTCTTCGATGCGCATCCCGAATGGTTCGCGATCTACGGCGGCAAGCCCGACTTCAAGCCTGGCGACTCGAAATGCCAGCTCTGCTACTCGAACGACGAACTCTTCCGCGAGACTGTGCGCTATGCGCGGGCGCTGCTCGACACCTTCCACTTTGAGAGCGTCTCCATTATGCCGCCCGACGGCTACACCTCCATCTGCCAATGCGAGAAGTGCAAAGGCAAGGACTCGCCCGAGCGCAACGAGCGAGGCCTACTCAGCGATTACGTCTGGGATTTCGTCAATCGCGTGGCCAAAGAAGTCGGCAAAACACACCCGAGTGCAAAGGTGCTGAACTGCGCGTATGGCGTCTATACTCTGCCACCGCTGAAGATCGAAAAACTCGAGCCGAACGTGCTCGTCGGCATCGTGGGAGGTCGTCGCCCGATGAACAAAGGAGGGATCAAAGGTGAGGGCGAATCCTCGCCGGAGGCTCTGCGTGCCGCCTGGGCCACGAAGACCGCGAATCCGATCATCAACTTCGAGAACTATCCTTTCACCGACCGTGGCTGGTATCTGCCAGCCTTTGCCGCGCAGTCGATGGGCGACACCGTGAAAGCCACGAAGGGCCTGTCGCAAGGCGAGGACATCTGGCTCAGCGTGCGGCAGGACTTCGACAAGGTCGGCATCGGCTTCAATCACTTCCTCGTTTACTTCACCGCCCGCGCCTACTGGGGCGGCCACGAACCGGAGGCAGCCCTCCGCGAATACTGCCGCCTTTTTTACGGCCCCGCCGAGACCGAGATGCTGAGCTTCTTCACCTACTGCGAAGCCAACTGGAAGGTCATGGACGAGGACAAAACCAAAGCCGACGAAGCCCTGGCACTCTTCGAAAAAGCGAAGGCTAAAGCCGATGACGCGAGTGTCTTTGGCAAACGCCTCGCCTTCATCGATGACTTCCTCAAAGGCCTGCGCATGAAGTCGCAGCAGCTCGGCCAGAAGCGTGGCCCCGTGCCCACGGTGCGACTCGTGGGCGATGCGAAGGGCATCGTCATCGATGGCAAACTCGATGACGCCTACTGGCAAAACTGCCCCGCCGCTGCCACCGGCAGATTCCGCGAGCTGCAAACCGGTCGGGTGCCCACCTTTGGCACCTCCTTCAAAGCCGGATGGCAGGGCAGCAGCGTCTGCTTTGCCATTCGCTGCGATGAACGCCGTGGCGAGAAGCTCAACATCACCACCACACGCGAGGACGACCAAGCGGTCTGGCATGGCGACGCCATCGAGATCGAACTCGCCACCGAAACGCATTCCTATTACTCCATCGCCATCAGTCCGAACGGTCACATCGTCGATCTCGACCGCGGTGCCCCTCGCGGCCAGTGGTTCACCTGGGACTCGAAGGCGGAGGTCGCCACGCACATTGCCGACGATCACTGGACCGTCGAGATCCGCATCCCCGTCACGCAGGATGAAAACGATCCGCTGCATCAAGTCATCGGACGCAAACCCACGCAGAGTCTGCCGTGGCACATCAACCTCTGCCGCCAGCGCATCCGCGAAGACGGCCAGGAGCACAGCGCCCTCTCGCCCACTGGCATTGAGGGCTTCCACGAGCCGATGAAGTTCGCCCACTTCTACGACGGCAAATCACACCAGTTCGAGGCGGACCCCAGTGTCACCGATTTTGTCATCGGCTTCCGCGACGCCACACAAAAGCGCAAGGCCGCAGGATTCCTGGCTCTTGCCGAAGGTAAGCTCACCGATTTCCAGAAATCCGCCGCACTGGAGCAAGCCGCACTTCAGGATAAGACGGTGATCGAACGCATCCCGCTCGAAGTGGTGAAAAAGGCAGCGCGAATGCGCAGCTTGCCTGCGCCCGAAGTCATCGCCCAATTCGGAAGCGAAGACATCTCCCAATGGCCCTTTTGGAAGCGTGGCGATGGCTTCCACCATCGCGGTCGTGCCTATTCCATCACCAAAGATGGCGAGAGGGCCGAAACCGACCTCAGCGCAGCTTTGGAGTTCACCAATGAACCACGCACACGCGACGCCATCCTGCTCATCCAAGGCCAGAACCGCGAAAACAATCTCAAAGACGACGCCAAGGCTTTTGAGGCTTACCAAGCCATTGTCGAAGGCCGGACACGGATCGGCGGCGCAGATGAGTATGCCGCCTTGCAGGGCATCGCGCGGGTTTTGACGCGGAAAGGGCGCTTTGATGAAGCGCTGGCTGTTTTGGACAAGGCCGACATTCAGAATCTGAAGGGCGTGTGGCGAGATAATCTGCTCAAGTCCGTGGCGGCGGTGAAACAGGCCATGAAGCCCTGATCATGCACCGCCGGAGCATTTGGTGGGCGATAACACAAAGTTCGCCCCCTGACGCTTCGTTCGCGAAAGATGCAGGCCGTCCGGCCGGTTCAAGGGCACATGAAACTCACCGCCGCGCTTCTTCTTTTGCTCTCGACAGCCTGCCACGCCGAAATCCACCACGCGCAGGGTGAACTGGCCGGTGAAGTCACTGCGACCTCTGCTTGGCTCCAAAGCCGACTCACCACGATTCCAGGGCCGGTTCTCGATGAAAATGGCGATGTGCCGGGAAAAGAGGGCGTGGCCTATTTTGAGTGGAGTGAGTCGGCGGACTTTGCGCAGCCGACACGCAGCAAGTGGTCGGAAGCAAAGGCGGATCACGACTTCATCATCCGCAGCAGCGCCAGCGGGCTCAAACCCGGCACGCTTTACCACTATCGCCTTGTTTTTGGTGAAACTCGTGAGACCGCAAAGCCCGGTCCCACTCGCAGCTTCAAGACACTGAGTGAAAGCGGTCCCGTGAGCTTCTGCATGGGCAGTTGCATGAACTACCACGCCTTCATGCACGGCAAGGCGAACGGCGGCGGCCCCGTGACGGCGACGGAGGAGGACAAGCAGTTCGGCTACCCTTCTTTTGCTGCGATGGCGGCCTTGAAACCCGATTTCTTTATCGGCACGGGCGACATCGTCTATTACGATCATCCCGCGAAGCCTGCGGCGCAGACACTGCCGGAACTGCGGAAGAAATGGCATGAGCAGTTTCGCTTTCCACGCATGATCGAGTTCTTCGCAAAGACTCCGGCCTTCTGGTCGAAGGACGATCATGACTTCCGCTTCAACGATGCCGATCTCGGCAGCCAGAAGCTGCCCGCTCCCACCACGGGCATCGAAATCTTCCGCGAGCAGATGCCCATCTTCGATGAGGAGGACCGCACAACGCCCACCTACCGCACGCATCGCGTTCATAAGCATTTGCAGCTCTGGTTTGTCGAAGGACGCGACTTTCGCTCTCCCAATAAAATGCCCGACGGCCCCGAAAAGTCGATCTGGGGCCGCGAGCAGCGCGAGTGGCTGCAAACCACGCTCAAAGACAGCGATGCGGCCTGGAAGGTCATCATCACTCCGACGCCGATGGTCGGCCCGGATCGCAACAGCAAGACGGACAACCACACGAATCTCGCAGGCTTCAAACATGAGGCCGACAGTTTCTTCCAGTGGCTCATCGACAACAAGATCACCAACCTGCTGACTTTCTGCGGCGACCGTCATTGGCAATACCACAGCATCCATCCGCTCGGCGTGGAAGAGTTTTCCGTCGGCGCTTTGAACGACGAAAATGCCATCCGTGGCGAAAAGCCCGGCGGCCCGAAGACCACCGACCCCGAGAGCAAGATCAAGCAGCCCTACATCTACAAAGAGCCGACGGGTGGCTTCCTGCGCGTGATGATCGACGACACGGCCAAGCTCGTGCTGGAGCATCGTGACGATCACGGCGTGGTGCTGAATACGGTGACGAAGACAAGTCCGTGAGGCGGTCAGGTTCGTCAGGAGATCAAAGCTTCGCCGTCAAGGTGGTCA
>CAYMHJ010000240.1:0-10157 GCA_964390165.1 uncultured Prosthecobacter sp. | reverse complement strand
GAGGCGCTCTATGCCGTGAACTACAACATCAAGGAAAAGGTCGGCAGCAGCACCGAGAACGGCAGCCTCAATGCTGCCGACGCGCAGCGCATGTTCCCCCAGGGTCATGGCGACGCCTACGGCCACTACCTCACGGCTTTGAAAGGCTACTACAAGCTGCTCACCCACCCCAGCTACACCTGGAAGCCGCAGATCGAATCCGTGAGCCTGCTCGGCAACTCCATCTCCGTGGACTACAAGGACGAGCGCAAGTTTGCCCAGGCCGCCGCCAAGGTCGCCGCCACCGCCGAGCAGGTCGTGGCACTCACGCGCCGTCAGCAATACAACGACAACCCGCGTGACGGCTGGGCGCACTTCCGCGATGGCCAGCAAGGCGGCGAATTCAACAACGCCCGTCACTGGGGTCTCGACGAATGGGCATCCCGCGCCGGACAGGGCAGCTACTACCACTGGGTCGTGGGCAATGCGATGGTGAAGGAAGAGGAGACCGTGCTCACCGGCATCCAAAAGATTGATCGCAGCACCGTGCTGGAACTGCAAAAGCTCCCCGCCTCCGGCACCGTCTTCCAGACCACGCTCGACAATGCCAATGCCCATCTCAACCCGCTCGGCCTCAGCCCAGGAGCCATCGCCTTTGACATCTCACCCGCTCAGTTGAAAGCCGGAAACTCGCACTACGAGCAGGTCTATGGCCGTGCGCTCGGAGCCGTGCTCAATGCCAAAGGCTCCTTTGACCAGGCCGGACGCATGACCCGACTGCTGCGCAATCAGGAGAACCAGATTGATGACTTCAACACCGCCATTGAGGAGGAGGAACGCGCCTTCAAATACAAGCTCATCGACCTCTACGGCACGCCCTACCCGGGCGATGTCGGCCCCGGTCGCACCTATGTGCAAAACTACAGCGGCCCCGACCTCACCAACTGGTTCGTCGTGGACCGGCCCACGGATCTGGTCGACACCTCGGAGACCATCACCGTGGAGGCACGCGTGCCCACCGCCATCGAGAACTTCGAAGGTTTCGACATCCACTACATCAACGCACTGGCCGAAAGCCCGGACCTCGTTACCCGCACGTTTGAAATCCAGCCGAACCAGTTTGTGCTCTTTGCCGATCAGTGGTCTCCCGACAACGATCCGGGGCGGCGCAGCGTGACCGGCAAACTCCAGCAGGCGATGACCGACGCCCAGCTTGCGCGGATGGCCGTGCTCGATGCGCTGGACCGCATGTCGGACACCTATGACCAGTTCGACCGCAAGTCGAAGCTCTATCAGGAGATCCTCAATCACAACATCAGGGCGCTTTTTGAAACTGACCAGAGAAACACGGTGATGGACCGACTCTCCATCGCGGAAGGTGCGGCAAATCTGGCAAAATCCACCGCAGAGGCAGTGAAAGACTATGAGGAGAAGCTGGCCGAAGCTGCGTCCGAGGCCCCACCCAAGAGTGTGGGCACGTCCAGTGATGCGACCTCCGGTTTGCGCAGCGCTATTGAGCTGGCAGGTCTCACCATCGGCGGCATCGCCCAGGCGAGTGCCATCATCAGCGAAGCTGCTGCGAACACCTTCAGCGCCCTGAAGGACAAGGAGGAGCGCGACACAGACTACGACCTCGCCACACTCGGCTTCGATCTGGAGGAGCAGCAGCTCGCGTACGAGTACGAGCTTGAGTACAAAGACATGGTGGACTCCTTCTCCGAAGTGTCCGAGATGGCGCTGCGACTGCAAAAAGCCTCCGAGGAAGTCCGCAACCTCGCGGCCCTCGGCGACCGCCTCCAGCTCGACCGGCAGATCTTCCGCCAGCGCGCCGCAGCCATCGTCCAGGGTTACCGCACTAAGGACCTGACCTTCCGCGTCTTCCGCAACGAGGCGCTGGAACAGTACCGCACGCTCTTTGACCTCGCCAGCCGCTACACCTACCTCGCCGCAAAGAGCTACGACTACGAGACCGGCCTGCTCGGCACCCCGCAGGGCCAGACCGTCTTTCGCAACATCGTCGCCTCCCGCGCGCTCGGTGATCTGACGAACGGCGTGCCGCAGGCCACCGTCAGCACGCTCGGCGACTCCGGCCTGGCCGGCACCATGGCGCAGCTCAACGCCGACTTCTCCGTGGCTGAAGGCCGACTCGGCATCAACAACCCCGACCAAAACGGCACGCTCTTCTCCCTCCGCAAAGAGCTTTTCCGCCTGCCCGAAGATCCCGCCACCACCGCCGATGACGACATGTGGCAGCAGACCCTGGAGCAGCACATCGTCTCCGACCTCATGGCCGATCCCGACGTGGCCGCGCAGTGCCTGAACCTGCGCAAACCCGATGGCACGCGCGTCCCCGGCATCGTCATCACCTTTGGCAGCACCATTGAGCACGGGAAAAACTACTTCGGCCTCGGCACTGCCGCCGGAGATCACAACTACTCTCCCAGCAAATTCGCCACCAAGATCTACAGCGCCGGTGTCGTGCTGCCCGGCTACATCGGCATGGACCCCTACGCCTTTGGTTCGCCCAACTCGGGCAGTCCGAACACGAACGGAGCCAACGCCCTCAACGCCACAGCCTACCTGTATTTGATCCCCGTCGGCATGGACCGCATGCTCGCCCCGCCGCTCGGCGACACGAACACCTTGCGGAGCTGGTCCGTGCATGATCAGGCCCTGCCGCTGCCCTACAACCTCGGCGGCACCGCCTTCAACGGCGTGCAATTCTTCAACGCCAACGGCACCCTCAGCGAGCAGCCCTGGATCTTGCGCAAGCATCAAGCCTTCCGCCCCGTGGACGACCCCGCCTTCTTCTACAGTTCCATGCCGCAGGAGTTCACCAGCAGCCGCCTCATCGGCCGCAGCGTCTGGAACACCACCTGGAAGATCGTCATTCCCGCCTACAGCCTGCTGGAAAACGAGCAGGACGGCCTCAACCGCTTCACCGCCACCGTCCGCGACATCCAGCTCTTCCTCCGCACTTACTCCAATGCGGGGAACTGAGGCTCGAATGTGAAACTTCCAGGGAAACACATCTCCGCTCTTTTCGATAGTAATGACACTGGATGGCAGGTCAGGCATCCAGTCCCCTTCCCCTATCTCCCATGCAGCCTCACTTCGCCCTTCGATGCATCGCCGTCCTTTTGACACTGGTCGTCCTTCCTGCACTCGCCGCCGTTCCACAGCTCATCAGCCACCAGGGCCGCATCGCGGTGAACGGCACGAATTTTGAAGGCGCGGGCCAGTTCAAGTTTGCCCTCGTCAACGCAGGCGGCACCACCACCTACTGGAGCAATGACAACTCCAGCACTGCTGGCAGCGAACCCACCGCCGCCGTGTCACTCACCGTGACGAAGGGGCTCTTCGCAGTGCTGCTCGGTGACACGTCGCTGACCAACATGTCGGCTCTCCCAACCACCGTTTTCGACAACGAAGACGTGCGCCTCCGCGTCTGGTTCAACGATGGCAGCACCGGCTTTCAACTCCTGCCGCCCGACCAGCGCCTCACCGCATCGCCCTATGCACTGAATGCCGCCAGCGTCACTGATAGATCCATCACCAGCGCCAAGCTCGCCTCCGGCCTCACGCTCGCAGGAACGACGAGCGGCACCTTCGTGGGAGACGGCTCCGGCTTGACGGGCATCGGCAGTGGCCCTGGCAACTCAGAAGTGCTGCTAGCCAACGTGAAGGCCCCGCCGCTCAGGCCCGTGCTCGCCTGGGGGGACAATCACGACGGTCAGACCAGCGTGCCGCCGCTTGCCGATATCGCCGCCATCGCGACCGGAAACACCCACGCGCTGGCTTTGCTCAAAAACGGCACCGTGGTGCAGTGGGGCGTCGGCGCGGCGGTGCCAGGCGGGCTGACAGGAGTCACCTACATCGCCGCCGGTGCCATGCACAGCCTCGCGCGGAAAAGCGATGGCACCGTCGTGGCCTGGGGCGATGACACCTCCGACCAGAGCACCGTCCCCGGCGGCCTGACCAATGTCACCCACGTCGCCGCAGGCGAAAAACATAGCATCGCTCTGCGTGGCGATGGCACGGTCACGGCCTGGGGTAACAATGATTTCGGCCAAACCACCATCCCCGGCACCGCCACCAACATCATCGCCATCGCGGCAGGTTTTGATCACACCCTCGCGCTGAAAGCCGATGGCACCGTCGTGGCCTGGGGCCGCTCCGATGCAGGTCAAATCACGGTGCCCGGCGACTTGACGGACGTCACCGCCATCGCCGCCGGAGCCTACCACAGCCTCGCGGTGAAAAGCGACGGTAGCGTGGTGGCCTGGGGCTGGGATCTCGGCGGCCAGAGCACCGTGCCACCTGGATTGACGGGCGTTTCGAAAGTAGCGGCGGGCTTTGCCTTCAGCATCGCCCTGAAGACCGATGGCACACTGGTGGCCTGGGGTGACAACAGCGAGAACCAGACCACCATCCCCGCCGGTGCGACCCAGCTCACCGCCATCGCCGCCTGTGCCTCCCACGCGCTGGCTCTGCGTGAGGATCTGATCCCCGCCCAGGTCGCTCGACTGGATCAGGGCAATGTCTTCACCGAAAACCTCGGCATCAAACGCAGCGCCGCCACCAACGCGCTGGAAGTCGAAGGTCAGGCCAGCAAAAGCACGGCAGGCAACTGGGCCGCCAACTCCGACCGCCGAATCAAAAGCGAGATCCAGCCGCTGACCGGCGCGCTGGAAAAACTCGGTCAGGTGCGACTCGTGGACTTCCGATACACGCCTGACTACCTCAGCGCCCACCCCGGCATCGCCGACAAGCGCTACCTCAACGTCATCGCTCAGGAGTTCGCCGAAGTCTTCCCCGACCACGTCCAGCGCAGCGGCGAAAAGCTGCCCGACGGCTCCGACATCCTGCAAGTGGATACCTACCCCCTCACTATTTACTCCGCCGCCGCCGTGCAGGAACTGGCGCTTGAAAATCAAACCCTCAAAGCCGACCTCGCCGAACAAAAACAGAAGCTCGCCGACCAGGAAGCAAGACTTAAAAAGCTGGAAGCCGCCCTCATCAAATGAGCGCCCCCGGAACATTGCAAAAGCGTCCTGGAGTGCGCCGGTCCTCCGGCGCTTTCCTCTTCGTCATTCTGCATTCGTTATTCGTCATTTCCTCCTTCGCAGTCAGCTACACCGTCCAGACCATCGACAACGGCGGCCACACGCGCACCAGTGCCAACTATTCTCTCGAGACAAGCACTGGCGGCATCATCGGCCTTTCCGCCTCCCCGACAAAAACGCTGAAGCACGGCTTCACCGGCCAACTCCAGGACGCACAGACCCTGCTCATCACCGCAGACCCCGAAGCCATCACGGAAGGCACCACATCACAGCTCAGCGGCACTGCCACAATGACCGACGGCAGCACGACCAAGCTCAGCGGTAGTGAAGTGCAGTGGTCCGTGGTCAGCGGCCCCATCTCAGCGATCACCACCAGCGGCCTCGCCACCGCAGATCAGGTCATCATCAACGCACCCGCCACCGTGCGCGGTCTCTGGGACGGCATCAGCGGCGAGGTCATCATCACCGTGCTTAACTCAGCGACGCAACGTGTGACCACGCCCGGCACCTCAGCACCCGCGCTTGGCTTCACTCCGCAGACCTTCGTCGCCACACAGGCGGGGCTTTATCAGGGACTGCTCATGGACAATGGCGTTGTCGTGGGGGCGATCACCGGTTTCACTTTGGCCGCGACGCGCAGCTTCACCGGCAAAGTCGTCTTCAATGGCATCACCTACTCCCTGGCAGGCAAAGTAGAACTCGACGGCAGCTTCAGCGGCGAGATCAAACGAACTGGCAAGACACCCATCACAGTGACACTGAACCTCGGCATCACCAGCGGCGGAGGACGGACCCTTCAAGGCACCGTCACGGGTGACGGCACGACGGGCAGCGGCCTGATCCCTAACGCACCCTACACGAGCAAAAACAAGGCCCCGCCAGCCCTGGTGAAAAGCTACACCTTCCTCATGCCAGCCGCTTCCACGCCCGCCGCGAACATCCCTGAAGGCTACGGTTATGGTTCGGCCACCGTCAGTGCGCTGGGTGTCATCAAGGCGACAGGAACGACCGGCGATGGCGTGGCCTTCACCACCAGCGGCCTCCTCACGGGTGACAACCAGTGGCATCTTTTTCAGCTTCTTTACACCAACAAAGGGCAGATGGCCGGGCTGCTGACTTTTCGTGATGTGCCCGACATCAGCGACCTGGATGGCAGATTGAACTGGGCCAAAAACCCCGACACGAAGGCCAAGAGCTACCCGCTCGGATTTTCGCAGACGCCCGTGCTGGTAGGCTCACTCTACACACCGCCTCTCAAAGGTCAGCGGACGCTGGCAGAGCTGGCGGATCAGCCTTTCAACGCCCACCTATCCCTCACTGGCGAGGTGCTGCCCGGTGGTGGTCTCGGCAAGACACTCTCCTGGCTTAACACGAACGCACTGACCTACTACGGCCCCGAAAAACTCACCGCCACGACCACGGCTACCACTGGCATCATGGCCGGCAGTTACAGCGACCCCATCACCAAACTGAACGTGCCCTACGCTGGCGCGGCCTTTCAAAAGCAGGGACTCGCAGCGGGCAACTTTCTTTACAACAACAAGTCAGGCTACCTCTTCATCGAGCCAGGAACCAGCTTCCCCTATCCCGGCAGCGAAGACGCAGGCCCGCTGCTGCGCCTGACACTCCCCAGCACTCTCGCTGATCCGCCCACTCTCACTACAGCGGTCTTCATCGCCGCCGCAGCGGGCAGTTTCGGCGGCGTCTTGCTCAACGGCACCGACATCAGCGGCGGTCTGGAAACCGTGGTCATCTCGAAAACAGGCGCACTCAGTGGCACCGTCGTGATCGAGGGCAAACGTTACGCATTCAAAGGCGTGATCGCCGCCAATGGGACCGCGCCAATCATCATCAAACGCACCGGATTGACTGACATCACTGGCAGCATCACGCTCGCCTTGGCAGACGGCACCATCGATGGTTTCCAGCTCACCGGCACCTTCATCAGTGACGGCACCACCCACACCATCGACGCCCAGCGCTACCCTGTTTACACCTCAGCCGCGCCTGCCCCGGAGACTGGCAAATACACCCTCGCCATGCCTGCCCCCTCGGGAGCCAATGTCTCCGCCGAACCCGGTGGCGATGCCTACGCCAGCCTCATCGTGGCAAACACCGGCAAGATCACAGGCACCCTCGTGCTGCCCGAAGGCACCAAGGCCACTTTCGCCGGGCAGGTGTCTCGAAAAGCCGAGTGGTCGCTGCATCGCAGCCTCTATGGCACCACGGGTGGCTACCTCGCCGGTAAAGTCACCTTTCGCGATTTGACTGGTCTGAGTGACCTGGATGGCGAATGGCGATGGACGAAGCCCAACAACCTACCCAAAAGCCTGACCTACCCTGGCGGATTCAATGTTACGCGTCATGTCATCGGCAGCCGCTACACCCCGCTGCCCGTCAATCAGCGCACCTTCCTCAATCTAGCGAACACCAACGACAACACCTGGTTTCGCCTCACCGGCCCCGATCTTTCCCCGCTCACAATCACGACCCTAACCTCCGTGGATCGGGTCATGACCTGGACCACCGCCGACAAGCTCCTCTACTTTGGCCCAGACAAAGCCACGCTCACCTTCACCCGCACCACCGGCCTGCTCACCGGCACCTATACCGATGCCGCTATCAAAGTGAGCGCCAAAATCGGCGGCATCCTCCTGCAAAAGCAGAACCGCATCTCCGGCAGCTACATCTCCAGCGGGCAGTCCGGCTTGATGATCATGACGCCAAGATAGGCCAGCTAGAAGAAAGGGAGCACCAAACGGGGTGTTAGCATGCTTCTGCCGGTTATGGCAAGCAGCCTTTCGCCGAGAAGCCCTAGCCTTGGAGACTCAGTTTAGAAGCGGTTCCGCCCGATAGCTCCTGATTGTTCGGATTCCGGCAAATCCAGGCTCAACCTGCAGTGCCGAGAGCATATTCCAACCAATCGCCCTGTAGAAAACCGAGGGCACGCGCGTTTGATCTTTCCCTCGGACCGCCGTGCGCGTAAAGGGGGCAAGACACCGACCCCCCATGCTGGAGAAAAAGATCAGGCTAGAACACTCGCACCGCATTCTATTTACGCGCGAGGTGTTTGCCCCTGCGAACATGACGATCCGGGATCTGCTCCTGCTGGATCATCCCACCAAAGTCCCTCGAGTGCTCATCTTTGCCGATGACCATGTGATTTCGGCTAATCCCCACCTGCTGGATTCCATTCGGACCTATGCCCGTGCCCATGCGGAGGTGCTCGATCTGGCTGGGGAGCCGGTCATCCTGCCCGGCGGAGAGCCCTGTAAAAATGACTTCAGCCTCGTGCAGCAGTGCTGGCAGGCCATCAATGACTCGGCGCTTGACCGCCACAGCTATATTTTCGTGATCGGAGGAGGTGCCGTGCTGGATCTCGTCTGTTTTGCCGCCTCCACAGCGCATCGTGGCATCCGCCATGTGCGCTTCCCGACTACCACCCTGAGCCAGGGCGATGGCGGGGTGGGCGTGAAGAACGGGGTGAACTTCTTTGGCAAAAAGAACTGGGTCGGCAGCTTCGCCGTACCCTACGCGGTGGTGAATGATTTTTCGTTTTTGGAAAGTCTGCCCGAGCGTGGCCGCCGCAATGGCATCATCGAGGCGATCAAGGTTTCCCTGATCCGTGACCGAACCTTCTTCGAAGAAATCGAGCGGATGGCCGATCGTCTGGCGGACCTGGAGCAGGGGGCATTGGAGCGCGTGGTGCAACGCAGTGCCGAACTGCATGTGGAGCACATCGCCACGGGGGGGGATCCTTTTGAACTAGGCAGCGCCCGCCCGCTGGACTTTGGCCACTGGGCAGCCCACAAGCTGGAGCAGATCACCCGCTTCGAGGTGACCCACGGTGAGGCCGTGGCCATCGGTATGGCGGTCGATTTGGTCTATTCTGTGAAGTGCGGCATCCTGGATGCGACGACTGCTCAGCGGGTGCTGACTTTGATCGAGCGCATTGGTTTTGAGACCTTTCATTCCGGCCTGCTGGCCGTAGGTAGATCCGGCGAACCTGTGGTGCTCGAAGGTTTGGAGGAGTTCCGCGAGCATCTCGGCGGTGAACTTACTGTGACTCTGGTGCCGAAAATCGGCCAGAAGCTGGAAGTCCACGAAATGGAAAGACAGTGCATCCTCGATGCTTTGGAAGAACTGCATCAGCGAGTGCTGCAGGCGGTCTGCCCCTGAATTCCGAACCTGCCAGAGCGCCTCAATGATTGACGCCGCTTTGCGGGTGCAGTGCATAAAAAAGCCGCCTCGAACTTTCGTCCAAGGCGGCCTCGTAGAACCACATCAAAAAATGGATCGAATCAGGCGAAGAGACTGGTGAGCGGCTGGCCTTTGTCGGCGATGGTGAATGGGCGCTTGCTTGGGCTGTAGATGACTTGGTCGAGCGGCAGGCCGAGGGCGTAGGCGATTGAGGCGTTCATGTCCTCGATCTTAACCTTATCAGCGACGACCTCGCGGCCTTCGGCATCGGTGGCACCGTGGATGTGACCACCTTTGACGCCGCCGCCCCACATGGCTGCGGAGAAAGCTTTCGGGTAATGGTCACGACCGACGTTTTGGTTGATATCCGGCGTGCGGCCGAACTCCGTGGTGAGGACGACGAGGGTGTCCTTGAGCAGGCCGCGGTTGTGGAGGTCGCTCAGCAAGGTGGAGAGTCCTTTGTCGAGGGTTTCACAACGCTCAGGCACGGCGACGAAGTTGGCGTTGTGTGTGTCCCAGCCGCCGAGGGAGACTTCGACGAAACGGACGCCACGCTCGACAAGGCGACGAGCGAGCAGGCAGCCCTGACCGAAGGCTTCGCGACCATAGGAGGCGCGGAGATCGGGGGCTTCATCGCTGAGGTCAAAGGCTTTGAGATCTTCCGACTTCATCATGGCGATGGCGTCATCATACATGTCGGCGTAAGCCTTAACGTTGCGATGCTTGAAGGTGCTGCGGAAGTCGGAGTCGAGCTCGTCGGCCAGCTTCAGGCGGGCGTTGAACTTGTCTTCGGTGAGGCCGGGCTGGATTTTGACATTTTTGAGACCTGCTTCGGGATTGTTGACAAAAAGAGGTGCCTGGGCGGCGGGAAAGAAGCCGGCACCGGGATGGCGGCTGTCATTGCCGACGAAA
>CAYMHJ010000239.1:0-10172 GCA_964390165.1 uncultured Prosthecobacter sp. | reverse complement strand
TCGGTGAGAGCCCCCTGACTGTAGATGGTGCGGCCAAATTCTCCGCCCCAGACGATGAGGGTGTCATCAAGAAGACCGCGCTGCTTGAGGTCTTTGATCAGAGCGGTGGTGGGCTGGTCGGTGTCGTGGATCTGGCCCTGAATGGCTTTTGGAAGTCCGCCGTGGTGATCCCAGCCCATGTGGAAGAGCTGGATGCAGCGGACATCACGCTCGGCAAGACGACGGGCGAGGAGGCAGTTTGCTGCGTAAGTGCCGGACGTTTTCACATCGGGGCCGTAGAGGTCGAGGATGTGCTGGGGCTCCTTCGAGATGTCCACCAAGTCGGGCACGCTGGTCTGCATGCGGAAGGCCATCTCGTATTGGGCGATGCGTGTCGCGGTCTCTGGATCTCCAAAGGCGGCGTGGTCCGCCTGATTCAGGGTGGCGAGTTCGTCCAACATGCCTCGGCGTATCTCGCGGGTGACACCGGCGGGATTGGAGAGATAGAGGACAGGGTCGCCTTTATTGCGGAATTTGACCCCCTGATGCTGGGTGGGGAGAAAACCGCTGCTCCAAAGACGGTCGTAGAGAGGCTGGTCGGCAGGCCGACCGGTGCCGAAGGAAGTCATAACGACATAGGCGGGCAGATCCTGGTTGGTGCTGCCGAGCCCATAGCTGAGCCAGGATCCGATGCTGGGCCGCCCGGCGAGTTGGCTGCCGGTCTGACAGAAGGTGATGGCGGGATCGTGGTTGATGGCCTCCGTGTGCATGGAGCGGATGACACATAGCTCATCGGCCACGCTGGGTAGGTGCTTCCAAAGTTCGCTGAGCCAGAGACCACACTTCCCATGCTGTGCGAACTTGAACATGGAGGGAGCAATGGGGAAGTTCTTCTGTCCCGAGGTCATGGTGGTGAGTCGCTGGCCTTTGCGGATGGACTCGGGAAGGTCTTTGCCGCGCTCTTTGGCCATCTGGGGCTTGGGATCAAAAAGGTCCATCTGCGACGGTGCGCCGGACTGGAAGAGGTAGATGATGCGCTTGGCCTTCGGCGCATGATGTAGAATTGTGTCTCCGGCCAAAAGGGACCCAAGAGCGGTGCTGCCGATGGCTGCCACGCTGTTACGGAGGAAGAGCCGACGGTTCAGGGCATCTTGCAGGGCGAGTGGGGAGATCATGGGAGGTGGCTGGACTGATAACCGAGACCGCCGGGGAGTTTCTTGCATCGAGAACAAAGAGACAGCAAGGCTGACTGCCCTTGTCACGGTTACTGCCACAAGCCGGAAATGGCCATGACAAGGCATGTGGGGGGGACATCGACAAGGCGTGAGTTTTGCCAAACCACAGAAAGGCATGACAGGCTGAGGCCATCATGTGCAAGAATCGCCAGCCCCGAAAGAAACGGCAGCCTCAACCATCGGCAAATCCGGTTTGCCAAGCCACACTCAGGCCGGATAAAGAATCCTTGCCAGCCATGATGGAGCCAGTCAAGTCCGCGCCCTGGCGGCGTCTGCTGCTGGTGATTGGTGTACTTACCGCCAGCCTGTATGCCTGGACTGCCGATTTTCCGTTGGTGTACGACGACCACTATTACATGGCGGAGAGTCCGCTTTTCCTCGAATCCCGAGGATTTCCCCATCTGGATGATTTCCAGGAGTTTGCCACTCGACCGCAGCGGATGCATGCCGACCCGGACCTGGCCACGAATGTGATTTTGCGCCCGGTGGCCTATGCATCCCTGCATCTGAACCATGCTCTGGATGGATTTAATCCACGCTGGTATCGTGTGATGAACATGCTGATTCACGCGGCGAACGGCCTGCTGATCTTCGGCCTCCTGAGGCAATTGCTGCAGCGCACCACGTCATCCCTTTTCATCCCGGCGGGGGCAGCACTGCTCTTCATTGTGCATCCGCTGGCGACGGAATCAGTGACGTATGTCATCCAGCGCTTCACCTCGCTCTCCACCACCTTTTATTTACTGACTTTGTATCTGCATCTGGCGGCTTGTGGGGCAGCTCCTGGCTGGCGGAGATGGCTGGCGGGCACAGGTGCTGTCGTGTGTGTTCTGACGGGGATGCTGACCAAGGAAGATGTCTTCACTGCGCCTCTGATGGCTTTGTTGCTGCACTGGCTGGTAGTCAGGGCACCGCTGCGAATGGCCGCAAGGCTGGCAGTCCCGCTCCTGCTGTGCATGCCGCTGATCCCCGTGCTGGTGATGCTAACAGCCTGGGCTCAGACCGGAAGCCTGAGCCTGAGCGCAGGGATGAACCTAGTGAACTTCCGCATCCAGCCCTGGGATCATTATACTTATCTGATCACCCAGATCACGGTGGTGACGGATTATGCGAGACAAATCCTGTGGCCTTCTGGCTTGAATGTGATGCCCGAATGGCCAGTGTATCATTCCCTGCTGGAGCTGCCTGTGCTGGCATCACTCCTGATCCTGATGATCCTGACCGGTCTGGTGGTCCATGCTTTCTGCCGCCATTCGGAGGATGTCCGCACCCGTATTGGCCTGGTTTTTACGCTTTGGTTCTTCATCACGGTCTCCATCTCATCCAGCCTCATCCCTCTGCCGGACATGAAGGCTGACCATCGAACCTATCTACCGTCGATCGGTCTGCTTGTTCTGGTGATGTGCATTCTGGACTGGCTGCGTTCCACCTGCGCACGCCTACGCTTGGCCGTGCCCATTTCTGAGTCCCTGGTCGTGCTCACAGTGCTGACTCTGGCAGCAGGCACCTGTCTGAGAAATGAATACTGGCGCAGCAATGCGGCGCTATGGGAGGACACCCTGACTCGGAGCCCTGGAAAATTTGGGGCATGGGTGAACCTGGGGGCAGCCTACAGCGAGTCCCGCCAGCATGAGAAGGCCATCGGATGCTATCAGCGAGCGATAACACTCAATCCGAATTACCCAGGGGCAAAGACTAATCTGATCCATTCTCTGGCTAGTCTTCGACGCTGGCAGGAGTGTCTGGATGTGGGGCTGCCACTGCTGGATTCCACGCCAATTCTTCGCGAAAACAAAGCACTGATGTATCACCTGTCTTTGGCGATGGCCGGCCTCGGGCGGCTGGATGAAGCCGAGCGCAATTTGATCAAACTCGCGGCAGCCTCGCCGGATGACTTCCTAACCCGCAAGGTGCTGGGCATGGTCTATACCTGTAAAAATCAACTCAGTGAGGCGATGATCCACCTTCAGGCCGCTCATCACATGAATCCGCAAGACCCGCTTTTAGGACAGCTCATGTCAAAAATCGAAGCCCGAATGGGCGGGCGATCCACCTCATCGGATTCCACAGGGGAGTAGCTTTTTACCAGGAATCCCTCTTTGTCCGAGTCCCTTCTACCGCCTCAGGCTGGGAGGTGGAGGGGATTTTTTGATGTTGCCATCACGGGTGAAGATGCGGTTGAAGAAGCCTTTTTTCTTTTGCCCGGCAGTCTGGTCGGCTTCATCCGAGGTGCGGACGGCCTGGATGTTCACATCTTCGGGGAAGCGCTCGGCGACATCTGCGCCGATCTTGGTGCGGTAGTCTTCTTTGGCTGAGCTAATTCGCATGTCATTCTCACTGGTCACCACGGTGGGCTGAATGAAGATGATGAGCTCTTTGCGGGCGAGACTGTTGTTCGTACGCTTGAAGAGATGTCCCACGCCCGGAACACGACTGAGGAAAGGCGTGCCGGAGGTGCTGTTGTCCTTGGTTTCAGAAATGAGGCCACCAAGCACGATGGTGTTCCTGTCACGCACATTCACAGAGGTGACAATCTGCTCGGTGGCGATGATAGGCACGGTGTTGTTGGCGATAACCGTGGTGTCGATCACCGTGTCGTTGATCTGGGCGATGGTGAGATTGACCTCGCCGTCCTCATTGATGAGAGGCACGACTTCCAGTTTCAGTACAACATCACGATATTCGATGGTGGTGGTGAAGGTGCCCGCGTTGTTGGCATTCAGGTTTTGCACAGTCTGTGCGGGCACGGGAATGAGTGTGCCGGAGGTGATGACGGCCTTCTTGTTGTTCAAAGCGAAGACCGAGGGACGAGAGAGGACCTTGAAGCGGTCCGTGGTTTCGAGTGCTGAGACGAACGCCTCCACGCCTGAACCGATGGCCCCGTAGAGATTCAGGCCATTCACGCCTGGGATGGCGTTGGCGAGGTTGGTGCGGACATCCGGCACTCGATTGAAAAGGTCTCGATTGGAGACAAAGTTGCCTGCGGTGAAGTTAGTTTTGTCACCATTTTGGTTGTTCACCTTCGTCAGGTAATCGATTCCAAACTCGAAGCCATCATCCAGTGTAAGTTGGCCGATGACGGTGGCGAGATAGACCTGCGAAGGACGACGATCGAGTTTATCCAGCAGGCCGTTGACCTTCTCAATCTCGCTGGTGCGTCCGACCACAAGGATGGAGTTCGCCATGGGGTCAGCGACGACGCGGGTTTTGCCAACAAGCACCGAGATAGGTGCATTGTCCTCCGAGGGTCCCTGGATCAGATCAGCTCTGGAACCGATGCCCGAAGTCGCTGATGCAGTGTCATCCGCACCTCCGCCCGAGGTGGAGAGCACCTGCCCGCCCCGGGTCCCGGTGGTGGTACGTCCACCGAGAAGCTGACTGCTGGTGGAGGCAAAGCTCTGCTGGCGCTGGCTTTGCAGACTGCCGCCTCCGGGAAGCGCCGTGGTTCCACCGGTCGGTTCGGTGAGGAGATCGACGACGGCGGCCATGACATCGACCGCAGCGGCGTATTTGAGCTTCCTCTCGTAGGGTACATCGACTTTCAGAGGCTTGTCGAACTCCGCAATCATGCTGGCGATGTAGGTGTAATCTGCGGTGGAGGCGACAATGAGGATCTGATTGAGACGTGTGTCGGCGATGACCTGGGCTGTGGTGGCAGGCTCGGAGGGCGAGTTCGGAATCACCCACTGACCATTGATGAAGACTGGATTCACGCGCGGGGCGTTGTCACGCGAGTCGCGGCTGCTGCTGTTGTTATTGTCTTCTTTGCGCCCATCGCTGGCGGCATTTCCGCGGATGGTGTTCACGCCTTTGCTCTCTTTTTCCTCAGCCTGGGCGGAAAGGGTGGCCTGGATGATCTGGGCCACGGTGGCGGCGTCGGCGTGCTCCAGCGGGATGAACTTCGTGACAAGCGATGCGGCACTGGCGGCGATGTCGATGGCTTCACGAATGCTGATGAGCTGCTTCACGACGGTGCTGCTCTCGGTGATCAAAAGACCAGGCGGCACAAGCACGGGAGTAATGCGACCATAGACGCCTAGGCCGACGTGGCCGGAGAGCATGGTGCCGGCGGTCTCAGGGTCGAGATTGTCCAGCTTCATGAAGTAGGTGACGATGGTCTCCCCCACTGGAAGATCTTGCGCGGAGGTGTAAAACTTTACCCCATGGGAGAATTGAACTGCGTTGGCCCCCTGGCTGCGGGCGGGCAGGATGCGGGCGCTTTTTCCGTCCGCCTCCATGACGATGGCATAACCATTGGTGAGCAATGTCGCTTCGATGAGCTTGATGGCCTCCGCCTTCTCAACGGCTCTCGGTGTGGCCAGGCTGACTGGCGCGCCTTCGAGGATGCTGGTGTCTTTGATCAAAGTGACGCCGGTGAGCAGCTCATAAATGCTGAGCATGTCCATGACGGGATTGTTTGGGAACTGGAGAACGATCTTTTCCCCCTCCATGCGGATGGTCTGGGAGAGCGTGCTCGCGGTGTCACCACCGGGGGCTCCGCCCATGCCGGGAGGACCACCAAAGCTGCCACCAGGGCCGCCTTCTCCACTGCCGAAGCGACGGCGAAAGCCACTGCCAGGAACACCACCCGGTCCCCCTGGACCGAAACCACCGGCCCCAGGCGGCCCTCCTGGCCCAGATGTGCGTGCCCCATCAGCTCCCGCTGGCGGGACGGACGGGCGGGCTCCTTCAACAGGTGCAGGTGCCGCTGGCACGGGGGGCTGAGTTGCTGAATCTGTAGCTTGTGGTGCCTCAGGTGCTGGAGTGGCGGGCGCTGGAGCAGCATCCTGAGCAGAAAGAGTAGCCGCGAGGGTGAGCGAAGTGGCGAGGGAGACTAGGGTGCGATGCATTTAGAAAAGGGGGTGACGCAGTGCGTCGGTGAATCAATGGGCGCGGATTCCAGGGATAGATGAGCGATTACTTTTATTTCTTTCCGCCTTTGTCATCCTTTTCGATTCGTTCGAATTCCTTGCGGATGATGTTGCGGCGCTCTTCTTCCGGCGCGTTACGGAATTTTTCATCGCTGAACTTACTGCGCATCATGTCGCGGAACTTCTCTTTGGCCTTGTCGGAGAGGGACTCATACTTCTTTCGGTCTTCCTCACTCGGGCCACGACCTTCGCGGCGGAAGCCTTCGCCTCCAGGAGGTGGGCGGTCGCCACTGCTTTTCTCAGGTTTCTTCCCCCCCTTCATGTCAGCAGCCGTAATCGCGGCGTAGCTGACTTTCACCTGCTCTCCTCCGATGGTGACGACGGCACGGCTGCGGGTGATGTCAGGCGCAGGCATGGCTTCATTGAGCACCCAGCCTTGAAAATTGGGCTCGTTGGAGACGATGAAGCTCTCCTTGGTCTCCTTGTTGAAGATCGTCGCCACGGGTTTGCCATTGATATAAGAGATGCTGGTGAGCACAAGGTTGTCAGACATGTTCACCATGCGGGTGAATGGTGAACTCGTGCTGACGGCGGCGAGCGTGCCAGGATCAAAGGGCTGTGGCAGGTCGGGGTCGATCTCCCCTGCGGCCGGGGCCCACAATGGCAGTGACATGGCAGCGAGCAGGCAAAGGCTGGATGTTTTCATGGCGGTCGTAGGGGGTGGTTAAATGCCGGACTCGGGCTTGAACCATCGGGCGAGGGTGAGGTTGCAGATGACCTGGGGTGTCTTTTCGCGAGCCCGAGTGTCGATCTCCACCTGGAGTTCACGCACAGCCTGAAACATTTCAGGGGATTGCAGTGTGGCTAGCCAGTTCAGGACGGTGGTCTGATCCCCGCGCAGGCGGACAGAGACAGTGACCTCGCGGTAGGCAGGATTCGGCGTGGTGGTCAGGGGAGGCAGTGTGGGTTGCTCGGCGGTGATGCCCCACTCGAGCGCAGAGTCCTCCAAATCCTGGAGAAGCTGTCCCTGGGCACGTCCGAGACTTTCGGTGGTGGGCATTTTTGCACTGAGCCAATTCCGGCGTTTGTCCCAGAAAGGACGCTCCTTCACCCACCCTTCGTTTTCGAGCTTCAGTCGCTGAAGAGTGACTATCTTTTCCAGCGCCGCTTTCCGGCGGTCCAGGAATTGCTTGGCCACGATCATGCCAGCCATGAGCACGAGCACTCCTACACAGAGCAGGAGGAGGTTTTTTTCGCGGGAGGTGAGCTTGGCGGCCATGGTCTGGAAGTCTTTAAGTGGATAAGGCTATTGAGCCTTGCCCTGCGTGCGGAACTCAGCCGTTCCGCCTTTGACGTTGGGACTGGGTTTGGACCAGGTGTAGCGGCTCAGAACGGAGTGCTTTTGCAGATCCTCCATGAACTGCACCGCCGTCTGCGCATCGCGCGCCTCACCCTGGAGGTCAATCGAGTTGTCCTTGATCTGGAAGCGGCGGATCACGATGCCGCTCGGCGGCATGAGCTTGGTGATTTCTGCGAGCAGCACCATGGGATAGAGCTTTGGCTCGATGGCCGGCGAGAGCGACTTCCACATGTCTGCCGTCTGGCGCACTTGCGCGGCAGGGGCCGTGGTCTCATCCACTTCTGCCTGAAGCTGAGCGGCATGAGTTTCCTGAAAGCGCAGGTAGGCAAAGGCCAGGAATGCCAACGCCAGAAAGAGAAGCCCGCCAAGGATGCCAAAGCGAAGGATCTTCCCACGCCGCGCTGCACTCTGCTGGGATTCACGCACCACAGCTGGCAGCAGGCGTGGCCAGGAATGTGTGTCGAGATCCGAGTTTGGCGGCAGTTGCGCCAGCGGACGCACCGTCATGCCAGTGAGATCATGGAGGATCTCCATCTGCTCCCGCTCCCATGGCTGGCCGATGAGACTGATGCCATTGAAGAGTCCCTCACCCAACTCGGCCTCCAAGGCCACGCGTGCCAGCACGATCTCCTGCGCAAGTTCCTCCGCACTCAGCGTGGCCGCCGGGGCAAAGATGTGACTGTGATAGAGCTTTCCCTGATAACCTGCTGCTAGTACCTGGGAGCCATTCTCCTCCAAAATGATGATCTGCCCCGCTGGCAGACTCACCAATCGCAGTGCCGCCGTGTAGTCAGATGCCTGCATCAGGGCCAGATCCGAGGGGAAAGGATCAGCCAGCACATCTACACTCACCGTGGCACTGGAGGCCGTTTGCGTCAGCAGATGCCAGCGGAAATTCCGATCATCTCCACCCACGAGCTTCAATCCACGACGTTCAAGCTGGGTGATGATGATTTGCTCCAGCATCTCATGATCCGCATTTGGCAGCAGCATGCCCACCGTGCGGCAGGCGGAGGCAGGCAGCCCCACGACGAGAGGCTTCCCCTTAACCTGAACTGTGGAGGGCGTCTCCACCGCCTCTCCGGGACCGGAAGCTCTCGGCTTCCACAGGCGCCACGAAGCATCAGGAGACGGAAGTAGCAGGGTAGAAGCGGCGAAAGACATGCAGTGGAACGTGGCGGGGAATTTCTTGGAACGCGCACAGAACTGGGAAGTTGCGGGATTTCGATGCATGATTGCAACCTTCTACCTCACCTGCCCTCGTCTCCTCCCAGGTGGGTGGCGCTTCATCCAGTTTTCCCCATCCGCCTTTGCCGTGAAATGGACAAAATAACTGCCTGAGAACCTCATCCACGAAACACCATCGCAGGCTCAAGACGAGCCACACGCCAGATGCCGAGCAGGGAGGACAGGGAACAAATCAGAATGACAACAACTAGCACCGCGGGCGGCACGATCTCGGGCATGTAGAAGGGCGGCTCTTCATTCTTTAGCGCCACCTTCGCAAAACCCGAGGTAAAAAAGAGACCGATGCCGTAGCCAATGCCACCCACAGTGAATGCCTGGGTGAGCAGCATCAGGCAGAGTGTCCATGTGGAGGCTCCCATGGCTTTCAGGGCACCGAGGTGCTTCATGTGCTCCAGCACAAAGCTGTAAAAGGTCTGGCTGGAGATGGCGATGCCAACGACAAAACCGATGGCGACCGTGATTCCGAATGAAAAAGGAATGCCGGTGTTCTTCACATACCACCACACCGTACTGTAATTAAAGTCCCCTTCCCCATGGCTGAATCCCCGATTCAGGTAGGCTTTGAGTCCCGTCTCTTTTGCGATGTCCGCAGCGCACTCTACTTCACTGATCCCCGTTCTCGGAGCCGCGATGACGGCGGATAGCATCTTCCGCTGCGGCGGAGCATACTGAAGGGCACGCTCATAGGTGGTCCAGACATAAGGACCGCCAGTGAAATTCTTCGTCGCGTCAGCGATGCCGATGACTCGCGCCTCCTGATCATTGATCTCGAAAACATCACCGACCTGAACTGGGATCTTTTTCCCCGAGGCATCCTTTTTTTCAGAAAGCCTGATTCTGGCAAGATCATCAATCACCACGGCATGAGGCAAACGCAGATCGGCGATGTTTCCCTCGATCAGCTTCGCTGGTGCTCCAGCCAGGGTCGTCGCATCGATCCCGATGAGTTGAATCAGTTTGAAGCTCCCATCCTTCAGCCTGCCACGCATCAGACCGGAATAGATCGGTGCCGCCCAGGCAACGCTGTCGACACTGCGGACACGGGCCACATCGGTGTCGAGCAGCGGGTTCGTCTCATTCACCTGCTCCACCTTCGCCTCCACCACCCATATGGGCGCAGGCACATTTTTCAGCGTGGCCGTAGTCCAGCTCATGAGTCCGCAGAACACCGCGCTCTGCTGCGCCATCAAAAAGGTGGCAAAGACCAGCCCCGCCACGAGCATGAGGAACTTGGCGGTATCGCCAAAGAGCATCTTGAGGGAAAGGCGGAGCATGATGTGTGAAATACGCCTGTGCCACAAAGCAAAGACGCGCACCAGCAAAACGAATCACTTCAGCGTCTGGAGATAAGCCACGAGGTCCGCCAAGCCCTGCGGCCCAATCGCGCCCGCGAGGCCGGGCGGCATCAGCGAGTCCTTCAACTCCTCTTTCTTGACGATGCTGGACTTTTTGACCGTCGTGGAGGCACCACCGGCCATG
>CAYMHJ010000238.1:778-10195 GCA_964390165.1 uncultured Prosthecobacter sp. | reverse complement strand
CGCCCTTTTCGCGGCACAGCCCAACATCGTCATCATCCTCGCCGATGATCTCGGCTACGGCGACATGCAGGCGAACAACCCGGAGCGCTCGAAAATCCCCACGCCAAACATGGATCGGCTCGCGGCAGAGGGGATGCGCTTCACGGATGGGCATTCGAGTTCGGGGTGTTGCTCGCCGTCGCGCTACACGCTGCTCACGGGGCGCTATCATTGGCGGACGACCTTGCAGTCCGGCATCGTCAGCGTGTGGGGGAAGCCGCTCATTTCGCCGGAGCGCCTGACGATTGGCAAACTGGCGCAACAGCACGGCTACCGCACAGCTTGCATCGGAAAATGGCACCTCGGCAGCGATTGGCCGATCACGCCGGAGCAAAAAGCGCACTTCGGCGGCTTCGGTGGCAAGCCGGGCGGTGGCGGCGAGGTATCGACGACGATCACTGCCGCGCATCGCGAGACATGGAAGGCGGTGTTTTCGCAGCGCATCCCTGGAGGGCCGACGGAGCGCGGCTTTGACGAGTATTTCGGCACCGACGTGCCGAACTGGCCACCGTATTGTTTCATTGATGGAGATCGCACCGTCGGCATCCCAAGCGAACTGCTGCCCGCATCGAAATTGGTGAAGAATCAAGCGAGTATCCAAGGCCCCGCACTGCCCGACTGGCAGTTGGAGGGCATTTTGCCCGCGCTGGCGGCTCGGGCGGAAAAGTTTATCAAAACGCAGTCGGAGGCGAAGAAGCCCTTTTTGCTCTACCTGCCGCTTACTTCACCGCACACGCCGCTGGCCGTGAATGCCGAGTGGAAGGGCAAAAGCCGGCTCAACAGCGACTACGCCGATCTCGTGATGGAGACCGATGCTGTGATTGGTCGCGTGCTTGATGCGCTGAAGACCGCAGGCGTTGATAAAGACACCTTCGTGCTCTTCACCAGCGACAACGGCTGCGCGTCCTACATCGGCGTGCCGCCGCTGGAGGCGCAGGGCCACTTCCCCAGCGGCCCGCTGCGCGAATACAAGACCTCAGTCTATGAAGGTGGTCATCGCGTGCCTTTCGTCGTGAAATGGCCCGGAGTCGTCAAAGCAGGCAGCGTCTGCAAACAACTCGTGCTCCAAGCCGACACTCTCTCCACGCTCGCCGAGATCCTCGACTTCAAACTGCCTGAGAATGCTGCCGAAGACAGCTTCAGCGTCATGCCGCTGCTCAAAGGCGAGGACCGCCCCATCCGCACAAACGCCGTGAACACCGCTTGCGGCGGCATGCCGAGTTTCCGCGATGGTCCGTGGAAATACGTCGCCGCCGCCGAGCCGGAACTCTACAACCTAGACGAAGACCTCGCCGAATCGATGAACGTGGCCCCGCTGCATCCCGACCGCGTCAAAGCCATGCAGGCCGCCTTTGAAAAACTCATCCGCGCTGGTCGCAGCACACCCGGTGCTCCGCAAAAGAACGACATGAAAGTCGTGCGCTATCCCAAAGCCGCCACAGCAGCCAATGCGAGGAAGAAATAGCCGAGCTGACAGAAAAATGGGGGCAGCAAATGTCAGACTCCATTTTTCTGCCCCATTTGCTGTCAGCCAAACAACCTCCGTCTTCATGAAACACTTCTTTTTTCTCCTCACCCTCTGCCCCGTACTCTTCGCGGCGCAGCCAAACATCGTCATCATCCTCGCGGACGATCTCGGCTATGGCGATGTCGGCTGTTACGGCGCGGCGAAAATCAAGACGCCGAACATCGACCGGCTTGCGCGTGAGGGCGTGCGTTTCACGGATGCTCATTCGCCCGCTTCCGTGTGCTCGCCTTCGCGTTATGGTTTGCTTTCGGGGCGCTCGCCATGGCGGCTGCACAAGAAGGGGAATGACTACAACCTGGAGAAGGACCGCATGAACATCGCATCGATACTGAAGGCGCAGGGTTATCGCTCGGCGGCGATCGGGAAGTGGCATCTCGGTTACAGCAAGGACTGGAACGCGCTGCCCATCACCGGACCGCTGGAGGTGGGCTTTGATTATCACTTCGGCGTGCCGCAGAACCACAACGACCGCTACCGCGTCTTCATCGAGAACCACGACATCGTCGGGCGGAAACCGGGTGAGGCGTATCGCATCGTGGAGGGTCGCGACTTTCCCGAAGGCGTCGCGCAACCGCGTGTCGAAGACCTGGTGGACACCACGCTCACCGCGAAGGCCATCGGCTTCATTCGCGAGAATGCCGCGCGTCCATTTTTCCTCTACTTCACGCCCTGCGCGTCCCACACGCACATCACTCCGGCGGAGCCTTTTCGTGGCACGAGTGAGGCGGGACTGCTCGGCGATCACATCCAGGAACTCGATGCCCACGTCGGTGAAATCCTCGCCACGTTGGAGGAACTGAAGCTCTCCGAGCGCACGCTGATCTTCTTCAGTAGCGACAACGGTGGCACGCCCAACGATTTCAAAGGAACGCAAAAGATGAAGCTCAACCTCGCGAGCGAGGCCTGTGGCGTGCGTGAAAAGTTCCGCACCGCCAAGCGCGACGCCAAAGCGATGGGCCACCTCACGAACGGCCCCTGGCACGATGGCAAAGGCACGCCGTTCGAGGGTGGGCATCGCGTGCCGTTCATCGTAAGATGGCCCGGCCAGATCCCCGCAGCCTCGACTTCGGAGCAAACCATCTGCCTCACCGACCTGCTCGCCACCATCGCTAGCATTGTCGATGTAAAACTGCCGGACAACGCTGGCGAAGACTCCTTCGACATCCTGCCCGCGCTGCGCGATCCATCGCTCGCCGATCCCATCCGCCCCATTACCATCCTGCAGGGCGACACGCAGGACAACATCCTCGCCGTGCGCTCAGGCCGCTGGAAGTTCACGGAGAGCAAAGACGGCAAGCAGCAGACGCTCTTCGATCTAACTAAAGACATCGGGGAGACGACAGACGTTGCCGATCAGCATCCCGATGTCGTGAAACTACTCAGCGCCCAGCTCGCGCAGGCCCGCGAAAGTGGCCACACGCGGAAATAAACCCCATCAACGTATGAACCGGCTTTTTCTCCTCTTTCTAACATTCAGTTCTCCGCTCATCGCGTCGCAGCCGAATTTCCTGCTCATCTTCGCCGATGATCACGGGTATGGCGATGTCTCGGCTTATCACGAATCCGATGTGCAGACGCCAAACATCGACCGCATCGGCAAGGAGGGCCTGCTTTTCACGGCGATGCGGGCGAACTGCACGGTGTGCTCGCCTTCGCGTGCAGCGCTGCTCACGGGGCGCTACGCGGATCGTGTCGGAGTACCAGGCGTCATCCGCACGCAGCCGGAGAACTCGTGGGGCTACCTCAAGCCGGGTGTGCCGACGATTGCGGATGAGTTGAAGATGGTTGGCTATCACACTGGAATCATCGGCAAGTGGCATCTCGGGTTGGAGTCGCCGAACACGCCGAATGAGCGCGGCTTTGACCACTTTCACGGCTTCCTCGGCGACATGATGGACAGCTACACGACGCATCTGCGCCACGGGAACAACTACATGCGGCTCAATGCCGAAGTCGTCGATCCTCAAGGACATGCGACGGACATTTTCACGGACTGGGCGGGCGATTACCTGCGCGAGCGGGCGAAGTCGAAGGACAAACCGTTCTTCCTCTACCTCGCCTACAACGCGCCGCATTTTCCCATCGAGCCACCGGCGGAGTGGGTGGCGAAGGTGAAAGCACGAGCGCCGCAACTCGATGAAAAGCGGGCAATGAACGTGGCCTTCGTCGAGCACCTGGATGATCGCATCGGCAAGGTGCTTGCGGTGCTCGAAGAAGTCGGTTTGGAAGAAAACACCGTCGTCGTTTTCAGCGCCGACAATGGCGGCTCCGTGCCGCATGCGCAGAACAACGATCCGTGGCGTGGCGGGAAGCAGGATCATTACGACGGCGGCCTGCGTGTGCCCTTCATGATTCGCTGGCCCGCGCAAATCAAGCCCGGCAGCCGCAGCGATTATCAGGGACTGAACTTCGACCTCTTCCCTACCTTCCTCGAACTCGCCGGCCTCAAGCCCTCGCCAGAACTCGATGCCGTGAGCCTCGTGCCTCTTCTGAAAGGCGGCAGCATCAAGCAACCGCGGGATCTTTACTTCGTGCGTCGTGAAGGCGGTCGCCAATACGGCGGCAAGGACTACCAGGCCCTCATCCGCGGCGAGTGGAAGCTCATGCAAAACGATCCCTTCAGCCCGCTCGAGCTCTACCATCTTCAAAACGACCCGCAGGAGCAGACCAACGTCGCCCCCAAGGCACCCAAGGTCTTCAACGAGATGGCTGAAGGTCTGCGTAAGCACATCCAACGCGGTGGCAGCACACCATGGCAGAAGCCGTGATGCTTTGGACATATGCTTGAGGCCGCTGACCAGCTTTCAGCACGGTAAGGTATGTGGAAAGAGAACTTGCTCAAATCCGTCGAGGCGGTGAAGCAGGATCAGAAAACTCGATGACCTTCGACCCCGATCACCTTCCCCACCTCCACGGCGGCCCGTTGGGGCGAGTTCAGTTCAAATCGGTGCCGGAGGATTTTGTTGTCGAGGAAGTGCTCGGCTTTGAGCCCTCCGGTGAAGGAGAGCACTGCCTCGTGTGGGTGGAAAAGCGTGATCTCGACAGCAACACCGCCGCTGCACGCCTCGCCGATGCGCTGGGCCTGCGGCATCGTTTGGTCAGTCACTGCGGCTTGAAGGACCGCCACGCCGTCACACGGCAGTGGTTTAGCCTGCATATGCCGGGACAGGCTTCGCCCGAGCCCGCCGCGCTGGAGTCGGAGGGCCTGCGTGTGCTGCGCATCACACGAAACACACGCAAACTGCGCCGCGGCATCCATCTCGGCAATCGCTTCACCATTCGCCTGCGTGAGCCGGACTTCGACACCGCGCTCGCAGCGGAGCGTTGGCAGCGCATCGTCAAGCGCGGTGCGCCGAACTACTTCGGCACGCAACGTTTTGGCAACGAGGGCCGCAACGTCGAAAAAGCGCTCGCCATGTTTCGCGGTGACTTCAGCCCCGACCGCTTGCTGCGCGGCATCTTGCTCTCGGCGGCACGCAGTCACCTCTTCAATGCAATCGTCGCCGCCCGCATGGCCGCTGGCACCTGGGATCGCGCCCTGAGCGGCGAGGTCTATGGCTTCGCCGACAACGGCACCATCCTGTTGCCCGAAAAACATCGCGGCGATGAAGCTCAGCGCTTCGAGCAAGGCGTGTGCGAACTCACCGCGCCGCTCTGGGGCGTGGGCGAGCTGCAAAGCATCGGCGAAGTGCGCGAACTCGAAGCCGCAATCGCCGCCGAGCACCCCGGACTCACCACCGGCCTCGAAGCAGCCGGTCTGCGCCAGGAGCGCCGCGTCATGCGCCTGCGCCCCGAGCAGCCGAGCTTCACCGTCCTTGAAAATGGCGACCTCCAGCTGACTTTCGCCCTGCCCAAAGGCACCTACGCCACCACGCTGCTCAGCGAACTGGCCGTGCTGGAGGAAGCATAAACTTCGAACCGCTAATTTGACGCTAATGAGACGCTGATCCTTGAATTCAGACATTAGCGTTTAATCAGCGTCATATCAGCGGTTAAAACCTCTTCGTTTGCCACCATGCGCCTCCTCCTCTTCGCCCTTTGCCCGTTGCTCTTCGCTCAGGCCTCCGAAAAGCCCTTCACGCTGCTGACCGACGAACTGCTCGCGAAGCTCCCCGAAGCACAGCGAGCCGAGTGGACCACCTACATCGCGAAATCGCGTTCCTTTGCCGAAACCGAGCATCGCATCCTCGATGAAGAACGCGCCAAGGCCGAGGCAAAGCCCGCGCCGCACAATCGCGCCGAGTTTGAGCACGATAGCGACACGCCAGCGGAGTGGTTCGCCAGCACGGAGAACCAGAAACTCGCCGAGATCGTCATCAGCTACCAGACACCCACCGGCGGCTGGTCCAAGGCGGTCGATTACACGAAAGGCCCGCGCCAGCCCGGCACGCACTGGTCGAATCAATCCGGCGATGGCTGGCACTACTGCGGCACCTTTGACAACCGCACCACGACCGAGCAGATCAAGTTCCTCGCCGGTGTCTTCACCGCCACTAAACGCGACGACGTGAAGGCCGCGCTGATGAAGGGCCTCGACTACGTTTTCGCCGCGCAGTATCCGAACGGCGGCTGGCCGCAAAACTACCCCGTCGAGCGCGGCTACCACGAGGCCATCACGCTCAACGACGACGCCATGGTGCACATCCTCGAAGTGCTGCACGACCTCGCCGAGGGCGACAACCACTTCGCCTTCGCCGACGACGCGCTGAAGCAGCGTGCACAGGCCGCGTTCGACAAAGGCATCGCCAACATCGCCGCCATGCAGGTCCGCATCGACGGCCAGCCCACCGTCTGGTGTGCGCAGCATCATCCGCTCACGCTCGAGCCCGTCAAAGCCCGCGCCAAGGAGCCGCCGTCCCTCAGCGGCGGCGAATCCGCGAACCTCGTGAAGTTCCTCATGCGCAGCGGCCCCACCACGCCCGAGGTCGTCGCCATCATCGGGGCCGCGCTGAAGTGGTTCGACGCCCACCGCCTCACCGGCCTGCGCAAAACGAAGAACGACAAGGGCAAGACCGATTACATCGCCGACCCCGCCTCCACCGACGTGCTCTGGGCCCGCTTCTACGACCTCAAGACCGCCAAACCCATCTTCGCCGGCGCCGACGACGGCATCGTGTACCACACCTTCCAAGAAATGGCCGCCAAAAACAAAGTCGCCTACGACTTCTTCAGCACCCGCCCCGCCGAACTCCTCGGCAAGGAGCTGCCGCGATGGAGGAAGAGGTTGGAGGAGGGGAAGTGACGAGGCCTGCGTTTATCAAAGGAAATTCCCTCAGTAATGCACATCAACGCCACGCACATTGAGGCAGACCCGGACGATGGTGAGAACTTCGCGCTTCTTTTCATGAAGGGCGATGATGGGAACTATTTGAGCCTTACCAGAGGCACATCCGAAGAAAATGATCACGGCATTGGCCTAGAGATCGGTGATCAGTCACGTTCTGCGTTTGATGCGATATCCCATTGTGTCTTTTCATCTAGCCAGTTTCGACTGACTCTGCATGCAGGAAAAATTGACGGAATCGATGGTAATGAAGTGGTTGTGTCGTTTGCCGCACCATATCTGGAGCTGGAGTTGGCGGAGGCGGCTTTGAGAAACATTTTTCGAGGACGAGAGAGCTTGATTGATGGATTGACCACAGGTCTTTGAGGAATGCGCCTCCTCCTCTTCGCCCTTTGCCCTCTGCTCTCCGCCTTCCCCGCGGAGCCGCCAAACATGCTCCTCGGCACGCAGGCGATCGGCGGGCGGTATCAGTTCACGCAGGAGGAGCCGTTGCTGGAGAGCGCGAAGCTCATTGCGGAGCTGGGATCGGGCATCATGAAGTTCTCGATCTCGAAGCAGGCCTCGTTTGGCAAGACGAAGGTGAATGTGCGCGGGAGCAATCCCGGCCTCCAAACACTCGCCGAAATCGCGGCGAAGGAACCGACGCATCGCGCAGTGCTCGACATGCCGTTCACGCACTTCTTCATCTGGGCCTATCCCTTCACCACGCATGGCAGCGCAGGCACCTTCAAGCCTGCGGAGCGTGATCTGGAGTATCGTGAGATGTTTGACCTCGTCGCCCACCTGCTGCGCACCTACAGCGGCAGCGGCAAAAAATTCTACCTCGGCCACTGGGAGGGCGACTGGCATCTGCGGCCGCACTTTGACCCGAAACAGCCCTTCCCCGAGCACTTTGGCGACAACTTCATCGCCTGGCTCAAGGTCCGCCAGCAGGCCATCGACGACGCGAAGCGCGACACACCGCATCAAAACGTCGAAGTCTGGCACTACACCGAGGCGAACCTCGTCGAGCCCTTCCTCAAAGGCGGCCAATGCCTCGCCAACGACATCCTCCCGCAGGTGGACGTCGATTTCGTCAGCTACTCCTGCTACGACAGCCTCCAGCGCGGCATCCGCGACGACCTCCACGCCGCGCTCGACCATCTCGAATCGAAACTGAAGCCCAAGCCCGGCATCCCCGGCAAACGCGTCTTCATCGGCGAATACGGCTTCCCCGCGCGACGCTACCCGCCCGAGGTGACCAACCGCAAAAGCATCGACACCATGATCGCCGCCCTCGAATGGGGCTGCCCCTTCGTCCTCTACTGGGAACTCTACGACAACGAAGGCACCCCCGAAAAACCCGGCGGCTTCTGGCTCATCAACGAAAAAAACGAGAAGCAGCCCATCTGGCACACGCACCAGCGCTACTTCACCTGGGCGAAACAGCATCTGACTAACGCGAAACAGCGCACCGGCCAGTATCCGGCCGATGCCGAGTTCCGGGCCGCTGCGCTGGAATATCTCAGGCGATAACCCAGCGCACTGCTCGACGAGAGCATGGAATATCGCCTCAAAGGCATTCCCTGACCTGTTTTTGCCAAGGTTAGTGCTCGAAATCACTTTCAACACCGCGTTAAGGAAGGGCTCAATTCATGTCCGCTTTTTCCGATCCCTTCAAAGAAGCCCGCGCCGAATCCGGCGTGATGCAGTGCCCGTTTCACGGCGAAAACATCACCATGATTCTGCGACACGAGGATGTGCGCAAGGCGGCGAAGGATTGGCAGACCTTCAGCTCCGACGCGCCGTTCCGCGTACCGATTCCCTCCGAGGAAGACGTGCGTTCGATGCGGCAGCTTCCCATCGAGACAAATCCACCCGAGCATACTGACTACCGAGCCATTGCCGAACCGTTTTTCCAACGAGCGAAGGAGCCGGAGATGATGGCAAAGGTCGAGTCGCTGCTGGATGGCATGCTGACGCAAGCGTTAGGCCGCGAGAGCATCGAGATCGTGAACGAATTCGCGCTGCCCGTGCAATCACGGGCACTGACGTATTTGCTGAACACCTCCGAGTCCGAGGCGGACACCTGGATTGGCTGGGGCATCCATGTTTTCAAAGTCACCGGCGGTGAGTTCAAAAAAGGCACGGTGCTGGAAGACTACCTGCACCAGAAGTTCAACGAAGCCGAGGCGAATCCTGGCGAGGACTTCTTCAGTGCGCTGGTGAAGGCGGACTATCGCGGACGCAAACTCACACGTGAAGAATGCATGGGCTTTGCCAATCTAGCCTTTGCCGGTGGCCGCGACACGATCATCCACACGATCTCCTGCGCACTTGGTTATCTCGCAGAACATCCTGAAGCGCTGGAGTTTCTTCGTGCTGATCCGAAGCGCATCACACTTGCCAGCGAGGAGTTTTTCCGCGTCTTCATGCCGCTCACGCACATCGGACGGGTGTGTCCTGCCGACACCGACGTGAATGGAGTCCCTGTGAAAGCCGGCAACCGCATCTCACTCACCTGGGCCTCGGCCAACTTTGACGAAGCCGCTTTCCCGCAGCCCGACGAAGTGCGCCTCGACCGCAA
>CAYMHJ010000238.1:0-768 GCA_964390165.1 uncultured Prosthecobacter sp. | reverse complement strand
AACCCGCATCTCAGCTTCGGCTTCGGCACCCATCTCTGTCTCGGCGCACCCCATGCGCGCCTCATTCTGCGCACGCTGTTAAAGCTCTGCTGTGATCGCGTGAAGAGTATCACGACCCTCAAAGCTGATGAGCGTGTCGAACATGAAGCCAAGTTTGACCGCACACTGGGTTATGATTCTCTGATGGTGAAGATGGAGTCTCTTTGAACTGCATCACCCGATCATTTGGGCCCAAAATCTTCCACGAACTGCTCCACGATCACCTTCAGCTCCGGCGGGCGCGGCAGACCGATCGCTTCGGCGCGTGCGCCGTCCACCTGCTGCGGCCAGTTATCGACGATGCCCTGAATGCGTGCGTCGAAGGCATCGACAATCGGTCCCAGCGTGATCCCGCGCTCGGCGGCGATTTCGGTGATGACCTGCTCCGCGATCTGCGGTGTCACACGATGCGCCGGGAGCACATAGGCACGATCCTTGCCGAGCTTGGATTCCTCCACTTCGCTCAAGGCGATGAAGGACTCGATCACCGTGCGATATCCCGTCATCGGATGCGGTTGATCGCGGCGGATCGGCAGCATGCACGCTTCACCATTGAGCGGCTCGCGGAACATGCCGCTGGCCCAGCTCGACGCGGCAGCGTTCGGCTTGCCGGGGCGCACGATCACGGTAGGAAGACGCACGCTGCGGCCATCGAAGTGGCCCTTGCGCGTGTGATCGTTCACCATCATCTCGCACATCGCCTTCGTCATGCCGTAGGTCGTCTGCGGG
>CAYMHJ010000237.1:0-10208 GCA_964390165.1 uncultured Prosthecobacter sp. | reverse complement strand
TGGGTGGTCACGCAGGCGATGATCGAGGCGGAGATTGCCAAGGCCAGGAAGGCGAAGGCGGAGCACTCCGGAGAGAAGGCGGGGCCAAAGCGGAGGATTGGGTTTCAGCCGAGTTGATCGGAGGAGAAATTGCTTTTGAGGGGGCGGGTCGAGTTGGCCCTGGGCGTGGAGTGTAGACGGGGTGTGAGGGGGTCTGGCTTCCAACCTGTCCGCCACTTACACCGCACTTGCTCCGGCCAATGCCGGCTCACAAATCCTGTCCAGCTACGGAGCCAGAGCGGGTGGCGGCATTGATTTCCTCTATTATGACAGTGTGGGGGATACGGCGGTCACCGTAGATACCGGCCTGAATTTGAGCACTGTCTATCAGGCGCTCTCTCTGAACACCGCGGCTGGAAATCCCAGTGCCTTCTGGGGCGCGCGCGCCGGCGGTGGCGTGGACTACATGTATTATACTGGCGCTTCATGGGTCAACCTGACCCTTTCGGATAATTTGTCCGGGCGGACTTACCTCGGGCTAACCGGTGCGGATGGCTCTACTTTGGATGTCGGAACCTACGCGGCCCGCGCTGATGGCGGAATCGACCTCATCTCCATTGCTGCCGACGGACTCGGCGGCTGGATGGCCGTAGTAAATGAATCCCAGCTTCTGGGGTCGGGAACCGTTTACAATTCGTTCTCCGTGGATCGCAGTGGCCTTGTTCCAGGCGATTTCTTTGGCAATGTCATCCCTGAACCTTCCACCTTCGGCCTGCTCCTGCTGGGTGGGCTTGGTGTCTGTGGCCGTCGCCGGCGCAGCCCAAGGGCCTGAAGCGTGAATTTTCCGAAGAGTGATTTCCAAGGGAGCGAATGGCCGTATCAGCCATCGCTCCCTCTTCACGCACCCCCGCCCCGCCATCATGAACCGAACGACCCTTCCAATGAGACTGCAACAGACCGCATTCGCCTTGGGCATGTTTGTCTGCGGGCCCTTCACACAGGCGGCCGTGGACTACATCGACAGCTCTTCAATTTCACCACCGCCGCCGCCCGTGCCCGTTTCCAACACGGCCGTGCACTATGTGGATTTCAATGCCGGCACATGGAATGCGGACCCGGCCTACAGCACGACGGTGGCGGACACGCGTTATGCGGCAGTGGAGCCACAGAAGCTGGCCGGCCAGCCACTCGGAAGCTACGCGGCCAGGGCGGGCGGCGGCGTGGATGTTATCTGGACCTACGGCGGCTTCAAGAAAGAGGACACCGGCCTGACCGGAAACTACCAGGCCTTTGCCATGAACCTGCAGGCCACCGGCAACCAATGGGCGTTCTGGGGCGCGAGGGTCGAGGGTGGCGTCGATTACCTGTATTTCGATCCTGCGGTTTCGAAGTATCTCAAATTCGACAGCGCGTGCCTGGGCGATGGGATCTATGCCGCGCTCAGCCCGTCCAAGGCTGGACCAGGCCCGTTGTCGGCATTCGGCGCACGGGCCGATGGCGGGATTGATTTCCTGTATTACAACGAGGGCACCCGGCAGACGGTGCGCCAGGCCACCGGGCTGACCGGGCGCTATCGCGCGCTGGCCTTCACGGATGACGCCGCCGCGGGAAATGATCCGCCGGGCAACTGGGCGGCGAGGGTAGATGGTGGATTGGATTACTTTTACCTGGAAGGCGGCGAAGCGAAACTACTGCCCTTGTCCGCGAATCTGGCGGATACCCAATATGTCGCGCTCGAAGCCGTCAAACAGTCCGAGTGGCGGGCGGGCGTCTATGCGGCGCGTGCCGATGGCGGCATCGATGTGATCATGCTCGAAGGCGATGGCAGCGGCGGGAATCCCCATCGGGCGGCGAAACAAAACACCGCACCGATCCTTCAGGATGCCTCGTTCGGGGCACTGGCTTGGAATGCCAGCGACCAAGCCTATCCCCAGACGCGCGGGGATTTCTGGGCCGTGGAAGCGCCAAGGCCGCCTGCCAGACAGATTGGCAACTGGCCGGGTGTCGCAACCGGTGGTGACATCCTGAATCCGGCGCTTTCGCTGCGGCTGGGGGTTTCCGAATCCACCGCGGCGATTGATGAACTGAGTTGGGATACCGAGGGCGGAAACCGCGCGAAGATGAATCTTCTGCGCGCGCCCGTCCATGTGCGCGTCCCGTCCGGCGGCCAAGGCGTCCGGATGGCGGAATCGGCGGCAAACATTGCTAAAAACGAGGTGACATACACCGGGCCCGCGCTGACTTGGAAAGTCCGAACGCTTGCCGATGGATTCGACATCGAGCTGCGCAACAACGATGCCGCGGGAGCGGTCGATGCCGAGGTCGTTTTCCCATTCGATCCGCGCGCCACGCCAACCTCAATCATCGCCAATGACTGGGACGCGCAGGACCGCTTCGCGCTTCCGGCAATCCTCTTCGCGCCGGACTTCGGCGGGTTTGTGGTGACCTGTGAGGGCGGAAACGTGACGGGGACATTGATCGGCAGCCGCTTTGGGGTAAAGAAGGCCGATGTCGGGCTCTCGGTCGTGGGCACCAAACCCGGCGCGCCGGTGCTATTGAAATTCCGCCAGCATGTGCTGCCGCCTCCGGATGGCGTGGCTCCCTCGGAGTGGGCGAAGGTCCGCCGGAGCTGGCTCAATATGTTCAATGTGAGCAGCGAGTGGAAAAGGGCGGATGGCTCACGCGGTGCGCGTGCCGGCATCCTCTCAAATAACGTCATCAGCGACCCCGTTTCGTCCCTCATGTATTGCTACTCGCAGCCGGCCCGCTTGATTCCCGAACTCGCTCCCGGCGTGAGTGCCGCCCCTATCCTGCGCCGCACGCTCGACTTCTGGCTCACCCAGGAAATGAGGCCGGACGGATACATCGCCTACGTGCCAGGCGGCATCATGGGGGCGATGATGGACAGCAATGCCGCGATCCTTGGCTCGGCCGGGGATTATTATGCCATGACCGGAGACAAAGAATGGCTGGCTGCCCGGATCGATCTGCTGGAAAAAGCCGCGGAATATCTGGTGGGGCGAGATACCAACGACGACGGACTGGTGGAATCCGAGCAATCCGGCAACCTCGGCACCAAGACCTTTGGAGACACCTACATGGACACCATCAGCAGTGGCGGCATCAACGCCCTCTGCAATGCTTTGATCTACCGAGGCTGGAAGAGCCTTGCCTCCATGGAAACGGCACTGGGCCGCAGCGAACAGGCCGCGCGCTATGCGTCACTGGCCGACAAGCTCAAAGCCGCCTACATCCCGACACTCAAGACTCCCGCCGGATGGATCGGCTGGTGGAAAAGCGCCGATGGCGAACTCAACGACTACTCGCCGATGATCGTCAACTGCATCGCCGTCGAGACCGGCGTCGTCTCCCCGGCAGAGGGCAAGCCGATGCTCAACAAACTCTGGGACAAGCTCCAAGAGGTCGGTTTCACGGGATTCGAAGTGGGTCTGCCAAACAACCTCGTGCCCGTGCGCCGGGATCACCAATATGCCACATACGGCGGCACCAAGGAGGACGGCTCGGACACCTTCCCATACTACTGCAACGGCGGCGTTTTCCTCGAGGACGCCATCCGGGGGATTATCGCCTACAACATCGTGGGCGAACCGGACAAAGCCGCCACAATCTTCAATGCGATGATGGCCCGCCACATCAGGGGCAAGTTTGCCAACGGCTCCGGCTTCAATGCCGGTGTGACCAACGTGCCGAATACCGGCCCCAGCATCTCCGACTGGAAGGGCGAACCCACCGAATACGAAGGCTTTATCCCCAAGGACCACACCTTTCTAACCGGCCTGCTGCTGAGGGATGCCGCCTGGCGGAACAAACTCGGTCTCCCGAACTAGCCTTGATGCCATGCGTTTCCACCACACAAGCTTCACCGTCAGCGACGTGGCCGCCGCCGAGCGGTTTTTCATCGGGCACTTCGGCATGCGGCGCCTCGGTGGCGGACACTACAATTTCGATTACATCCGCCGCACGATCGGTTTTCCGGATGGCGTGCTGCTGATCTCGGTGCTCGGTTTTCCCGATAACGATGCGGACGTGCTCGAGTTGATCGAATACGCCGAGCCGCGCGGCGAGCCGGTGGATACCGCCACCAACCGCCCGGGTGCGGCGGCGATGTGCTGAGGCATGGCTCGGGCCGTCTGTCTGTCTGCTAGGAAATTGCTTTTGAGGGGGCGGGTCGAGTTGGCCCTGGGCGTGGAGTGTAGACGGGGTGTGAGGGGGTCTGTTCACGCGAACGGGGACGATGGCGTCGCGTTTTTCGAGGCGAAGATTCGTCCCGTCCTCGCAAAGCACTGTTACGAGTGTCATTCGGTTGAGTCGGGCAAGTCGAAGGGCGGGCTGACGCTGGACACGAAAGCGGCGATTCAAACGGGTGGTGATACGGGGCCAGCCGTGGTGCCGGGAGATGTGGCGAAGAGTCTGCTGCTGACAGCAATCAAGCACAGCGATCCCGATCTCGAAATGCCGCCGAAGAAGCCGAAGCTGCCGGATGCGGTCATCGCGGACTTTGAAACGTGGATCAAAAGCGGCGCGGCTGATCCGCGTGAATCGGCGGCTAAGGTGGCGGAGCGACCGCCAGTGGACCTTGAGGAAGGGCGGAAGTTCTGGAGCTACAAACAACCCGTGATGCCGAAGGAGGCTGCGGGCGGCATTGATGGATTCATCGAAGCGAAGTTGAAGGAGAACGGCATGGTGCCGGCGCCGCCAGCGGAGCCGCGTGTGTTGATGAGGAGGCTGTATTTCGATCTCGTGGGGCTTCCTCCGTCCGACTTGTCCGAAAAGTTCGACGAGTCCGAATACGAAGCCTTGGTGGACAAGTTGCTGGAAAGCCCGCGCTTCGGCGAGCGATGGGGGCGGCATTGGCTGGATGTGGCGCGCTTCGCGGAGTCGAACGGGCGCGAGTCGAACCTGGCCTTCCCTCATGCATGGCGTTATCGCGACTACGTGATCGATGCGGTGAATGCGGATGTTCCGTTTGATCTGCTAGGAAATTGCTTTTGAGGGGGCGGGTCGAGTTGGCCCTCGCATCGGGCATTGAAGGTGTGCAGGAACTTGCGGGCGACGTCGGCTTTGCTGCCCTTGGCCCAGCTTGGAACCAATCCGAAGCGCATGGGCTCCGCAACCAGATCGCCTGCCTCATCGGTCCTAATCACCTCGGCATAGTCGGTTGGACAGATGTTGTTGAGAACCCGCACGGCGCTGCGCCTGTCTTCGCGAGGTTTCGGGGCGCGTGTCTTCACCCGCAGCGGCTCACCCGCGACCGCGAGAGCTGGCAGTTTGGCGAACTGATTGAGGCGGCCACACATGCGGAAAGCTACCTGGAGCAGCCTCGGCGTCACCCGCAAAATGGCGATCAAAACGGTGCGACACACGAAGTCACGGTGACGAGGCAGGAGGCATGTCCAAGCATCGCCGACGCCGTTCGTCCCACCCTCCGTCGCCTGACCTCGAACTCTTGTTCGCATGGCTTGCAGTGGCGGGACTGATGGCGGCGCTGGTGGTGTTTGGCTGAACTCACCATCCATCCACGCCATGCCCACACGACACACCCCTGAAATCGAACTGCCACCCGATGCCGCCACCGCCGATGACCATCGCAACCCGCGCCGCCGGAGGCGCGATGCCGAGGATGCTGCCCCTGAGCTCGGCCTCATCGTGCAGCCCGAGCCCCGTCACAGCCTTGAGAACCTAGTTCTGCATCCCGAGGTGAAGACGGACATCCAGGCCGCCCTGCGTGCCCTGGAAACCCGCGCTGATCTGGAGCGGGTCTGGAACCTGAGCAGCATCCAGCCCCAGCAGGGGCGGTGCATCCTCAACTTCTACGGCCCGCCCGGCACGGGCAAGACGCGCGCAGCCCTGGGCATCGCCCACCGGCTGGGCAGGCCGCTCTATCAGGTGGACTACTCAGCGGTGATCTCGAAATACCTGGGCGACACGGCCAAGCATATCAAAGCCGCCTTTGCTGCTGCCCGCGAACATGAGGCGGTGCTGTTCTTCGACGAAGCCGACAGTCTGCTCTCCAAGCGCGTATCAACCGGTGAATCCTGCTCAACTAGCATCAACCAGAACCGCAACTGCCTTATGCAGGAATTGGATCGCTTCGATGGGGTGGTAATCGTCACGACAAACTTGTTCGAGAACTACGACCCCGCGTTGCTTCGTCGCATCCAGCGTCACATCAAGTTCCGCGTTCCTGACGCTTCCATGCGCCGGGAGCTGTTCGCCCTCCATCTACCCAACCCGGATCGGGTGCGCGCGGATTACGCGGTTCTCGCGGAGCTATCGAAGGGCCTTAGCGGCGGGGACATCCTAAATGTTTGTGTTAATGCGATTCATGCGGGGAGCACGGATGATGATCCGGCGAAGTGGCTGGTGACGCAGGTGATGCTGGAGCGGGAGATTGCGAAGGCGAAGAAGGCCAAGGCGGAGCACTCAGGGGAGAGGGGGAAGGAGCGGCGGGTGATTGGGTTTTGCGTGAAGTGATTGTTGAGCGTTCATTCAAGACTGCTTTCAATTCTAGTTTGGTGATCTATAGCGATAGTTGAAGCGGCTATTCGGCGCGGCGTCGCCTTGGTCGAGGAAGTCCATGCCATCGACGTTGGCGGGCGCGTTGTCGGTCCATTTAAAATCGAGCTGCAGTGGTTTGTCGGGAGCCGTGCCGAGTGCCGTGCGCTCAGCGACAAGGTGAAGCTCCTTCATTCCGACTTCCAGCTTTGCTGTGCCTGCGGCTTCCCATGCATTGCCATTCCAACGCTCGATGCTGGCGATGTCGGGAGCGCTGCGCGTGTGATTGAGGCGGTAGTCGTAGCCGAAGTGGCCGGTCTTGGCGTTTTGATCGATGTCGAGAATTAGAACCATCCAATCGGCATCGATAGCGGGGGTGAGCGGCTCACGTGTGCGGACGTGGAAATACAGCTGCGTGGCGTCGTGGGCGACGTGCATGGTGTCGAGGTCGTTGCGTCCAGTCTTGTTCGTGTAGCGACCTGCGCCGGGGACGCCGTCGTGATCGCGATGTGTGGTGTCATGCAGGTCGTCGAGATAGACGGGCTTCACGTCGGCCCACTGCGCGAAGTCACCCGGAATGGCGATGGTCGTTGCAGGCGAGGCGGCAGGCACTGGACGTGCGCCCTTGTAGCGGCGGATGTTGGCAATCATCTGCCAATAGTAGTTGTCGGCGAAACCTCCGCGCATGGGCTCGATGTCGCGGCTGAACTCCTGGTCGTAGAGATCGACAAAGAAGGTCTCGCCCGCAGGCAGCACGCGGCCCTGAAAAGTCATCGTGCCATCGGAGAGAAAGCGCTGGGCCACCCATTCATTCCAGCCGGTGATGAAGATGAACTCGGGATCGTGTAGCAGCGCGTGCTTCCATTGCTCATCAAAGTAGAGCCCTTCGCCGGAACGACAGTCTGCAGGCACGGGCTGGCGGCTGCCGTGAAAGCTGCGTCCGATGTTGTTGGTGATGTGCTGGCTCACGCCGACGGGCACGCACTCGGCTTTGTTGGGCGCGTCATGCCAGCCGGGCGTCTGCGGCGCGTAGTCCAGCCAGGGCCACTTGTCCTTGCCATCGCCAAACCACGGTTGGCCTCGCGTCCAGGCCCAAGACGTGCGGATGGTGAAGAAGGCCTTCACTTCCTCGCTGAGTCCTTCCGGCGGCGTGAGGAGGAGCGGCTTGCCTTTCCACTGAAACCACAGGTCACGATGCTTGCCCGGCTTGTAAAAGGTCTCCCACAAATGCTGCACCACCGGGTTGTGCTGCGCATAGGGGAACATGGCGATCTGCGGCACGCGATGCCCTTCCGCCTTCATCTGCTCCAGCACCACGCACAGCGCCTCACGCTCGGCGTCATAAGTCAGGGCATTCGTGGCGTCGAGAACGAGCATGTCCACGCCGGCATCCGTGAGCATCTGCACATGCTTGCGGATCACCCAAGGATCATCCGGGCGGTAGTAGCCAAAGCGCGGCTCGCTCCAGTAATGCGGTGCCTGCACCGGCCCCCACACCGGCGCGGCGGGATTCGCTGAGAGGATCTTCGCGATGTCATGCACCTCCTTGTTTCCAAACGCCGCATGCCAGTTGAAGTAAAAGATGCCCACCGTGCGATTCGCCTTCGGCACACCGACCTCCGCGCTCATCGGCAAAGTCCGCCCCAGCGCATCCGTGGCGGACCAGGTGTCCGGCATGGTGTCGCGTGGCTCGGCGGCAAAAGAGGAAAAGGCGACGAAGACGAGAGCAACGGTGCGTAGATCAAAAGGCTGGAAAATCATGGGGTGTAAAATCAGGTGCAGAGCGTTTCCCTCTGAATGAATGGGGTCAATCGGGCTGGTTGGATATCCACTCGTGCAGCGCGTCGATCTTTTCGGTGTTTGGTCCTTGGGGTGTGTAGGTCGGGCAAAGCCAACCGCCTTCGGCGTGTTCATTCCAGGCGTAAATCAGCAGGGTGTTTGCAGGATTCTTCGTGGGATTGGCTCTGGTCCAATGAAAGGCTGACTCCAAGACCGCGACCATCTGCTGAGGGGTCGCTGTTGAGCCGACAAAATCCTTCGCAACCGGAGGATACCAGGGCATCGGTGTATCTCGGAAGGGAGTCGGGTCCCAGCCGATGCCGACATTCGGAATCAGTTCTTTGACCTTGGCGTAGTCCTCCCAAGTGGTCCACTCGCCACCGGCGTAGCGGGTGATTGCGTCAGCACCGACTGCCTCGCAAGCCTGCGCCGCGCTGGTGGCGGTCCAGCCCATCATGGCGACGTAGGGACTCTTGCCGCAGGATTTGAGCGAGAGCTCCCGCAAAGCGGAAAGGTCGGCTCGGGACATGGGAGTGAAGAGATAGACCAGGGGCCGACCATCGAGAACCTTCTGGTAGTTGGGCTTGGCAAACTCTGCGGCGAGCCAGGGGGCGTCTCGACCCATGTCGAAAGTCATCGTCCCGAGGATGACGCACCACTTGGGACGCTGCTGTTTCTTGGAGCTGAGAAAGAGGTTTCGCCCGACTTCTAACCCGCAGCCCGGCGGATACCAACAAAACGCCCAATAGTCGATTCCCGCATGGACGGCGTAATCAATCTCCGTGTCCATGATCTCCTGAGAATAAGGTTTGAACCGGATGGAATCCGCGCCCGTCTCTGCCACGAAGAACGGGGCGCGATGCTGATACTTCGCCAGGCCGAGGACTTGTTCGGAGCCTTTGCCGACATCTCCATTGAGTCCCCAGCCGTCCCATCGAATGGCACCCACCAGCGGACGCTTGGACGGGAGCGAAGATTCAGTGGCCTGCACGCCTGCTGCACGCACTTTGTCGTTTTCAGCTCGACCGTCATCTGCCGTCCCCATGATCGGCAACAAACAGAAAAGGAATACCACGACCTTCATTGAACGAGAGACGTGAAACTGACTGAGGGTCCTTAGCCCTCGTGACCGCCCATAGGTCGAGGCGTTAGAACAGAGCGATAGCCGAAACAAAGACGCAGTGAACAAGATGAGTCCGCCGTTCATGATGGCGCTGCAGTTGGTGATGGGGGCGGGTATCGACATGTTGTGCTCTTTGCGGGTGGAGAATGACTCGCTGTTGCGGTTTTTCATGGGCGCAGTTCAATGCGACGCACATCGGCAGTGCCCTCCGAGGCGGGGAGGCGCAAGCAGAGTTGTTTCATGGCTCCTCGGTAGGCGGGGTTATCGGCGAGCTTGAGCGTGTGGATGTGCAATTGGCCGTCGCCGGGCACGGTGAGGGGGATGACGATGGGTGGGGCGGCGGGGAAGGCTTTTTGCTTTCGGGCGGTCTCTTCGATGATGCCGGGACTGGCCACCTCCCAAGCGGGGAAGTCGGTGCGGTCGGCAGGCGCAAATGGCTGGATCTCCACTTCCACCTGTGTGGTGGGTGTGGCGGAGGTGAAGGCGGCCTCGATCTCCAGGATGGGCGCGTCTTCGGCCTGCCAGTGCAGCACATCGGAAAGCATCGCGCCGCGTGGAGCGGCCTTGTGGGTGATCTTGAGGCCATTTTGGATAGGCCAACCAGCATCCGTGGCGTTTTCATAAAACCAGCCGAGGCGCTCGGTGGTGAACTTCCAGACGAGTGGCTGGCGTGGCTGCTTGCTGGCGTGGGTACGGATCTCATCCAGTGTGCCGACGACGATGTGCGTGCTGTAGGCGTGATCAATATTGTGATCTAGGATGCGCATGGCTCCGGCGGTGAGATAGCCCGTCTGCCCATCCTGCGGGCCGC
>CAYMHJ010000236.1:0-10265 GCA_964390165.1 uncultured Prosthecobacter sp. | reverse complement strand
ACCCCAAACCGGGCGCACCACACCGGGCGCCCCCCCGCCCACAGCGTGCCCCACACCCCGGCGGGGGGGGGGGGTAGGATAGAGTTCGGTTTGAATGTCGTGGCATCTGGCGGTAGCTTCGCCTCATGAATGCAGCTTTCACGTTGAACGTTCCGGCCGAAGTCCTCGCCAGCGCCCGCATGACGTTGGAAGACATCCGGCTCGAACTCGCCATCGCTCTGTTTCGTTTAGATCGTTTATCCATGGGAAAATCGGCGGAGTTTGCCGGCCTTGCCGTCGGAGCTTTTCAAAGCCTGCTTGCCGCCCGCAAGATCGGTCCGCACTACGATGTCGCCGATGCTTTGGAGGATGCACAAGCACTCGCGGCTCTGCCACGCTGATCCGCTATGATCGTTGTCGCTGATTCATCTCCCCTGATTGCGCTTTGCCGCATCGGCAGACTCGGGGTGCTGCATGATGTGTTTGGGCAGCTCATCATCCCTGATGCGGTGTGGCGGGAGGTGATCGAAAGCAACCCGGAGAAAATGGGCGCTCACGAGGTCATGAGCGCCGCCTGGATTGAGAGGCGGTCGGTATCTGACATGCCACTCGTGCAACTCCTGCGTCAAGATCTCGGTGCAGGTGAATCTGAAGCTATCGTTCTTGCGCGCGAGATCCAGGCTGCTGTCGTGCTTATGGATGAACGGCGTGGGCGTGCCGCGGCGAAGCGTCTTGGACTGACCTGTACGGGGCTGGTGGGTGTGCTGATGTAAGCGCGCAGACTCGGTGTAGTGACTGATCCTGTGACTGTGGCAATCGAGCTTCGTGACATCGCAGGCTTCTGGATTTCTGATGATCTGATGGATCTGCTTCGATAACAAAGGGGGCTGAATTGCCGCCTGTGCTGTTCGAGAGCTAAGCCACTGCCAGCCCCTCCGGCCAGTCGATCTCCGTCTCGCCGTGCATGATTTCGGCGAGCACGGGGACGTCGAGGAAGTTCATGAGCACCATGCGGTTGGAGATGCTGGCAGCGTCTCTCTCGTCGTGGGCATAGTTCAGGATGACGCCGGCGCAGGTGAGGCCGCGCTGCTGGATGTTCCGCACGGTGAGCAGGGTGTGATTCAGGCAGCCGAGGCGGTTGTTCACGACGACGATGATGGGCAGGCCGAGCTCGGCGGCGAAGTCGGCCATGGTTTCTTTGGCGGCGAGCGGGACTTCCCAGCCTCCGGCACCTTCGACGAGGACGTGGCTGTGCCGTGCGGCGAGGCTGTGGAAGCCCTGGCGGCCTGCTTCGACATCGATACTGCGGTTTTCCAACAACGCTGCTGCGTAGGGTGAGGCGGGGACTTTGAGGAAGACGGGATTGATCTCCTCGACGCTGAGGCCTCCGCCGCTGGCCTGCTGGATGACGAGCGGGTCGCGGCGATCTCCGCAGGCGAAGGGTTTGTAACCGACAGCGTCGTGTCCGGCGCGGCGGAGGGCTTCGATGAGGAGGCAGGTGACGTAGGTTTTGCCTGCGTCGGTGTCGGTGCCGGTGATGAAGTAGTGCATGAGACGTGTTTCAGCACGCCTCATGCGGAATCTTCAGTGGGTCAAGGCATCAGGCCCAGCCCATCCAGTCTTTGAGCACTTTGAAGTCGCGGAGGTGGGCCTCGCGGAACTCTTTGAGCACGGCGGGGTCCTTGGGGTCGCCTTTGAGATACTCGACGTGGAGGGAGATGGGGCCCGTGTAGCCCTTCTTGTTCAGCAGTTTGGCGAAGTCAGGGTTCACCTGGCCCTGACCGAGCGGGCAGCCTTCGGCTTTGCGGCCTTCCCATTTGAAGTCCTTGAAGTAGATCGCGCCCCAGCGGTCGGAGGTCAGAGCGGCGCTGAGCGGCCACTGGAGGCCGCCCTCCACGGTGGCGTGGAAGATGTCGTAGCAGAAGGAAAACTGCTGAGGGGTGTAGTCCTGCATGAGGCTGTAGATGTCCCAGATGGGCGCGCCGAAGTAGTCCTTGCCACTGTGGTTCTGGAAGAGTGGCTGGATGCCGACCTCCTGGCAGAGCTGGATGAGGTCTTTGAGCTTCGGTTTGACCTCCTGAAGCTGGGGCCAGATGGGCTTGGCGAGGTCATACTTGTAGTAGTTCATGCGGAAGCGCTTCACGCCGAGCTTGGCGGCGGTGCGCAGGACGACTTCGGTGTGTTGCTCGGCGCTGACTTCGTTGATACCGGAGGTCATGATGGTGAGCTCCAGGTTCTGCTTCTTCAGCGCTTCGACATACTTCGGCAGCTCGTCGGCGACCTTCTCGGGCTCGATGTGACCTTTCGGACGGATCGGTGACTCGACACCATCGACGCCCATTTCCACGGCGAGGCTGGCGATGTCATCGAAGCTCAGGCCTTGGAGATGCTTGGTGAAAAAGCAGAGCTTGTTGGCGCGGGTTTCAGCGGCGCTGGCGGTCGTCAGGCCAGTGGTGGCGAGTGATCCGGCGAGGAGGGAGGCGTTTTGGAGAAAGCTGCGACGGGTGGGCATGGCGGTGATGATTGGGAGACTTTGAAAACGTGGCGAACTCAGGACTTCACACGCTTGGTGACATCGAGTTCGATGACGCCATACTTTTGCTCATAGGCCTGGAGCGTCTGGGTGAGGTGCAGCCAGAGGCGCTTCGCACCATCATAAGAACTGACCACGCGGCTGACGATGCGCGCATCCTCCTCGATCATGGGGCCAAAGGCATTGAGGTTCATGGCGAAGTCGAGCACGACCTCGTTTGGCGTGGCGAAGATGCGGCTGACATTGGAATAAACCGCCTCAGGTGCAAGTGCGGTTTTGGCCTGTGCTGGCGGGGAATCTGGGGAGATGATTTTGACGGAATCTGACATGGTGGCACGAGCATGAGCGCTGCGGGTGCCAATGCCAAGACTCAATGTGCATGAGAGACTCAGTTCTTCGGCGAGCGGATCTTGTCGGTGTAGAAGGTCATCTGCATGCTCAGGTTTTCCCTGGCACCGACGGGCTGCACCACGAGCGGCAGAGGGATTTTGTATTTGAACTCAGGATGTGGCAGAAACTCCCTGTCCAGCGCCAGCATGGGTCCGCGGAAGATGAGGTCGGGCCATTCGCCATAGGGACCTGAAAAGGCTTCGTGGAGATGACGCATCCTCGAACTCAGGGGTGTGACCACGATACCCGCCACGGAGGTGCCGGCAGACTCCGCTTTCTGAGTCATGGCGGCAAAGTCACTGCGTCTCACCGGCAGCCAGACAGAGCGGACATCGGCATACCAAGCCACAAACCAGGGCGCATCGGAAAAGATCATCTCACTCGGCTCAGTCAGGCGGCGAATGTAGGACACGCGGTCCGGCACATAAGGCGGCCAGTGCGGGTAGATACGTCCGCGCAGCACGAGCCCCATTTTCACCTGGGCTGGAAGATCAGCGATCATCGGTAGAGCCGTGATGGCAACCGCAATGACACCGAAGCCCAGCCGTTCCCAGAAACTCACCGCATTGCTGCCATGAAGCCGCGACCACAGAACCGCGAGCATGGCCGTGCCAAAAATGCTCATCGCCGGAGCCAGCACGAGGTAGAGCGCCTGATCATCCGCCATCTCGTCCGGCAGACCGAGGAACCCCATACCCACGGCGACTAAACCGAAGGTGATGGCCAGCGCGTAGCAACTGCGGGCAGACTCACGACGGCGAAAGCGATGCAGCAGCGCGGCAAAGAAAGCTGCTGCTGGCACGATCAACCCCAGGTGTGCAAAGCCCTGGGAGAGCTGATCCCGCCAGTTCACGGAGACTTTGCGCAGCAGGTCATCCACCGCCACGGGTTGGGTGGTGATGGAGAACTCACGCTGGAGCAGCGAAGGCTCGATGGAGAGCAGGTGGGCTTGAAACAGCGTCTTTGCACCTCCGAGCGCATCTCCACACTCACGCGTCAACCACCAGCCCCAGGCTGCATAGGCCGCCACGGGCAGCAGCGCCATGATCACCACCGCCAGCCGTCTGCCCGGCAGGGTAAAGGCGGCTGCGATCAGCAGCCCGGCCACCAGCCAAAGAGCCATCCAATGAGTGAGCAGCATCAGTGCCGCCAGCAGCCCGATGAGCAGAGCCTGAAGCATGATCCCCTGCCCGTCCTGCAATCGAATCTGCGCCACAGCGAGGAACCGGAAAGTCAGTGCAAACAGGGGCAGCAGCAGGGCGACTGGACTGCCGCTGACCGCAAGCTGCCACAGGGGTTCGCACACGAGCAGGCTGAGCACGGCAAAGCCTGCCACCGTGTCATCAAAGAGTCTCCGTGCCGCGCCATGAGTCCACACCAGCGTCAGCAGCAGACAGATCACACCGAGACAGGCGATCACGCGATCGAGCAGATAAATGGAACCTCCTTTGACAGGATCAAATAGATGATGCCGCTCCAGCACCTTGAAAATCGGTGCCAGGATCAGCGGCTGCAACGGCGGCTGTGTGATCTCAGGCACGGCATTCAGAGACATCGTTTTCCCTGATGCCTCCATGCGTGCCCAGGCATAGGGGCGGATCACTTTCGTCGTGTAACCATGACCTCGCGCCACCTCACGGGCTATCTGCGCCTGCTCCATGCCCGTGGCGCTGCTCAGACCGCGAAAGGTGACGAAAACATGCAGCAGCGCGAGCACGATGGCCGCACCATAGACGACCACGCGAAGCAGTGGATGGCTGGTGTTGACGGCGGAAGTGGTGGACATGCGGCGGCGCATTCTGTCGCGCATTCGTCATTTGGAAAGGGCCGCCTTCTGCGGTGAATGCTCGAGTAATTCAACGCATGATAGACGGCGCTTTTCCAGATATGACCTAGCCGTTTATCCCCCCAGTTCTGCACTCACCTTGCCACCGCATTCACGCGCAGTTTCCGCAGCGCATGATGCCGCCTGTGCTTTCCTCGATTCTTCTGGCTTCTGCTTCCGCTTCGGGCCGAACTTGCCGCGGTTCTCCTGGAACACGCCTTCCACGAATTCTTTGCTACCCAGCACCAGTCCATCGCTGAAGTGCCACACTTGCAGACGGACCAGTTCATTCGCGCTGAGTTACCGCTGCTTTGCAGCACCTCGCGTGCTTCCTCTACCGTCACACCCTGGCGCACGACGTTCTCATTCTGCGCATCTTTGACCTCCACCCCCGTCGTGAACAACAGGCAGCGATACGCCTCCGCTCCTCCGGCACTGACCTCCACCCAATACCTGCATCATTTTTACTGCCGATATCTTTTGGCTGTGCGCAAAGCCACGGTGACAACTTCCGTAGTTGACCCCCATGAATTATCACCTGCCACGCCGTGCCTTCCTGTCTGATGTCGGGCTGGGCTTTGCGGGTGTGGCTTTGCAGTCGCTGCTTCAGCGTGAGGCTCGGGGCGTCACGCTGCCTGAGTTCCCGGATGGAAAGCCGCACTTTCAGCCGCGCGCCAAGAATGTGATCTGGCTCTTCATGCGCGGCGGCGTGAGCCACATGGAGAGCTTCGATCCGAAGCCGCTGCTGAACAAATATGCGGGCAAAAGTATCGCGGAGACGCCTTACAAGGAGGTGCTCGATCCTGAGCGGCGGAAAAAGGTGCGCGTGGTGGTGGTGAATGACGCGAACGGCCAGCAGCGGAACAAGATCTACCCGCTCCAGATCGGCTTCCGCAAAGGCGGGCAAAGCGGCATCGAGGTGAGCGACTGGTTCCCGCACCTGCGCGACTCAGTGGATGATCTGGCCATCATCCGCAGCATGTGGACCACGGATGACAATCACGGCGCGCAGGTGCAGTTCCACTCTGGCAAGCACATGCTCGATGGCCGGCACCCCACTATCGGCGCGTGGGTGACTTACGGGCTCGGATCGCTCAATGACAATTTGCCGCAGTTCATCAACATCGGCCCGCGCTACTTTGATCTCAAAGACGGTCATTACCTCGGCCCCGCCTACGATGCGGTGAACCTCAAGATCGATCCGAAGAACCCGCTCGCCTATGCCCGGCCCGAGATCGCCATGTCGGAGGCAGATCAGGCGGCGCGCTTTACGTTGGCAGGAAAACTCAACCGCCTCAGCGCCCTTCGTTATCCCGATGACCCGTCGTTGGCGGCGCGGATCAAGTCCTACGAGCTTGCCTTTCACATGCAAAAGGATGTGCCCGATGTGGTGAACTTCGACCGCGAGAGCGAGGCCACGAAAAAGATGTACGGCCTCGACCACGCCGTGACAAAACCTTTCGGCGAGCAGCTCCTTGCCGCACGTCGATTCGTGGAGCGCGGTGTACGCTTCATCCAGATCATGCATGGCGATGGCGCGGCAGGTGCGTGGGACAGCCACTCGAAGCTGCGCGAGAATCACAGCAAACTCGCCACCCAGGTGGACAAGCCCATCGCGGGCCTCATCGCCGATCTGAAACAGCGCGGTTTGTTTGAGGAAACCATCGTTGTCTTCGCCACCGAGTTCGGTCGCACACCGGGCTCGCAGGGCACCGATGGGCGGGATCATCATCCGTATGGATTCAGCGTCTGGATGGCCGGAGGAGGCATCAAAGGCGGCATCGCCCACGGCAGCACGGACGACCTCGGCTTCCACGCCGTGGAGCATCCGCACTACGTCACCGACATCCACGCCACCCTGCTCCGCCAGCTCGGCATCGACTCCCACCGCATGGAGTATCCCGGCCGTAAACGCCTGGAGATCGACTTTGGCGAGGTGATCCGAGAGATTGTGTGAGCTGCAGCGCGTCATCAAATTACGTGCTGTAACGTTTCTCCGACAAAACAGCATCACCTCCGATGACTCCACCTGAAGCCTCCGCCTTTCACACCACCCGCTGGACACGCGTCTGCCTGGCCAAGGCGGACAGCGACGAGGGGCGCGGAGCTCTCGCGGAGCTGTGCGAGGCTTATTATGAGCCCGTCGTGGCCTATTTGCGCGGTGTGCTGCGCGATGCCGATGCGGCGCGGGAGATGAGTCATGCCTTCTTTGCCGAAATCCTCGCCGGAGGAGCCATTTCGGGCGCGGACCCGCTGCGCGGCCGCTTTCGTTTTTATGTGCTCGGAGCCGTGCGGCACTTTGTGGCATCAAAATGGGAATCGGACCAGCGATTGCGTCGCGGCGGCGGCATCGCACCTTTGTCACTCGATGCCGAAACGCCCGAACTGCCTCAAACCGACCGCGACAGCCCCGAGGCCGCGTTTGACCGTCAATGGGCCGTCACCGTGCTCGCGCGTGCCATGAGCGTTTTGGAGCGTGAATGCGCCACCGAGGGTAAAACAGCGCTCCTAGAGCATTTGAAGCCCTCCTTGCTCGGCGAAGCCACCTACGGCGACCAAAACGCCGCCGCCGAAAAACTCGGCCTCAGCTCCGGAGCCGCCCGCGTGGCCGTGCATCGCCTCCGCAGCCGCTTCCGCCACTGCGTGAAGGAAGAAATCGCCAGCACGCTCAAGGATGCCGCGTCCATCGAGGATGAGATGCGATCTTTGCTCGCAGCGCTCGGTGGATGAGGATTCTTTGAGAATCCGTGTAACCTTCCCCTCGCCCCACGGCATCACCGGGCATGAACCCACCTTCTTCCCATTCCCAATGCCCGCGATGCGGCGACTCGCTTCCCACCGATGCCGTCGGCGGTTTGTGCCCGCGCTGTCTGATGGTCGGAGCCATGCAGCCGACGCAGGACGGCGAATCGACGGCCGCCTTGCCTCCAATGACACCGGAAGAGCTCGCGCCGCACTTTCCGCAGCTCGAAATCCTCGAATGCCTCGGGCGTGGCGGCATGGGTGTGGTCTATAAAGCACGTCAAAAGAGTCTGAACCGTCTCGTCGCGCTCAAACTGCTCGCGCCGGAGCGTGCGGACGATCCACAGTTCGCCGCGCGCTTTGAAAAAGAGGCGCAGGCCCTCGCCGCGCTGAATCATCCGCACATCGTCAGCGTGTTCGACTTCGGGCAGGCCAGCGGCTTTTACTATTTGCTCATGGAGTTCGTGGATGGCGTGAACCTCCGCCAGCTTCTTCAATCGAAGCGCCTCACGCCCAAGGAGGCCCTCAGCATCGTGCCGCCGGTGTGTGATGCGCTGCAATGCGCCCACGACCACGGCATCGTCCACCGCTACATCAAACCGGAGAACCTCCTCATCGACAAAAGCGGCGTTGTAAAGATCGCCGACTTCGGCGTGGCGCGGATCATCCGGGATGGGTCGAATGAGTCCCATGCGACGTATGAGGCTCATGTGTCCCATCCGGTGCTCGGAACACCCGCCTACGCCGCGCCCGAACAGCAAAATGGGCACGCTGACCACCGCGCGGACATCTACAGCCTCGGCGTCGTGCTTTACGAGATGCTCACCGGCGAGCGCCCGAAGGACAAACTCGAAGCCCCCTCGAAACGCGTCCAAGTGGACATTCGCATCGACGAGATCGTGCTCCGCGCGCTCGAAAAGACCCCGGAATTGCGCTTTGCCACCGCGGCAGAGTTTCGCACTCGCGTGTTGGAGGCTGAACGGGATGCGAAAACAGCGGAGCGGACTCCTTCTCGGAAGGAGACGGCCCCTCAGGCGGCAAACCATAGCGGCCAATGGCGGCTGACGGCACTGCTGTTCGCTGGGCTGGTCATTTTGATGTGGGGAGTCTCTGCTCTGATGCGGTTCAAACTCGTTTTAGGTTTGTTCGAATGGGGCATTCTGATGGCGTTGTGTTTCTTGATGGCCCGCTGGATTTTGCACCAGCAAACTCGGCCCAAAGAGCCGGAAGAGTCCACGGATGGACTCAGCGCCACCCAGCGATTCTTCCAGCGCTGGTGCACAGCTTCGTGGTTCGAGAAGATGAAGGCCGAGTCACAGGCATGGCACCTCGTGTGCGATTGCGGCCACGCCACGTCTGTTTGGGATCGCGGCGGCATTCGTTACGGTGCCTCCGGCAAGCCGATGAAAATGATGAGCTGCCCCGCGTGCAGCAAATTCACCACGCACCGCATGGAATGGCGCGGCGAAGGCGGCCCGGACAATCCGAAGAAAGGCTCGATGAACGCGCTGGCGGTGAATGCGGCCGTTTGGGTGACTTTGGCCATGGTAGGCATCGCGGTCATGCTCGTGGTGGAGCTCGCACGCGGCGGCATGCGCGACTCCGGCATGATGTGGTTCACCGGATTGCTCATCGCCGCCGCACCAGCAATTACCGGCATCCTGCGTGGCACTTGGATGCGCGGCTTTGCCATCAGCGCCTTCATCTTGGCACTGCCATGCATCGCGATCGCGGGCTTTTTCGTCTATGCGATGACCACGGAAAGCGGCGGCTGGCATCCCACACCGTCAGAGGCTTTCATTGTGCCGCTGTCATGGGTGGGTGCGGTCTTCTTCCCCATCGCGGGCGTGGCGCTGTGGCATGGCGGGCGTCCGTCTGGGAAAAGAATGGGCTGCGTCGGGCTGGCCTTGATGATTGGGGCCTTCGTCCTCTTCTTGCTGATGTTGATGGTGGGCGTCTGGATACTGAGCCGCAGAGCGAGTCAGCAGGCCGCACCCATCTCGCTCCAACCCGCCAGTGTCCTTCCTGCCGATGTGGCTGATGGTTTCGATTTTCCAGTCGGGCCACCGGATGGGAACGGTTTCCACGTCGTGCGCGAGGCTTTTGGCAAAGATGGCCCGCACGCAGGCGAGGATTGGAATGGTGACGGCGCGCCCAACAGCGACCTCGGCGCTCCGATTCATGCCGTGGCACATGGCTTGGTGGTCTTCTCGGAAAACTCCAGCGTCGGCCATGGTCACGTTATCATCCTGCGGCACAACTACTGGGATGACAAAGGCCGCCTGCAGGTCTGCGAGTCCTCGTATCATCACCTCAAGGAGCGCCTCGTGAAGGCGGGCGACAGCGTCAAACGCGGGCAAAAGATCGGCACGATGGGCAACGCGAACGGTCTGTATCCCGTGCATCTGCACTTCGAGCTGCGCAAAACACCCGGCATGGGCTTGGAGCAGTCAAAGTATGAAAAGAGCACGAAGAACTACTGGGAGCCCTCCGAGTTCATCCCCGATCACCGGCCTTTGAAGTAGAGCACGACCACGCCAGCTCACTGAGTCAGCGGCACAATCTCCCGCGCCTTCTTCAAATCCGGCCGCGCTGGCCGCGGATCATGCCAGCGATCCTTTGGCGCAGGTGCTTTGGCATCGAGATAGGCACCGAGACGCAACCGCAGCGCTTCAAAGGCGGGCTGCGTGTCCTTGCCGAACTGTGACTTGCCGGCGTCTTCTTCGTTCTTCTTCACCAAGGTCGCGCTGAGGCCTGGTGTGGCACGCACAGCGGCCATGACGGCTTCGCGGCTGT
>CAYMHJ010000235.1:5012-10318 GCA_964390165.1 uncultured Prosthecobacter sp. | reverse complement strand
CGAGCAGCCGGGCGAGCAGGCTGGAGACCTGACCGGGCGTGTAGAACTCGCCCGCCTTTTTCCCCGCATCGGAGGCGAAGCGCTCCAGCAGATACTCATACACATTCCCGATGACATCCTCCTCGCCCACGACGGAGGGCCGGAGGTCGAGCCGTGGATCGGCGAAGTCCTGGAGAAGGAGCTTCAGGCGGGCATTGCGGTCGCGGGTCTGGCCGAGCTTGGACTCGGAATTGAAGTCCACCTCACGGAAGACGCCTTCGAGCTTGGCCTTGTTCGCCTCCTCAATGCCCGCGAGGGCGACATTCATGCGCTCGCCGATGTCGGGCTCATTGCGCTGGGCGTAGAGGCTGAGGAAGTCACAGCCGTCCGGGAGCTGGAAGCGCTCGCGGGCCAGGCGGCGCTTCACGCGCTCCTCGTCGTTGTTGTATTCCTTCAAGTAGGCGTCGCGGTGGTCGCGCCAGACATCGGACATGTATTTCCAGAAGAGCATCACGAGGATGTAGTTCCGGTAGTTCTCAGCATCGACGACGCCGCGGAAGGTGTCGCAGGCACGCCAGGCGACGTCGTTGATTTCGGATTGGTTGACTTTGGGCATAGGTTTGGATGGTAGCGATGGCTTTCTAGACTGCGGGATTGGTTTTGAGTTTTCCTGCTGCCAGAGCGGCGATTTGGGTTTGGACGAGTTGAGAACGCTTTTCAGAGATCAGCCTGAGGAGCCGCTGCTCTTCATTGTGCAGTTCATGAAGCGTGACGATCTGATGCTGGGTTTCAGGGGGTGGAAGCTGAATCTCAAACTCTCGCATCGCTGCTATCGGGATGGCTTGGACAAAGGAACCACGGGCGGACTCCATGAGGCTGGCCTGTGTTTCAGGAAGGTTCAAATACCAACGAAGGTAGGCGGGAAGGATGCGGTCCGTCTTGAGCTTGATGACAAAGAACTGCCCGCCTGCGACCGTGGGGATAGTGGATTCAAAGACGGCAGCGGTGGCACGCGATCCTTTCGAAGCAACCACGACATTACCTGGGCGCAGCCGGTGCTTGTCGCCAGAGCCGGGTTCGATTTTAATCATAGCCGGGTCATCAATTTGAATGCGGCCATCCTCCCGCAAATCACCAATTCGCAGCAGATGATAATTACCGTCTGCGGAAGCCTTGGCTGCATCCGATCCGCGCAGGGTGAGGCCTGAGCTAATGTCAGCGAGATTTGCGAGAGGAAGCAGCATGAGATTAGCCGTTACAGGCAGGGTTGTAGGCTTTGATCAAATCGCTTTCAATTTGTAGGCGTTCGCGTTCACCACTCACCCCCGTGACGGCCATCCGGTCAGCTTGATGGCGGAGCCAGCACGGCTCCTTGTGGTGCGCGTCAAAACGCCTCAGCAAGTCACCTGTTTGGCCGACGTAAAGAACGGTGTTTTGTTTGAGGATGAGGTAAACACCACCCACAGCATTGAACTGAGTGTTCAATGGATAGATGGTGAAGGTGTAATTAGTGCCTGAGGCACCAGTTGCGTTGATTTGAGCTGTGTTGCTCATGGGTGTCGGTGTTTTTGGATAGTGCGGAACGGCCCCTACTTCCCGCTTGATTCAAACCGGATGTCACCCTAGCTTTCAGTCTCTTACCTCTGGTGGCTGTGGCAACACGGTCCTCAGCACAAAACCTCGCCCAATCCATTCTGGATGAAGCGGGGTTTTGTGGCAAGGAGGGCATGTTATAAGCATCATTCATATTGGTGCAATTGTCAAGGTTGAAAACCGTTTGTTTTTTCGCAGTATTAACAATGATGCAATTTGGCTATGGCCATTCCTCCACTAAACAAACTGGACGAATATCGTCGCTCGGCAGCCCTTCAACGATTGGCTGCGGAACGTGATAGCCTGTCGGTGTGGCTCAAGACCCAACCGTGTAAGGTTATCCCAGTGGCGCAGGTGGCGAGGGGGCTTGAGGTTTCCGTCCGCCAGCTTTGGAACTGGATCGGACAAGGCTGGATCAGTGCTTACAAGCGGCCTTCCAAGAGCTACAAGAAGGGGATCAGCAAAGCAGGCTTCTCAAGATTTTTGAAGCGTCTGTCTGAATACCAGAATTATGCCCATGGGATGCGTTCACCCCTGAAACGCGGGCGTCCACCTGTCACCATCGAGAAGATAAAAAACGCATACCGTTCCAATCGGCTTCTAGATGGAATGACCCCTGATCAATGCGCGCAGGCATTAGGGATCTCGAGAGATTCGGTGCTTCGAGCATTTAAATATGGCTGTGTGCGTAGCTTCAAGATTTCACGCTGCCGATTGCTCTTGGGGGATCGGCGGAAAGCAAAATTGCGAAAAATGATTTGACATCATTTTTGCGAAAAATGCCCCAAACCTTTTAAGACCTGTTTAAAAACCTCTGCAAAAGCTCTGCAAAGACGTTTCAGCGCAAAAAGAGTGCGCGCTTATCTCTTAAACCGTTGGTTATCAATAGACGATGCGGCAGCTAAACCTGTTGTGGTAAGATGCTGTGCTTCAAAAAGCACCATCTGACATGCATACCCTCAACTCCTCCGCCATCCGTGGAGTGGACTATGACGAGTCCACTCAGAATATGACCATCTACTTCCGCTCTTCGGGCGGCTACACCTTCTACGGCGTGCCGTGGGAGGTCTATGTGAGTCTGATCAACTCAGGCTCTCCGGGCACCTATTACAACAACCACATCCGTGGTCGCTACCGCTGAAGCGCCATGACTCGCAACGGCAAGATCGCCCGCCTGCCCAAGGCCATCCGGGATCGGCTGAATCAGCAGATCCAGGATGGCGTGCCCGGCAAGGATCTGGTGCGCTGGCTCAGCAACCTGCCCGAAGTGCAGGACATGCTGCTTCAACAATTCAACTGCCGCCAGATCACGGAACAGAACCTCTCCGAATGGAAGCAGGGTGGTTACCAGGACTGGCTGGCCCATCAGGATCGCCGCGATTGGGCTCGTCGTCTCGGCGATGAGGCCGAAGATCTCCAGGCAGACGCAGGTCTCCTTCCATTAATGGAGCGCATTGGATCGGTGTTTGAGGTGGTCCTCGGCCGCACGGTGGAGCAACTGATGAATCAGCCTGTGGAAGAACCCGAGCAGGTGCATCAGCTTCTGGAATTGAGCCGTGAGGTGGCAAAGCATCGCCGTCTGGCTCTGGATGCCGCAGCCCTGCATCAGAAACAGACGGAACGGCAGAAGCAGCAGGACCAAACCATGGACGAGCGCATTCTTTCAGCTCAGCAGAAAGCGCTGATGCACATGCTTGCCAGAATCAGTCATGCTAAATTGAATCAGTCGATGACCACAGGAGTGTCCGACGATGCTAAAAAGTGGTTCGACCAGAAGGTCGATGAGCTCACCCGGGAATACATGGAGGGTCCTCCAGGCCCAGGCTTTGCCGAACCCTCAGACGAGCCCGATCCAACCGAATCCAAGCCAATCCAACCCGATCCGACTTCTTGATTCATCGCCTAGCCCCTCCGCCCGGCCAAATTTCCCTGCCAATCTTGGAGCCTGTGCGGGCGCCCAAAAACCTGGCATAATGCTTCCTTGATTATGAAAATTGTACTACTGTCGCCATGAATTGACCCACGGCATGAACAAGCTTCCACGACGAGCAACACGAGCACGGATGGGCCCGACAAACAACTCTTCACCGATGACGATCTCATCCGCCTTACCCGCCGGATCTGGAGTTCGAGTAATCAATAAACGTCGCGGCGGTAGCGTTTGGCTTCTTTGAAGGAGGCCATCCAGGCCACGGATTCTTCGGGGCTCATGCCACCTTCTTTTTCGAGGATGGTGTGCAGCGACTTATCGACATCCACCGCCATGCGTGCGGCATCGCCGCAGACATAGATGATGGCTCCCTGCTGGAGCCAGGCGTAGATCTCGGCGCTGTGCTCCAGCATCTTGTGCTGGACGTAGATTTTCTCGGCCTGATCACGGCTCCAGGCGGTGGTGAGCATGGTGAGCGTGCCGTTGGCGAGCCAGCGCTCGAACTCTTCTTTGTAGAAGAAGCAGGTCTTTTCGCTGACCTCGCCAAAGAACATCCAGGCCCTGCCTTTCGCGGCGGTGGCTTCGCGTTCTTCTAGAAAAGCGCGGAAGGGAGCGATGCCGGTGCCTGGGCCGATCATGATGATAGGTGTCTCGTCCTGTGGCTCTGGCAGGCGGAAGCCTTTGCCATGATTCACGAAGACGGGAATGAGTGTCTCACCCACGGTGATGCGGTCAGCGAGGAAGGTGGAGGCCACACCACCGCGCTCGCGCCCATGGCTGCTGTATTTCACGGTGGCGACGGTGAGATGCACTTCCTTTGGATGTGCTTTTTGGCTGCTGCTGATGGAGTAGAGGCGGATGTTCAGCTTTTTCTGCGTGAGCATGAACTCCTGCGGCTCAAACTTGGCCGTGGGGTTTTCCAAAAGCAGGTCGATGACGAATCGGCCCCAGAGATAGCTCTTCAGCTCTTCCTTCTTGTCCGGCTCCAGCAGGCCATTCAGTGCTGTGTTGCCGCCGGTTTTCTCGATGATGGCTTTGATGAGTTTGTTATCGATCTCAGTAATGAGCGTGGCTTCGAGCAATGCCTGACGGATGGGCACTTCGATGCCGGTCTTCGGATGCTTCACGATCTCCTCCCCGGTGAAACCAAGCGCTCGCAGCGTGTCGAAGACCAGCGCCGGATCATTCGTCGGCTGCACGGCGAGTGAGTCCCCTGGCGTGTATTCCAGTTCACCGCCTTCCAGGTCGATCTCGTAATGCCGTGTGTTCTTCGGTGCCCCAGGACCAGAGATGTCGTAAGCTTTCTTCACCTTGGCGATGAAGGGATTTTTCACGTTATAGACAGGCTTTCCGGCGGCGGCTTCAGTACTCATGGGGGATATTCGAAGGCTCCAAAGGGGCGCGCAGGCCCTGCCTTGTCAATCAAGAGGGCTGTGAGCAGAGGCGGAGCCTGGCGACTACTTCGCCCCGGCGGTGTCTGCTGTTCCAGGATAGAATGGATTCGCCTTCACCACCTTCGCGGGCACTCCGGCCACCACCATGCCTGGTTCAGTGACTGAGCGATTCACCACCGCATTGGCACCGATGTGCGTCCAGTCCGCGATGGTCACCTCGCCGAAGATCTTAGCCCCTGGCTCGATCAGCACATGATCTCCGATCACCGGCACCGCCTCCTCCGTGAGGCCGATCCCGATCACCACGCCGATGTTCATCCGGGCGTGGCTGCCGATGCGGGCATTTTGGTGAATCAAGATGTCCCCCTCGTGGATCAGCATCAGCCCTGGGCCAATCGTGTTTAGCGGGA
>CAYMHJ010000235.1:3916-5002 GCA_964390165.1 uncultured Prosthecobacter sp. | reverse complement strand
CGCTTCATTTTCAGCTTCAGCCACATCCGCAGGGGCCACCAAAGCGGACCTGGGCGGCAGTTCGTGTAGAACTCCAGCTTCCGCAGCAGCCGCTGAAAATACCAGATCGGGTCCTGCAGCAGCACCAGCGGCGGCATACCGGCACGACCTAGCGCCAGGCGGTCAGCCTCCAGGTAATCCAGGTAGTCAGAGCGGGATCGAATCATGCGCAGTCAAGTACCATCACGGCCTGACGGAAAGCCGTCAACCGCGAGCCCGCTCTCGGGTATCCTTTGCCTCGGCTCGTGAACATGAAAAGGCGTCGCGACCTCTCTTCACTTTCTGCCTTTGCGGCTCCAAACCTCCCACCACGCCTCAAACTCAGACGGGCGGACCCGCACGCGCACGATGTTGTTCATGCCCAGCGAGAGCAGCCGTTCCTCGATCAGCTCGATGAAGTGCGCCCGATCACTGGCGGTGATGTTTTTCCCCGCCCAGCGGCGCACATGCTCGGCAGCATCCAGCTTGCCGAGACGCTTCACCACGACTTCCCGCACGAGTTCTTTGATCTCCATGCGGTAGCCCGTGGCCACGCGATCCGGCTCACCCATCTGGCCACGGATTACGCCATAGCGGCAGGCGGACTCCTCATAAGCATGCACAAAGACCTCCCGCAGCAATTCCACGCGATTCAGCTCATACACGGCCAGGATGGCGGTCGTGTAGTCCGGCACTTCAACTCCCGTGAAGGATAGCGGCGACATATTGGCCTGGATGAGCGGGATGTTCGCCGCCAGGCGTGACATGCGTTTGTTGCCGTCCATGAAGGGTTGCAGGTAGGGAAGGTGAACCATCAGGAAAAAGCTGCACTCCAGCGGGTCGCGGATGGCGGCCGCCTTTTGCAGGATGAGGTCAAAGCACTCCTCGATGAGCGCAGGGTTGTTTGTGGGATGAAAAACACTGCCGCCAATGCCCACCGGTATCACTCGCAGCGCCCCTTCGGCCTTCCGGTCATCCAGCAGATCCTCAGCGAGGATGGCATGCAGGTTCAGGAAGGTGTAGCGGTTGAAACCAAGCTCCTCCGGTGCCTCGACGAGGAACTCGATG
>CAYMHJ010000235.1:0-3906 GCA_964390165.1 uncultured Prosthecobacter sp. | reverse complement strand
GGGCAAGATACCCACCCCACAGTGCAGTTTGACGATAGGTGACCGAAAGAGATCCTCGACGAGGAACTCGATGGCGGCTTTATGATTTAGGATCATCTGGGCCTCCTCATGGCGCAGCGGGTCTGCACTGCGGCCCTGCTCCAGCAGAAAATCCGTTTCCAGCAGGGAGAAGGTGTTCCCCTCCAAGCGGCTCGAGTTCCATGACAGATCGATGATCAGCCGGTCCAGGACCTGCCGTGCATAAGTCCCCGGAGGCAGCTCAGCCATCTCCGCAGACTGCCCTCGCTCACGCAAGTGAGTGCGGGTGCTTTCGGGCAGGTAAAAGGTCTCGTTCGGGCGGTAGTCGTCCAGCAGACTGCGGCGATAGCCCACAGGCTTTCGCAGGGAATAGTGCTCGCGGAAGTAGTCCCGCAGCTCCCGTAGAGGGTCTGAGACTTCCGGCGCATCTTCCCGCAAAACCATCGACTCGCTCTGCCAGATACGGCTCGGAGTTTCCGGGGCTGTTTCAGGCGTTGGAGGCGCTCCACGAACGGCGTGATACTTCGTCGCCCGGGCTTTGCCGAGGCGTTCGATGCTGCCTGAGCGGACCATTTCATCGAGCTTCCGCTGAAGCGTGCGGCGTGAGCCTTGCTCGCTGAACTGGCTGGAAATCGCGTCAATACCGAGGCCGTTGGCAGCCTCGGAGATGGCGCGATAAAGGGTTTCTGTCGTGATTTCAGCCATGGCTGGCACGATTGTGGCGCGATAATGGCACGATTCAATGGCTTTTTTGGCGCGATTTTCTCGAAATTGCGTCAAATCGTGCCACAGGCTCAATACATCAGCACATCTTGCCGTCTCGTGGCGAAGGCAGCGGCTTCAGTCTCCCAGCTTTCGGCGATAGCCCGCCAGTCTTTGCCGGCTCGGATCTGCTCCAGCAGCTTGGCGTGATTCAGCAGGGTGTTCACTTTGGTAAGCGCGAACTCCTTCGGATACAGCTTTTGCAAAGTCACCGCGATGCCGATCCCTGCCGCCACGGGTTTCAGCGCCTCGCGATCCGTGATGATGAGTCGCACGCCGCCGCAGGACTCGTCTTTGAAGACGCTGGCCGTGGGCTTGAAGCGCACCGGCACGAAACGCAGGCCGGGCAGGCCCAGCTTGTTGAGCTCATGCGCCAGCCGCAGGTCATCGACATACGGCGCACCGAGCACCTGAAAAGGGGTGTCGGTGCCGCGTCCGACACTGACGCTGAACTCCAGCAAACCTACACCGGGATACAGCAGCGCGGCTTCCAGCGAGCGCATGTTCGGCGATGGGCTCTGCCAGGGCAGACCAGTCTCATCAAAGGTTAGCTCACGCCGCCAGCCTTCGACACGGATCACCTGCAAATCGGCACCGATCTTCCGCTCCACGTTCATCATCTGTGCCAACTCACCCACCGTCATGCCATGGCGGATCGGGATGGTGTGGGTAGCGGTGAATTTCTCTTCATCGACCACAGCCGGGCCTTCCACCTCGATGCCGCCGATGGGGTTCACGCGATCCAGCACGATGAATTTCTTTCCCGCCTTTGCCGCTGCCTCCAGGCTCAGACGCAGCGTCGAAATGTAGGTGTAAAAGCGGCAGCCGATGTCTTGGATGTCAAAAACCAGCGCGTCGAGTTCCGCGAGTTGCTCGGCTTTCGGAGCACGGTTTTCACCGTAAAGGCTGAACACCGGCAGCCCCGTTTTTTTGTCCTTCGAGTCCGTGATCTTCTCCTGATCCAGCTCACCGCGAATCCCATGCTCCGGGCTGAAAAGCGCCCGCAGCTTCACGTCCTTCGCCTCATGCAGCAGATCGATCGTGCTCTCGCGCCTAGCACTGATGCCGGTGTGATTCGTGATCAGCCCGATGCGCAGACCTTTGAGCGCGGAGAAGCCATCGAGTTGGATCACGTCGATGCCATTCAGCACCGTGGGCACCTCTTTTTCAGCACGCTTCGGCAGGGCATCCTTCACGCTTTTGAAATCAAAACCGGGAATGCACTTCGCCGCCGCCGTGCCGACCAACTCATAGAGATCCCGCACGCTGCCACCGCCGTCGGGATGCAGGCGTGAGCTGAGAAAGATCACGAAGCTGTGCGACGCAGGCTCGATCCACAAACTCGTGCCCGTGAAGCCCGTGTGCCCAAATGAGCCGATGGGAAAGACCTCGCCACGAGGCCGGCTGTAGAGCGAGTCGATGTCCCAGCCTAGCCCGCGCCTTTCATAAACGGTCGCCGCCGTCTGCACGCCCTGCATTTGCTTCACGGTTTCTGCTTTTAAAATGCGCACACCATCGAGCTGACCACCTCCGAGGATCATCCGCGCATAGCGTGCCAGATCCGCCGCTGTGGTAAAGAGCCCGGCATGACCTGTCACGCCGCCCATGCGGCGGGAGGTGGGATCATGCACCACACCATTGAGCATCTGCCCGAGTTCATCGCGCTCGGTCGGCGCGATGCGTGCCCGCCAGTCCGCTGGTGGCACATACCGTGTGGAGGTCATCTTCAGCGGTTTGAAGACATGATCTGCGGCAAACACATCCAGCTTCATTTTGCTCACCCTCTGCACGATCTCGCCGAGCAGGATGAAATTGATGTCACTGTATCGGAAAAAGCTTTCCGGCGGAGCATCCGGGATGCTGCTCGTGGCCCGACGGATGCCTTCTTTGTAGCCCGTCCATATCGGCTCTCTCGGGATGCCTGGCTTCAAGCAGGAGGTGTGCGTCAGCAGATGCCGCACCGTGATCAGCTCGCGCCCTTCACCCACAAACTCAGGCAGATAACGGCTCACCGGAGCCTCGATGTCCACTTTCCCCTGATCCGCCAGGATCATGATCGAAGGCGTCGTCGCGATCACCTTCGTCAGTGACGCCGCATCAAAGATCGTGTCCGCCGTCATCTCCTCCCGCACCGGCACGAGCTCACGCGCTCCTTTCACCAGCGTGTGTGTCTGCCCCCGATGCTCCAGCCACACCACAGCACCGGCAGGGTTCTTCTGCCCCACAGCTTTTTCCACCACTGCATCAAGCTCTTTCAGGCCGCTGGAATTCAGGGCATCCTGAGCGATGAGCCGACTGTAGAGGAAGAGCAGAAGGAGGATTTTTTTCATGCCACAGGCTACCGAGTCGAACACGGGGATGCCAGAGCATTCCGTGAGGTGATGAAGGGCTGAAAAATAGCGTGGAAAAGAAAAGTCAGTTTTTTTGAGGGGGTGGATAGACCGGCGGGGTAGCACGGAATGGAGCCGCTCCATTTGGAAGCTTCTCCACACCAACCAAACCAAACAAACAACGATAATCCAACCATGACTAAACTCATCCTTCCCCTGGCCGCCGTGCTTAGCTTGATCAATGTCAGTTGCTCATCCAGCGTCACAGACTCCACAGGCCGTCACTACTCACATTCGGTCACCCCCATCGGCAGCAAGACCGGTCTGGGATACACGGATGCGCGTCCGGCCATCGGAAGCGAGCCTGCCGGCACACGCCGCTATCATCAGTCCCCCACACCGATCACCAGCAAGACCGGAGTGACCTACTCCTACGTCCGCTAAAAACGCCCACCTTGCGGACGGCTTCGCCATCGTCCAGCATCGCGCCTGACCACTCCACCAAAACCTGCCATGAACACACCAGATCCTCTTGATGAACTGCTGTCCGAATGGCGTGTGACGGCCGAGCCGGTATCCTCCCTGCCACGGGAGGTCTGGGCGCGCATCGCCTCAGACGAGGCGGAGCCGTCATGGTGGGAAAAGCTGGCCGCACTGGTCCTGCAGCCACGCTGGCTCGCCCTCACTGCCGTCGTGGCAGTGAGCATTGGCATACTCCTGGCGCTGGCCGGAGCACGTTCTTCAGACCTTGACCCGCACACGGCTTACATCGAGTCCATCAGCCCGTTTGCATCCA
>CAYMHJ010000234.1:0-10376 GCA_964390165.1 uncultured Prosthecobacter sp. | reverse complement strand
GTTTTCGTGAGCTGCTGGAGCGGGAGGTGTCTGCCTGCACGACTCATGGTGAGGTGGAGGCTGAGATCCGGCACCTTGTGCGGGCGCTTTCGGTTCCCTGAGAATCTTGAGACTCTTTCGCCACACTTGCACTTCGTTTGGGATATAACCTGCCATGACACCGCCTCCTGTCTCCTCCGCCATGGCTCGCTGCGCCGTATGTGAGGCAGTCCTGGAGCAGCCGGAGGAGTGGCTGGGGATGTGCCCGGCCTGCTGGGGGCGGGCGGGGCTGCTGGCGGCGGAGGCTCTGGGGCGGGAGACAGCGGCGCTGCATATCGAGGGCTTCCGCATCGTGCGGCGCATCGCGCGCGGCGGCATGGGAACGGTTTATGAGGCGTTGCGGGTGGCGGACAGCCAGCGGGTGGCTTTGAAAATCATCCGTGAGGATCTGATGGAGAGTCCTCGGTTCCTGGAGCTGTTCCGTCGCGAATGTGAGGTGCTGGAGCGGTTGGATCACACGCACATCGTGAAGCATTTGGGCGCGGGCGAGGTGGGGGGAGTGCCCTATCTGATGATGGAGTATGTCGATGGCCCGAACCTCCAGCAGGTGCTGCGTACTGGGCCGATGCCCGTGGCACGTGCGCTGGAGATCGCGGAGCAAATCTGCGCGGCGCTGGAGGTGGCTCACATGCAGGGGCTGGTGCACCGGGACATCAAGCCGGCGAACGTGCTGCTGGATGAATCCGGTCTGGTAAAGGTGACGGACTTCGGACTGGCGCGTCTGCCGCGTCCGGCGGGTGAGGCAGCGCTGACGGGCAGTCTGGTGGCACTGGGCGGGCATTACGCCGCGCCGGAGCTGGAGCGCGGGGACACGGCGGTGGATCGCCGCGCTGACATCTACAGCGTGGGAGCGCTTTTGTTCCATTTGGTGACAGGCGGGCCGCCTCGCGCAGGTGCGGTGAAGGTTCATCAACTCCGCTCCGGCCATGGGGTGACGATCGGCCTGCAGCGGATCATCAGTCGTGCGCTGCTGCCCGAGGCGGAGCGGCGCTTCGCCAGTGCTGGAGTGATGCAGCGGCTGATCTCGCGGGAGAGGCGGTTCATCGCGCAGTGGCCTCTTTTTGCGCGGCGGCGCGTGCAGCAGGGACTGGGAGCGGCGGTATTGCTGATCCTTCTGTGTATCGGCATTTTGCTCTGGCAATACAATGCGGCGATGTCTGAGGAGGCGGTCGCCGCGCAGCGGGCTGAGCACGAAAAAGAAGCGCAGCAGGCGGTGGATGGACGGCTGGCCGTGATCCCGCCAGGATGGCAGCCGCAGCGTCATGAAAACTCCCTGGGCATGAGGTTTGTCAGCATCCCCGACCTGCCTGACGTGATGGTGAGCGTGTGGGAAACACGAGTGGGAGATTTTGCGGCGTTTTCACGCGTGCAGCGTAACCGGCAATGGATCACGGATTCGGGTTTCGAGTGGGCATTGAGCTACAGCTTTCATCATCTGAAGGACGGCGATTTCCGTGAAGTGAAGGGCTCCTGGGCGAATCCCGGCTTTCCGCAGACAGATCAGCATCCCGTCTGCGGCGTGAGTTTGTATGAGGCCCAGGCTTTCTGCACCTGGCTGACGTGGAAAGAGCGCACCAGCACGGCCATCCGGGCCGATCAGGCCTACCGCGTGATCTCCGATGCTGAATGGAGTGCTGCGGCTGGCATGAAGCCCGAGCCCGGAGACACCCCGGAGGAGAAGAACAGCACTTGGAAAGTCAAAATGCATGTTTTCCCCTGGGGGCACCTCTGGCCCGCGCCAGATGATCTCTACAACATCGTGGATAACAACGTGCTCGATGCCGACTGGCATCCGAACTGGATCTTCAAACCGCGCCGTGATCCCTGGCCACGCACGGCCCCGGTAGATGCCGTGCCGCCTTCGCCGCTGGGCCTTTATCACCTCATCGGCAATGTCGCGGAGATCACCGAGACGCGCTTGAACAATGACCCAAAGACCCGCCTCTATGCCATCCGTGGTGGTTGCTGGTTCGATGCCTCCCGCGAGGGCGTGAGCCTCGCCACACGCGCCATCGACAGCGCGGAGATGCGCATCACAAAGCGCGGCTTCCGCATCGTCTTCCAGACGGCTGGAGCTGAGGGCTGGCGCTATGGTGCCAAGAAGTAAGAGCGCTACTGCGGCCACGCCTCTCGCTCGTCGGCCCGTTTCATGAGCCAGCGGGCGAGCTTGGTGAGTGGATCATCGGACTCGGGCAGAGCATCAACGAGTTCGCGCTGGCGTTCGCGACGGATGGGAATGGAGGCTCCGTCGGCGCGGAGGTGCTTGCCGGCGCGCGCTTCGGCGAAGTCGATGAACCAAGGGGTTGCTTCGCGGATGCGTTGAGGCACGGGGAGCTGCATCCAGGCACCGTTTTCACGGCGGTAGAGGCAGGTTTGGCCATCAGCCGATGGCTGCACTCGGGTGGCGCGTTCGTTGTGTTTGAAGGAAGGCATCAGGGGCAGACCCGTGAGAACATCCCATGTGCGATGCGTGCCTTCGGTGGTGATGGTGATGAGCGTGCGTTCATCGGGCGTGAGCATGAGATGCCGCACGGCCTTGTCGTGGTAGAGATCACCGCAGATTTGCAGGCCGCTTGTGGTTTCGGTCACACGCACCCGGCGGTCGAGATAACTGGTGAAGGTGCGCGCTTTGCCACGCAGGACGAGTTCGGGGCCATCAGGTTTGGTGGCGGAGGCAATGAGGTGCGCGGGTGCTTCCGGGACGGTGTCTTTCCAAACCATCGGCTGGATCATGCGTGAGTGGACTTCCCAGACTTCCAGAGCGGACTCTTTGGCGGACGAGTCGATGACGAGGGTGCCGTCCTGGCTGATGGCGCAAAGGCTGATGAGTCGCTGGCTTTGATGCGTGCCGAGTGTCTGCCCATCCATGCGCCAGAGCCGCAAATCTCCACGTTCGCTGATGGCGAGCGTGTGCTGTTGCTCCTCAATGATCCGACACAGCCGTATGCCGCCGCTGAGGCGTACACCAGCATCGATGGGGCGCATTTGCTGTGCGTTCCAGGCGGTGACGATGCCGCGCGTGTCACCGCTGAGGAGGACCTGGCCGTCGCGGTTGAAATGCAGATCTGCCACAGCTGCGCTCGCGGTGAGTGGCGCTCCCATGGGGGCGAGGTCGGGCAGGCGCAGGATGAGGATGCGGCCATTGTTCAAACCAACGGCAGCATGAGTGCCGGGAGGATTGACAGCGATGCAGGCGATGATGCCTTCGGGCATGGGTCGAGGCACAGCCAGTGGGGCGCTGTTGCGCGGATCAAAGGCCACGAGCGAGCGTCCATGCGAGACAACGACGATGCGCGCCTCCGCATCTATGGCGATCCTCTCGACAGGCTCTCGCAGCGAATGTGCGGCAGCGGCGGGGGGTTGCTTTTGCACGTCCCAGAGCTGCACTTCACCGCTCTCTGCGGCAGCGACAACGTGCGCGCCCTCTCCACTGATCGCGAGGGCGCGGATGCTGCCGCTCATTTTGGTTTCGAACTGGGACAAGGTGCCGCTGCCGAGGTCATAGCGGGCGAGTGATCCATCATTGAAGCCGAGGATGAGAAAGGCATCGTCCGCACTGGTCACGCAGGCGGTGGCCTTCATGCCAATGGGCAGTCCGAGTTCGGAGGACGAGTCGTTTTGTTCACGAGAGACATCCAGTTTCCAGCGCATGATCAAGTCGGAACGCGCCTCTTGCTCGGCACCGCAGACGGCGACGGCGACACGATGCTTCGAATTCACGGCGACGTGGAAGACGCGCGACCAGCCCGGTTTCACGGGGAGACTCGACGTTACGCGATGCCCGAGATGCGACTGTGCGAGCAGGGCCGCGAGATAGGTGGCGGCAGTGCTGTTTTGCGGATCTTCGCGCAAAGCGTAGGCGAGATGCGTGATGGCATCGCTGTTGCGCCCGCGCTCGCTGAGCAGCCGCGCGTCTTGAAAATACTTCCGGCTGCTGTCGAGTCTGCGCTCGGTCTGATGCTGCTTTTCGAGCTGACTTTCGCGCTGTTGCTGGCGATACTTCTGCACGCCTGACCAGCCGAGTGTCAGCCCAGCGAAGAGCAAAGCGGCGCACGCAGCGACGGCCCAGCGATGCCGGCGCGCAAACTTGCCCGCGAGGTACACTTTCCCTCCGGCATGGGCACTCACTGGCTGTTCGGAGAGATGGCGCTGCACATCGGCGGCCAGTGACTCGGCGCTGGCGTAGCGCTGCGCGGGATCGGTAGCGAGCGCCTTCAGCGTGATGGCATCCAGATCGCCACGGAGGTCGGGGTTCTTCGCTGAGGGCAGAGTCAGTGGCTGTCGTGTGGCTGCACGCAGAGCTTCTTCGATGGGTTTGCCGATGAGGGATTTCTGATCCACCACAGGCACGCCGGTGAGCATTTCATAAAGCAACGCACCGAGGGCATAGACATCACCGCGCACATCGGCTGCATCGCCACCATGCTCTGCCTGCTCGGGGCTGAGATAGCCGGGTGTGCCGATGATTTGATCATGCAGTGTGTAGAGGGCATGTCTGCCAAGCGCGCGTGCCTCCAGCGCCTTTGCGAGACCGAAGTCGATGACCTTCGGCTTCGGCGTGCCACTGTCGAGGGTGACGAGGATGTTCGCGGGCTTCAGATCGCGATGGATGACGCCTTTCTGATGCGCGTGATGCACGGCCTCGCAGATGGCGATGAAGAGCCGCAATCGTTCGCGCAGTGCAGGATTGTTTTGCCGCACATAGGTCGTGACGGGCACGCCCTCGACTCGTTCCATGACAAAGAAGGGTCGTCCGTCCTCCGTCTCGCCTGCATCGAGCACACGGGCTATGCCTGGGTGGTCCATCATCGCTAGCGCCTGCCGTTCGGCTTCAAAGCGGGCGATGATCGGCGTGGCATTGACCTGGGCACGGAGGACTTTGATGGCGACTTCGCGTTGGATGGGCTGCTTTTGCTGCGCTTTGAAAACGATACCGAATCCGCCTTCGCCAAGCTTCGAGCCGAGCTTGTAGCGGCCCATGAGAGAGGTTTCCAGATTCTCGGCCTTCAGGTCCTGCGCCGTGTCCACGACATCAAAACCAGGCGTGTCCATGCTCGAAGTCTCCAGCCCACCACGCAGCAGGCAGTAGGGACAAAAGCCGCCCGCACCTGAAGGCAGGGGGCGGGAGCAGTCGGGGCAGAGGTTCACGGAGAAAGGATGATTTAGCGCGCAGCGAAGACCTGCATCAAGTGATCCAACTCTGCATCCACTTCGGTCTCATTGTCCACTGTCTCGGCGATGTTCTTGTGGAGGAGATCGCGGTAGCGCTTGCGCAGACGATGCACGGCCACGCGGGCGGCCTGCTCATTGATGCCGAGCTTCGCGGCGGCGTCTTCGTAGCTTGGTGGTTCGGCTTTCCAGGAAAGGAAGGCGCTGAGCACGGTGAAGACGCCGCCCTTCCCCGTGCGCTCGTATTCGGTCTTCAACTCGGCGAGCACATGCTCCAGCAATGTCACGGCCCAGCGCTGCTCGAAGAGATGCTCGGGGTCAGCCTGATCCGTCAGCTCGCGGGCGAGTCGATCCTCCGCCGTCATCACATCCAGCTCCACATGCTCGCGCCCACCGCCGCGTTTCAGCGCCTGATCATGCCGCCAAGTGCATTGCAGGAAGTTTTTCACGGAGGCGAGGATGAAGCTGCGCAGGCGGCCATTGCGCTCGTCCACCTCTGCCAGATCGCCGCGCTCCAGCAGTCGGGTAAAGAAGCCCTGCGTGTGGTCCTCCGCATCATGCGGCGAGTAGCCACGACCACGGATGTGGGCATACACGGGATACCAGTAGAGCTTGCACACACGGCCCAGCGCGGCCTGCGCGGAGGCATCGTCACCACGCAGACGCACGAGCTGGGACCACGGCGTGGCCGGGAAAAGTCCGGCGGGCTCGGCAGCTTCAGGCTTGGGCGGTGGCGTGCTCACAGTGGGGCGAGTTTGGAACAGCGGACGCGGCAGGGTCAAGGTGGTAAACGGTGAGGTGAGAGTGAGTGTCATGCGGGTGATGGGTGGAGGGTTCACCGGGGAGAGAGCGGTTTGATTCCGGGTGTTACCGGGAAAGTTCTCCAGGCATGAAAAAAGCCTGCCGGGGGTGCCGACAAGCTTTGCGATGAAGTGAAAGGCATGCTCAGAAATCCACCGTGTCATCAGCCACGATTTCATCCGTGCCACCACCGCCCCAGAGATCGTCATCGTCCATGCTGTCGCTAGTTAAGTGGTGAGCGATGACACTCGAGAGATAGCCCACGTCGCTGCGAGTGCCGAGGCTGAAGGCCACTTGCTGGAGACGGGCTATGCGGTTGGAAGGCCGCACTGTATCGTTGCCTAAATCTCCCGTGATGGCGTCTTCTTCCATCGGATCGCAGGTGAAGCGGTCTGCAGCGATGTAGTGCGCGAGCTTGCGGACCAGGGTATCCGCGCCGTTGCCGCCGTAGAGGCCATCACCAGAGAGATCACCTGACGCAACACCCAATGGCAGCAGATCATCACCTCCATCGCCGTTGATGCTGTCGTTGCCATTGCCGCCGCAGATCTCCAGCACGGCCTGATGCAAACGGTGCTGCTTATCCGCACCACCTTCACCCGTGATACTGTCTGTTCCGCCATCACCCCAGAGCCCATGCGGCGCTGGCTGTGTGGGGCCTGTGAGCGCTGCCCACATGGCGATGTCGCTTAGCGTGTCGTCGCCATCATTGCCGTGGAGGGGCTCTCCATCTTCATCTCCATGCAACATGCCGATCAGGATGGCGATGATGCTGGCTTCATCGAGTTGGTCGAGCTTGGCAATGGCAGGGGCCTGAGGGCCAGCGGGTGGAGGAGGCGGTGGCAGACCGAGTGGGTCGGTGGTGAGACCACTCAGCACGGGTTGGGCGAACTGATCATCATCCGCACCGCCGCAGATCGACGTGGGATTTAGGTTGATGACAGAAACGTATGGCAGGTCATTGGCCTGGAGGCTGGCACCGCTGAGCAGCAGCGCCGTGGAGAGGATGAAGAGGGGGGTTGTTTTCATGGCTTGTTCTGATTTTGAGTTTGTTACCCCGAGGGTTTGAGTGGGGCGTTCACTCGGGAAGAGAACAGGCCGTGAAAAAGTGTTACCGATGAGGCCAAAGATTTTTCTCCCGTGCTGCGATTGCACTGCCTAGAATTCACTTTTCCTCATGTCCCCCGTCCTCGAAACCCTCGCCAATCTCGTTCGCATCAACAGCGTGAACTCTTCCTATGACGGCGGGCCGGGCGAGGGCGAGATCGCCGCGTATGTCCGGCGTTTCTTTGAGCAGCGTGGCATCGAAGTCTGGGAGCAGGAAGTCTTTCCAGGCAGGCCAAACGTGCTCGCGCGGCTGCCCGGCCGTGATGCCAACCGCCGCATCGTGCTCGAAGCACACACGGACACGGTTTCCGTGAAAGGCATGACCATCCCGCCCTTTGAGCCCGTGATCCGCGATGGCAAAATGTATGGTCGTGGCTCCTGCGATACGAAGGCCGGACTCGCCACGATGATGCATGCGCTCGCTTCGCTGAAGGAAGGTGGTATCACGCCGTCGTGCGAAGTGCTGCTCGCGGCGGCGGTGGATGAAGAGTTCTCGTATCGCGGTGTCGTGCGGCTTTGTGAAGGGCTGAAAGCCGATGCCGCCATCGTTGCAGAGCCCACGGAGCTGCGCGCCGTCATCGCCACCAAGGGCGTGCTGCGCTGTCGCATCGTCGTGCATGGTCGCTCGGCACATAGTTCAAAGCCGCACCTCGGCGTGAATGCCATCACGCACATGGCGCGGGTCATCGCCGCCATCGAGGAGGACAACGAACGCATGGCCGGCGTGCAGCATCCGCTCGTCGGCTGTGGCACCTGCAATGTCGGCGTGATCACTGGCGGCGTGCAGGTGAACTTCGTCCCAGATCGCTGTGCCATCGAGATCGACCGCCGCCTGCTGCCCGGCGAACGCGCGAACGATGCCGTGGCTCACTACCGGCAGCTTTTGCAAAGCCTGGATGGAATCACCGCCGAGGTCGAAGAACCGCTGCTGCTCGTGGATGAAGCTCTCGACACACCTGCCGATGCCGCCGTGGTCCAAACGGCCACGCGAGTGCTCAGCGAAATGGGTTTGAACGCCGAACCCTGCGGCGTTCCCTTCGGCTGTGATGCCAGCAAGCTCTCCCGCGCGGGCATCCCGAGCATCGTCTTCGGCCCAGGCAGCATTGATCGTGCGCACACCGCCGATGAATACATCGAGCTGGATCAGGTGGAGCGCGCCTTTGAGTTCCAACGAAGATTCCTGCTCAGCTTCGCGTAACCGATTCACCATCATGACCAGCCGCCGCCAATTTCTCACCACCACCGTCACTGCCGCACTCGGCACGCAAGTCAGCAGTTGCGCCACGCTCGCAGGCGGAGGCCACATTGATGCGCATGTGCATGTTTGGACGCCGGACACGGAGAAGTATCCTCTCGCTACCGGCTTCACGAAGGCTCAGATGAAGCCTGCGAGCTTCACGCCTGAGCAACTCTTCGCGCACAGCAAACCGGAAGGCGTCTCGCGCATCGTGCTCATCCAAATGAGCTACTACAAAACGGACAACCGCTACATGCTCGACATGATGGCCGCGCATCCAGCCACCTTTTCCGGCGTGGCGATCATCGACGAAACCGCCGCTGATGTGCGTGGGCGAATGAAGGCGCTGAAGGCACAAGGCGTGCGCGGTTTCCGCCTGTATCCGCAGGGCAATGATGTCGAAGGCTGGCTCGCCTCCCCCGGCATCACGGAGATGTGGAAAGTGGCTGCGGATGAGAACCTGAACATCTGCCTGCTCATCAATCCCGAGGCGCTCTGGCCCGTGGCGAAGATGTGTGAGAAGAATCCACAGACACCCGTGGTGATCGATCACTTCGCTCGCCTCGGCATGAAAGGCCCGCCGGATCGTTCGCAGCTCGACCGCCTCCTGCACCTCTCGAAGTTTCCGAAGGTCACGATCAAAACCTCTGCCTTCTACGCCCTGGGCAAAAAGCAGCCGCCCTACCTCGATCTCGGTCCCATGATCAAAGAGTGCCGCGATCAGTTCGGCGCGGATCGCCTCATGTGGGCGAGCGACTGCCCCTTCCAGGTCGATCCCGGTCACAACTACCACGACTCCATCTCCCTCATCCGTGATCGCCTCGACTTCCTCACCGCCAGTGACAAAGCCGCGATGCTGCACGGCACGGCGGAGCGTGTGTTCTTTAGTTAGATCGGCGGACCGGTCGGTCCGTTGATGGTGCTCGACAGGAACTGGCATTGCATCATGGCTTTCTGAATGCAGATTGGCGTGATTTCCCAGCCAAACGGCGAGTCGTGACGCCCCACTTCGGATTGACATGAAACTGCCCCCTCTATTCCTCGTCGCTGCTCTGTACCTAGGTTGCTTGAATCTGGCGTTCGGCCAGACAGCCACACTTTTCACGGTGGAGGAAAACGGCCCGCGTGCCCAGCGGATCAATCTCGTGTTTCTCTCCGAAGGCTACACGACCGCTGACATGCCAAACTTCGCCACGCATGTAAACACTGCGGTGAACTTCCTCTTCACGAAGGAACCCTGGCAGCAGTACCGGAGCTACTGTAATGTGTATCGGATCGAAATTGCCTCAAACCAGAGCGGCTGTGACAATGGCAATACCAGTGGTGCGGGCGGCACGCGAGATACTTACTTCAACGCTGGTTTCAACACGCCTTCCGTGGGCCAGTTGCTCACGCTCGGCTCTGGCGGATCGACTCGTGCCTACAACCTGCTGAACACCCATGTGCCTGAATACGATGTGCCCGTGGTGATCGTAAATGACACCAAGTACGGCGGTGCGGGCGGGGGGATCTCGGTGGCTTCGGTGAACACCTCCAGTGCAGCAGTGGTGGAGCATGAGATCGGGCACTCCTTTGCCTCACTGGCAGATGAGTACGACACGGAGTACCTGATCTACACGCCGGCAGAAAGGTCCAACAACACCGCAGAGACGAATCGCGCGCTGATCCGCTGGAATCACTGGATTGAGGCCTCCACGCCAGTGCCCACACCCGAGACCGCTCCCTATGATGCCCTGGCGGGCTTGTTTGAGGGTTCCATGTACCGCACCTCGGGCTGGTATCGTCCGCATAACAACTCGTTGATGAGGAGCCTGAACCGCCCGTGCGGACAGATCAACCGGGAGCAGTTCGTGCTGAAATTTTATGAGCGTGTGAATTTGATTGATGCGCGCACCCCGACGGCGGCCACTCTCAACATCACTTCGCCGAACCCATTGAACTTTGCCGTAACGGCCAAGGTGCCCTCCAGCGGCCCCGCGCTTCAGGTGACCTGGGCGGTCAATGGCGTCGTCCAGCCAGGACA
>CAYMHJ010000233.1:0-10382 GCA_964390165.1 uncultured Prosthecobacter sp. | reverse complement strand
AGAGGCACTTCTCAATCTTGAAAAAAAGAAAGGCCAGGATGAGGGGGCTTACGAGAGATTCAACACCATCAATGAACTGCTGAAGGAGCTTTCCAACGAGCTGACTGAAGAACCCGCCAAACGCCTCGCCATTGCGGGTGCCGTCCTAGCCCTTAACCAAGCAGGCGCCAAAGTCCGGTCGCTGGAGGCCGAGGGCAACCGGCTTATCTCCGAGCGTGCGGCGGCAAACAAGTCGATCGCCGCCCGCGCTCAGAGCGGACGCTACGGAGACATGGTCGCCCGCCTCAGCCGAGATGACGCCGCTCGCAAATACGAGAGCGCCATGGACACCGCCCTGCGCTTTGCCTGGCTGGCGGCCAAGGCCTATGACTACGAAACGAGCCTCTCACCCGGCCATCCAGCCAACGCGGTGAACTTGATGGAGGATCTCATGAAGGTGCGTCAGCTCGGCCAGTGGGACGGTGAGACGCCCAAGGTCGGCAACGGCGGTCTGGCCGAGGTCCTCGCCAAGCTCAAGGCCAACTACGACTTCCTTGGCAGTAACATCGGCTTGAACAATCCGCAGTGGGAGACCTCCACCTTCTCCTTGCGCACCGAGGCCATGCGCATCAAGGCGGATGGCAGCAGCACCTCGGACAATAAATGGTGGAGCTACCTCGCCAGCACGAAGGTGACCGATCTCAATACGGATGCTGATTTTGCTCACTATTGTCGCCCCTTTGTCAGTCTGTCTGGTCCAGCCCAGCTTGGTTTTAAGATCGAGTTCTCCACAGAGATCAACAGTGGCAAAAACTTCTTTGGCAAGAGCCTCAGTGCCCTAGATCACGCCTACAGCAGTGCCAACTTCGCCACTAAGATCCGCTCCGTTGGCGTAGGATTATCCGATTATGATGTTTCGCCCGACGGCAAGCAAAAACTCTCAGTGACACCACGGGTCTATTTGGTCCCGGCGGGCCTGGACATCATGCGCTACTCGGACGGTCTCGATCCCAAGACACGCGGCTGGAACGTGGTCGCCCAGCGTCTCCCGGTGCCGTTCCAAATCAACAACAACAATCTGAGGGATTACGCCTTCAACCCGGCGGTGGACGGACTCAACGGGCGTTTCGCTGACCTGGCAAGGCTGGGCGACTTCCGAGCCTACCCGACCTCTGGCGGCACTCTCACTGGAGGGGACCCCGCCTACGCCGATACTCAGCTCTTCAGCCGCTCGGTGTGGAACACGAAATGGATCCTCTTCATCCCAGCTGCTTCGCTGGGCGGTGATCAGCCGGCCGCGATGCAACGCTTCATCGATACAGTGACCGACATCCAGCTGCAGCTTACCACCTTCTCCTCCTACGGGATGTAATTATGCCTGCCGCTGTCTTCTACACCGACGATCCTGTTCGTCACCGCCTGCTCCAGGGCTGTGGCGCGCTGGTCGTGCTGCTGCTGCTAGCAGGCTGCGAAAACGAGAAGACCGCGCCCGAGACCGGCGTGCTGGCGAAGGGCGAGGGATGGACAGTCTGCGCCGAGGACTTCCGCCACTGGTGGGCCACCCGCCCCGGTCCAGCCGACAGCCCGCAGGCCCGCAAGGAGGCTCTGGACCATCTTGTTGAGAGAGCCATGCTCGCCCAGGCGGCCCGCAAGGCTGGGCTTGAAAATGACCCCGAGGCGGCCGCCCAGATCGAGGCAATCCTCATCGCACGCCTCCAGGAGGTGCAGCTGGCACCGCAGCTCGAGGCGGTGAAGGCCTCCGATGAGGAGGTCCGCGCCCGCTACGATGCCCTGCGTGAGAGTGCCTACACCCGGCCAGAAGGCGTGCGCGTGGCGCTGCTTTGGTTCAACACTCGTGGGCAGCAGCCACTGGTGGATCGCTACCGCCCGCGCCTTGAGCAGATCCGAGCCGAAGTCATGGCCGACGGCGACAAGTTCCCCGTCGCCGCCGGATTCGGTCCCCTCGCCGTGGGCAACACCGAGCACAGGCCCTCACGCTTGATAGGCGGAGACCTCGGCTGGATGGACCTGACGCCGGGCGACGATCCATGGCGCAAGATGGTGCTGGAACTCGTAGCCCCGCTCAAGAACCCGGGCGACCTCAGTGACATCGTGGCGGGCAAGGACGGGCTCTTCCTTGTGCGCCTGATAGAACGGCGCACCGCTGCGGTGAAACCTTTTGAGTCTGTCAGCGCGGAAATCCGAAAGAGTCTGGTCGAGCAACGTCGCAGAGTGCTTCAGCAGGAATTCACCCGCCGCATTCTTGAGCAGTCTCACGCCAACCGCTTTCCCGAGGCCCTTGCGTCCTTGGGCGATCTTCCCCCGAGGGGCGGTATTCACGCCTCCGATCCCAAGAAACTGGAGCCACCTGCAAAACCGGCAATGCCAATGGTAGGTGCCCCTTTGAACCCAAAAGGAAACTAGATTCATGAACACTGCAGATTCAGATAAAACCTCATTTCTAACGCTGCTTGCCACAGTTTGCCTGCTTTGGACAACGGCTGTTCAAGCCCAAAGCTTTGCTGAGCCTCCGCTCGTCTTCCATGGCAAGGTGCTCAATCTTGGCCAGGGGGGCGGTTACCAGCTTTTCAGCGGCATGCTGCATGTGAAGCTAGTTAACATAGCGAATTCGGCCCATGTGCTCGACTTTGACATTCCGCTGCGCAAGGCGGGTGCGAACGGGGAGTTCTCCTACCGCGTCGAGATCAATCAGGAAACCGCGCCATCTGCTGAAGATCTGGCGTCCACTCTGGTGGTAGGGACGGGACCAACCTCCTACGCCATCCAGTCCGTCACGGTCAACGGCTACGCGGCGAGCCTGCTAGACCCAAGTCAGGCTGCGAGTATCACCACCAGCTTTGCCGACCGCGGCAAGGAACTCCGGCGGGACTTCAAGACGGCATTCGCGACGCCGGATACGGATGGCGACGGCATTCCCGACTGGTGGGAACAACTTTACGGCTTTGATTCCAATAACAAAGCGGATGCGCTGGCGGACACAGACGGCGACGGATGGTACAACCTCAAGGAGTTCCAACTCGGCACCGACCCGCGCACCGCGAACCTTGCCCCTGTTCTCCAGAACTCCCTGCTGGTAGTGACTTCGGGAGGGACTGCCGGAGTTTACTTGCCTATCGCAGACGCGGACACAATCGCCGCCAATATCAAGCTTACGCTCTTGGACACGGGGGGAGGTGGCTTGGCATGGAAAAGGTCGGGATCTGCTGTGGTGACTGGGAACTCGTTCAATTACGCAGACATCCTTTCCGGCAGCATCAGCATCGACGTGCCAATGGCATTCCAGAAAGGCACCGCGCGGATGCGGATTGAGGACTTGACGACTGCCGGTGTGCCACCTCAAGAGGTAGCGGTGGTGATTGAAGCATTTTCACCAGGCCTGCGATGGTTAGGCAAGCCGGACGTATGGCTCGATGCGGAAAAACTGGGTGCCGCAGGTCCTGTGACGGAGTGGGCTGATGTTTCCGCTGCCAGACGAGACGGTTATCAGCCAGCGGTATCGCGCCGCCCCGTCAACAATGGACTCGGCCGGGTGACCTTTTCCGGAGGCCAGTTCTTTTACCTCGATGACAAGGATCTTGCTCTGGAAGGGGACTTCACGGCCTTTGTGGTTTACGGCCAGGGCACAGCCACTAGCGTCGAGCAGGCTTTGTTTTCCTCATCGTCGCTTAAGATATCGCTGGCACCTGTCGTGGGCAAGACTGGCTCCATGGTGCTGCAAGTGCTGCAGAACGGACGCCAGATCATGGGTCCGGCTCTAACTGGCGAAACCTCCGCACAATTCACTCTGATGAGCAACTCCTCGGACTCGGGTCTGGACGTTGGCCTGGGGCGTAGCCTGCAATTTGGTGGCCGGTCTCGCTTTTTATCCCAAACAACAGCCCTGTCTCCGACGCCTTCCTTCATGACGATCGGTGCAGCGCAGCCCTTGGCTGCATCCAGCGCCGGCAGTTCCTTCTCCGGCAGCCTGCGCGAGGTCTTGTTCTTCGAAAGATCCTTGACCGCCCGAATGCGCTCGCTCATTCAGGATTATCAGAGTTCGCGATGGGATCGCGTGCGTGTCTGGAATTATCGCGACTCCATCCTCCCCGTGGTCATTCGCGGCGATGATACAGTTCCAAATACCATGAGCGGCGGAGAGGGTGATGACCAAATCATCGGCGGCAGCAAGAATGACATCCTGAGAGGTGGTCCCGGTAACAACCGGCTCAGCGGCGGACGTGGGGAAGATCGTATTTGCTTTGTGAGCGGCACCAACGCTGACGTTATTACTGACTTCTCCGAGCAGGAAAACGACGTGATCGATCTGACAGAAGTTTTCGCCGGGAAAACTGGTTCGATTTCGCAATTCCTCACGGTGAAGCCGATTGTCACTCGGGTTGAAGGCAACACGCCCAGGGTGGATTCAATTCTTCAGTTGAAGCACTCCGGAACAGGGTCGGTCATTAACCAGACTATCACGCTGCAGGGGGTGGCAATTGGCAACAACGATCTGCCACGCCTCGCCGGGCTGGGTAAGTTGCAGGTTGGGCTCGTGCGGCCAGCTTCCGCAGGCGGTCCGACTCTGGACCTGCCAACCTCGCCCGTGGTTTATGAAGCCGAATCCACCGAGGGCACGGTGGTGACTCACAACATCTCCGCGTCCGACCCCATTGATGGACCTCTGGCACCCATCATCATCCCGCCTAGCGGCACCCGCTTTCCTATTGGTGACACCAAGGTCAACGTAGTCGCCGTCAACAGCGCCGGGATGACAAAAACCGGCACCTTCACGGTGCGCGTGCGCGTCACGGTCGCACCTGCCATTGCATCGTCTCCTGAATCGCAATTGGTTGCACTAGGTTCAGCGGTCGAATTCAGCGGTTCGGCCAGCGGAGGAGCGCTCAGCTATCGGTGGCTCAAAAACGGTGTTACCATTAGCGGTGCAAACGCGCCGAGTTTCTCAGTGGCATCTGCTTCTATTGAGAGTGCTGGTGGATATGCGCTAAAAGTTTCCAATGCGGTCGGAAGTGCCACTTCCGCCTTGGCACAACTGGGCGTGGTGGACACCACAACCAAAACTACCAAGCTCAGCACGGGTGCGCTTGCCAGCTTAGCCATCGTGACGGCGGGCAATGGATTGACATATGCATGGAAGAAGGACGGGGTAGAACTGCCAGCGGATGCCCGCATCACAGGAGCCACGACAAAGGCTCTCTCCATCAAGAACCTCGCTGCCAGCGACGCGGGTGTTTACACCTGTCTGGTTACGGGCCCCGGTGGCACAATCAGCGGTGGTGCTAACACTCTAGTGGTCTTCAGCGGGAAGCCGGAGATCCTCACGCCTGTGGTCATGCCGGATGCCATCGTCAGCGGCAGCTACAGTTTCCCGATTCCGATCAATAATTCTACTGATCTCACCCCCACCAATTACACGGCGACAGGGCTGCCAGCGGGGTTGACCTGCAACGCATCGACTGGCGTTATCAGCGGCATACCAAACGTCTCCAAAGCCACGCCTTACGCTATAACGCTCACGGCCAGTAACTCCAAGGGCAGTGCCACTGCCTACAGCACTCTATTGGTGCATGCCTTGCCTTCGACGATCACAGGCACCTTCAATGGACTGGCGGATCGCAACACCGAGCTGAGTGGTCCGTTGGTAGCCAGCACTCTTCAAGGGCACGGTGGCAGGATCGCCAACTTGGTGATTACCAGCACGGGCAGTTTCACAGGCACACTGCAACTAGAAGAGAAGAGTTACAGAATGCCCGGCGGCAGCAGGCTGGATGCGACGCTGAATGCTGATGCGACGGCCACGGTGAAACTGGTGCGAGGCACGGCAAGTGACAGCATCCCCGATCTTACCCTACATTTCACCATCAACAAGGACACCGGGGAATTGACTGGTACGCTCAGTGATGGAAGCGCAAGCGCAGCTCTGAACCTCTACGGCTGGCGCCAAGCCGCCCCGACCACTGGTCGAACCGGTGCTTATACTGCCGCGCTGGATATCCAGGATCAGGTGCTGGTGGGTGACATCGCCTACCCGCAGGGCAATGGATACCTGACCATGAGCGTCACTGCTGCGGGAGTGGTGACGTGGGGCGGAAAGCTGGCTGATGGCACGGCTATCACCGGCAGCAGCACGGTGGCAGCCGGTGGCGACATTCCATTCCATCAACTGCTCTACAGCACCACTTCGGCAGTCACTGCAGGATCGGCGCATGGTTGGGTCAAGATCAGCGACGAAAACGCCCCGGCCTTGAATGGCGGCAAAGCGCTTTTAGATGGAACCATAGACTGGCTCAAGAAAGCGCAAGCAGCCAGCAGTACGACACGCAGCTACAAGCAAGGCTTTCCGCTGCACAATCTGGCGGTGGCTGGGGGGCGCTATGCGGCCCCGACTACCGGGCAGGTCCTGCTCGGACTGGTGGATGGAGGCGCGGGCACCACGAACGCATCGCTCAAATTCGCTCAAGCCGGATCGACAGGCCAATCTCCGATTGTTGGAGTGTTGATGGCAGCCAACATGGGCTCTGTGGCGGTGCGCATCACCAGCACAAACGTGGTGGTGATGCCAACAGCGGCCAACAATCCATTGTCTGCCACCTTGAAGATCACCGCGAGCAATGGACTAATAAGCGGCAGCTTCACGTTGAAGAACATCTCCGACTTCATGGACACGACAGCACCGAGCAAAATGCTGACCCGCACGGCGAACTACACTGGTGTGCTGGTGCCCCGATTGAACAAGGGTGTGGGCCAGTTTCAATTGCCGGAACTGCCTTCGCAACAAGGAGCAGTTAAATCTACGCTAAAAACCTCACCCATCTGGTCGGGGCAGGTGATAATCGAGTGATTTTTTGAAGCTTACATTAACTTGACCTGCCTCCCTGAAACTGGAACGGCATGAATGAGAGAAAAGGGATGGGATATGCGCTTTGTGCGCCAAGTGCGCCTGGCCGTGGGTCTGAAGCAATGAGGACCTGCAATCCATGCCTTGCCCGTTAAGGGCCTTCCTGCACTCCCGCCTCCCAGTTCCCGAGCACCTCGGCCAGCACCACGGTGAACTGAAGGTTGCCGTCGTCCAGGTCCACCCCGGGCAGGAAGTCGTCATCGAAGCTTGTGAGCAGTTCAGGCACATCCGCTTCCCGCCAGCCCGCCTCCTTGAACAGAATCACCGTGCCCGCCACCATGCCGTTGGCCAGGTGATGCAGGTCGATGGCAGCGACATCCAACCCGTCCCGCTGGGCGATGAAGCGTTCCGAGGCGGCGGTGCGAAGGGTGCGTTTCCAGAGGATCTTCATGTCAGAAAAAGCGTGTTGTGAGCCAGAACGCCGTCATGCCCGCAGGCAGGGCGGCCAGGAGAATGAGGCAACCCTTTCCGCTGCTGCGGTAGCCGACACCGGTTCCAGGCACGCTGACCTGGGTGTAGCGCCGTCCGCGGCTGTTGACTCCGACCCGCAGTCAAGGCACTCCCGTGGAAACCCCGATGCCACGGTGACTGGCGTTGACTCGGAAGGGGCCGACTTTGATGGATTTGCGGTAGAAGAATCCCATGGGACCAAACTGCTGGGGGAAGGGTGTCGAAGACGGTTGGAGAGGCAACGCTTTTTAGCCGAGCCGGGGAGCTTGGTGGTCAAAGTGCGTATAAGGCCTTGATTCTCCTCCAGTGGGTGGGACAATCATGGGGGGACCGGCACGTTTTTTTCGGGGTTCTCCCGATCCGGCGACCAGAACCATCGGCCGGTTCAAAGCCGGGGAACTGGCTGCTCGATGGGCATTTTGGGCATATTGGGCATTTCGTAGCTTTGCCAAACACGGTAGAAATTAAATACCCTTAACTTTATAAAAAGAGGGGTATTAAAATAGAACACGTACAGCGGGAGTGGCAGCAATGCCCAAAATGCCCGAAATGCCCATGCCGGAGGGTTGGCAGGAGTTTCGCCAGAACTTTAGTCTTCAACCCAATCTCCGGGGAGTACTGTGTGTCAAAGCGGCCTTCACCTCGCCTCTTCATGCATCGATGGGGTCGAACTGCCCGAGCAGATCCTCCTTTGACGCCAGGGTGAACTTACGTCCTCCAGGGCCACCCACTCTCAGCTGCGTGTCTTCATAGATGTAACGGTTCCTGCCTGCCTCCACTTCGTCTGGGCGGATTTTGGAGGGGTCCAGCTCGACCAGTATCACCAAGTCAGCCTCGGGATCATGGGATAGAACCAGGAAGTGCTGGTGGTTTTGAATGATCATCACCCAGCTGCCACGGGCGGTGATGAAATAAGGGTAAAAACTCAGAGTGACGGAAATCCAAAGCATTCAGGACGAACGACCGGCGGTTAAGACGATTAGGTTAACCCTTGGGGTAACCCGTTCGGCCGGATCAACAAGCAGGCTGCCAAAGTCATCCGGGGCGTCGTTGTACTATGGCGGGGCGTCAAACCAAGGCGAAGGATTGAGCACGAGAGGACTGACGCTGTTGCGCAACGAGCTTCAACACGAGCAACATGGTAACGATTCGCAGAGGCCGCCTCGTGGGTTAACCACCTGGCCCTCCGGCGATTGAGTGACAGGCTTGGCAAGGTTATAGGGTTGACGCTCAACATCTTTTTGCGGCAATTTTGACTTCGTCCCGGGAAAAACCGGCATTCAGAACAACCAATCGAAACACTCAAGCCAAACAAAGATGAACAAAGCTCAGCTCATTGAAAGTGTGCAGAAGATTCTCGGCTCAGAAACCAGCAAGCGTGCGGCCGGCGATGCCCTTGAGGCGGTCCTCGCGGCGGTGGCCAAAGGCGTCAAGAAGGACGGCAACGTCCAGTTGATCGGCTTTGGCACCTTCAAGGTGGTGAAGCGTGCAGCCAGGACCGGACGCAACCCGAAGACGGGAGCCGCGATGAAGATCAAGGCGTCGAAAAGCGTGCGCTTTGTGGCCTCTTCCGCGATCAAGAAGTCGCTGTGAGGTGGGAGGAAGCCAGGACCTGTGCAGTTCACCCAGGGAATCATGGGAGGGCTGCGCAGGCTGGCTTCAAATTGGCGCATTAGGCGCATTTAGCGCATTTCATAGCTGTGCCCCACACGGGAGAAAATAAATCCTCAGAGATTTATAAAAAGAGGGGGGAATTAAATACACATGTATAGAGCGGGGGTGGCGGACATGCGACAAATGCGCCAAATGCGCCTGGGTAGGGCAAAGGGTGTTCGATGCTCAAGGGGGGGCTGCCGGAACGGCCTTTGAGCCCTGCTATTGATGAGTTGTTTTCCTGGGCGGTTCCCGAGGCCGTGGGCGCATCCAATCGGCTCTGGGCTGCTGCTATGCTCAGGAGTGGCCTAAAGCGGCCACAGGCGCTCTGGAGCGCATTCCTGGCTATGCCTCTCCCTGGCTGAGCCTGGTCAATACTTCATCAATCGCCCTCTGGTTCACCGACTGGATCTCGGCCGCCTCCAGCTCGACGAGCACGCCGGGAAGCTCCTGCTCAAACTTCTCCCTCAGCAGCCTCGTCACGCAGGCCTTTACCCGGCTCCACTCCGCCTTCACCTCGGCGCGCGATACATACAGCGCGCGTCGAGCCTGAAGGCGCATCTCACGCTCCTGGGTTTCAGCCAGTAGTCGCCGCAGGCGCAGTTGGGCCTCCTCCGGGCTGCATTGGCCCGCAAGCCTCGCCTGGCGCATGAACTCCCGCCAGGCCTCCACCTCGTGAAAGCCTGCGTCTGTCGGCCTGGGGGCATCGGAGCGCTTCCGCCAAGTCTGGATCGTTCGCCTCGTGACGCCCAGGGCGGCCGCCAGCTCCACAAAACTGCCGACCAAAGCGGTAGAGGAGGGAAGGGACCCCGGAGCAGTCGCCATGTCCTGAAGCATGGAGCGTTCAGCCGGGGTGAGTGGCTGGCCCTGCTGAACGCGGCGGAGGAGATTGGCGATGTCGTGCTGGAGGAGCTTCTGGGCGAGGGAGGCAGGCAGAACGGTCATGCCTCGGGCGGTGCGTCAAAACGAAGGAAAGGGGGCAGCCAAAACCCCGAGAAGCGGCGGAAAGTGGGAAAAAAGGCGCCGCAACTTTACTGATTTGGGCGAATTCCACCGAACACAGGATGCGTCTCTGTGCGCGTGCTGGCGGCTCCATGCAGGGCACTGCGGCTCACAGCCACCCCTGGAGCATGAAAAAAGTGGGAAGTGCGAAAATTGCGTTTGCATGGAATTTGCGTGGTGGGGCGCAAACCCAGGGACAGGCGACGACACGGAAAGAGATTTCCTGTGCACAGATCGACAATGACAGGCAGAAAATCAGCCGCACCGGCAATCCCGCCCTCTGTGCCGCCATGCAACTCGTGCCCCGCAACGACGGCGAAAACCCCGAGTGGCGAAAGATCGAAACCGCCTGGCGCGAAACCGAATTCCACCAAACCGGCAG
>CAYMHJ010000232.1:0-10424 GCA_964390165.1 uncultured Prosthecobacter sp. | reverse complement strand
CGAGATCCGCAGCACCGGCCTCACCAGCAAGGAATTCGCCTTCGGCCTGCTTGAAAAGAAAAGTGTCGCCGTCGTGCCTGGCAATGCCTTTGGCGAAGCCGGCGAAGGCTTCGTCCGCTGCTGCTACGCCACCGCGCCAGACCTCATCGTCAAAGCCATGGACCTCATGGAGGAGTTTGTGAACGAAGTACGGAAGTAACGATCCGTCAGGTGTCTTTGTGCCCTTGGCACATCATTCCGGCGACTCACCCGACTATGGCTATTTTTCAAAACATGGCTTAGTCCGACTCTTCCATTCATGTCTGACCACCCTCTGCTGCGCCGACTGCCATCATCTACTGAATGCTCCAGCGATGAACTGCTGAGCCGCTTCCTGGACTATGTCGCGGAGAAGAAGCTCGAGCTATATCCGGCGCAGGAGGAGGCGATCCTGGAGCTGTTTGAAGACAAGAACGTCATTCTCGCCACGCCGACGGGCTCGGGGAAGTCGCTGGTGGCCACGGCGATGCACTTCCGCTCTCTCGCCCAGGGGCGGAGGTCCATTTACACCTGCCCGATCAAGGCGCTGGTGAATGAGAAGTTCCTGGCGCTGTGCCGGGACTTTGGCCCTGAGAATGTCGGCATGGCGACAGGCGATGCGACGGTGAATCGTGATGCGCCCATCCTCTGCTGCACGGCAGAGATTCTGGCGAACTACGCGCTGCGTGATGGTGACCGCGCACCCTTCCGTGAGGTGATCATGGATGAGTTTCATTATTATAGTGATCCTGAGCGCGGTGTGGCCTGGCAAGTGCCGCTGTTGACCATGAGCAAGTCGCGCTTCCTACTGATCTCCGCCACGCTCGGCAGCACGGACTTTTTCCAGAAGGAACTCACGCGACTGACCAGCACAGACACAGTGCTGGTGGCTGGCAGTGAGCGCCCGGTGCCGCTGGAGTTCAGCTATGTGGAGACCTCGGTGGATGTGACGCTGCAGGAGCTGATCGCGGCGAACAAGGCACCCATCTACCTCGTCCACTTCACGCAGAATGATGCGGCGCAGGCGGCGCAGGATCTGATGAGCCTGAACTTCTGCTCCACGGCGGAGAAGACCGAGATCAAAGAGATCATGCAGGGGGCGAAGTTCACCAGCCCCTATGGCAAAGAGGTGCGGAAGTATCTGCAACACGGCGTGGGCATCCATCACGCGGGCCTGCTGCCGAAGTATCGAGTGCTGGTGGAGAAGCTGGCGCAGCGCGGCCTGCTGAAAGTCATCTGCGGCACGGATACTCTGGGCGTCGGTGTGAACGTGCCGATCCGCACGGTGGTGCTGACGAAGCTGAGCAAATACAGCGGCCAGAAGGTGGCGACTCTCACGGCGCGCGACTTTCATCAGATCACCGGTCGGGCAGGTCGGCGTGGCTTTGATGACATCGGCTATGTGGTGTCGCAGGCCCCGGAGCACATGGTGGAGAATGCCAAGATGGAAGCGAAGGCCGGTGGTGATCCGAAGAAGCTGCGCAAGATGGTGAAGAAGAAGCCGCCAGACGGTTTCGTGGGCTGGAGTGAGGATACCTTTAAGCGTCTGCAAACGGCGAAGCTCGAGTCGTTGGTGTCGCGCTTTCAGGTCTCGCATGGTCTGCTGCTGCAAGTGCTGAGCCGCAGTGATGACGGCTGCCGCGCGATGATGAAGCTGATCCGCGATTCGCATGAGACATCGGGCGCGAAGAAGCTGCATCGCAAGCGTGGCTGGCAGCTCTTCCGTGCCTTAATTGACCGAAAGATCGTGGAGATCCTGCCGAAAGCTGAGCGCAGTGGTGGCTCGAAGCTGCGGCTGAATGTGGAGCTTCAAGACGACTTCTCGCTGAACCACGCGCTGTCACTCTATCTGATCGACGCCCTGGCTTTGATCGACCCGAACTCGCCGACCTATGCGCCGGATGTGATGACGCTGTGCGAGTCCATTTTGGAGAACCCAGACATCATCCTGCGTCGCCAACTGGATAAGATCAAGACGGAGGCCATGAACACGATGAAGGCCGAGGGCATACCCTTTGAGGAGCGGATCGCCAAGCTGGAGGAACTGGAGTATCCAAAGCCCTGCCGCGATTTTATTTATAACACGTTCAACGACTTCGCTGCGGCGCATCCCTGGGTAGGCCAGGACAACATCCGGCCCAAGAGCATTGCCCGGGAGATGTTCGAGAACTTCCGCAGCTTCGCCGACTACATCGGCGACTATGATCTGCATCGTGCCGAGGGTGTGCTGCTCCGGCATCTGAGCAGCGTTTATAAAGTGCTGGCCCAGACCGTGCCCGACACCGCGAAGACGGAGCCCGTGCTGGAAATGGAAGCCTGGCTGGCCGGCCTGCTGCGCGGCACGGACTCCAGCCTGCTGGATGAGTGGGAGCGGCTGCGTGATCCTAACTACAAGCCCGACGAGCACGATGGCAAGCCAGCCGAAGCGCCCGACATCACACGCAACAAGCGTGAGTTCACCGCGCTCATCCGCACAGAGATCTTCCGCTTCCTGAAGCCTCTCTCCACCGAACACTATGCCGCCGCGATCTCGACGGTGAGCACCTCATTCACTGGCGATGCTCTGGCCGCGCTGATGGAGCCCTACTACACCGATCACGATCGCATCCGCCTCGACAACGAAGCCCGCAATGGCCGTCACACCTATGTGGAGCCGAGCGAGGACCACCAGTCCTGGCGCATCTGTCAGGTCCTCATCGACCCCGAAGAGCTGAACGACTGGCAGGCGGTGTTCAGCGTGGATCTGGCTCAGGCCCGCGAGGACGGGAAGCCGACGCTTGTGCTGCAAACCGTGAGGCGGATTGAATGATGGCAGGGAGTCTCCCAAGACTCCTGTGAACGCTCTGAAAAGTTGTTTTACGCGTGGTGGTTCCGCGGCAGACTCACAGCCCGCTTTCCATGCCTGAAGATCTCTTTGCCCCTCCCTCCACTTCGGCGATGCCGTCTGCGGGCGAGGTGGACCCACGAGCACCACTGGCGGCGAGGATGCGCCCGCGTAATCTGACGGAATACACGGGCCAGGGGCACATCCTCGGCGAGGGGAAGCTTCTGCGCCGGGCGATCCAGACGGACCGCTTTTCCTCCCTGATCCTCTACGGGCCTCCGGGTGTGGGAAAGACGACGCTGGCGACGATCATCGGCCACGAGACCAAGGCGCGCTTCGTGACGCTGAGCGGGGTCGAGAGCAGCGTGGGGGACATCCGCAAGGAGGCGGAGACGGCGGCGGCACAGCGGAAGCTGAACGGCCAGGGGACGATTCTGTTTGTGGATGAGATCCACCGATTCAACAAGGCGCAGCAGGACGTACTGCTGCCACATCTGGAGCGTGGGACGATCCGCTTCATCGGGGCGACGACACACAATCCCTACTTTTATGTGAACAGCCCGCTGGTGAGCCGCTCGCAGGTCTTCACCCTGGAGCCGCTGACCTTGGAGGATCTGGAGGGACTGATCGATCGCGCTTTGACGGATAGCGAACGCGGGCTGGGCAACGCCAAGGCCACGATCACTGCCGAGGCGAGGAAACACCTGGCGACGGTGTGCGACGGAGACGCGCGCAAATGCCTGAACGCCCTGGAGCTGGCGGTGCTCTCCACGGCACCGGATGCGGAGGGGAAGATCATGATCGACCTCCACGCGGCAGAGGAAAGCGTGCAGCAGAAGACCGTAGTCTATGATGGCGACGGGGACGCGCACTACGACACGGCGAGCGCCTTCATCAAATCCATCCGCGCGAGTGATCCCGATGCGGCGATCTACTGGCTGGCAAAGATGCTCTACGCGGGGGAGGACATGCGCTTCATCACCCGGCGCATCGTCATCGCCGCGAGCGAGGACGTGGGGCTCGCGGACAGCAATGCACTCCGCGTGGCAGTGGCGGCGCATCAGGCGGTGGAGTTCATCGGCATGCCCGAGGCGCAGCTCATTCTCTCCCATGCCGTGCTTTATCTGGCGACCGCACCGAAGAGCAACAGCGCCACGAAGGCCATCGGGGCCGCGCTTTCCGATGTGAAAAGCGGCCGCACACTGCCGGTGCCGAAGCATCTGCGCGACAGCCACTACGCCGGGGCGAAGACCTTTGGCCATGGCGAGGGCTACCTCTACCCGCATGATTATGAGGGCGGGTTTGTGCCGCAGCGCTGCCTGGAAGGAGGCAGTCAGTACTACGAACCGACCACAAATGGACTGGAAGGCCGGATCAAGGAGAGGCTGGACCACTACCGGCGTCTTTGGGAGCAGGCGTCCAAGGGAAACAAGGGGTGAGTTCGCCCGCGTGAAAACTTTTTTCAAAATGTTTCAACACTCAGGGCTGAGACGACATCGAACAAATCAACAGTGAAAGCGGGAGCGATCCCGCCAATCTGGTCTTGAGAGTGATTGGTTGTTTCAAACAACGCCTGCGGGAGCGCAGGTTGTGTTCGAGTTGATGCAAGCAAATGGGGCCGGGCGGTCGGGAGCCGCCCGGCCCTTACTTTTTCAAAAAGAACCACTTCACAGGTCTCAGCCGAGGGGCCCGCACCTATTCACAGGGATGGCTGGATGTGTCCAGACATTGAGGTCGATATCAACACGCAGGCAGGTCTTTGGGCCGGCACTTTGAACTCTAGCTGCGGACAAAGAGAGGTCGCTCTGCCGACAAACCTGCCGGATTCAGGCGTCCAGAGACCTTAATCCTCGCCCACATTGACCTCACCTTGGGGGCACAGAGGCCCCACATCGCTCGGTTAAAGAGGTCTGTCCCTGCGTTCTGTTGGCTCACGGTGCCCATTCAGCGAGGTCATACTGCCCATTCAGCGAGGTCACATTGCCCATTCTGCGAGCTCTACCTGCCTATTGAGCAAGCTCACTGAATGCATTGAGTGATCTTTCTCAATGGATACATAGAGGTCGTATTGAGCATTGGGCGAGCTTTCCCATTCGATTCATTGGCCAGACAAAGGCATTCATAGAGCCTTACCAATGCATTTGTGGGCTGGATGATTCCATTCATAGACCTCAATGAATGGGCGGATGCAGCTCGATGAATGCATGATGTAAGGTAGGGGAATGGAGACATTGGCCGGACTTGTTGGCAGAAAGAGCTTCAATCGCCCGGAAAGTGAGCTCAATGAACGCGCGGAATGGCCGAATGAGGCAAAGCTGAGAGCTGTAACTTCAGGCAGAGATAGCCTGAAGTGCGGACAAAGTTAGCCTGAGGCGAGGTCACCCTTGGCTAGGATTGTGGGGAGGGCAGGCTCACTGTTTCCACCACCTCAGGTGACTCGGCGGGCAATGCAGCCGAATTTTCAGGCAGATCGGGCGGAAGAATCAGGGAACGATACAGACTCCCCGGCCGCCCTTTCCGAAACTGGTGCACCACCAGCTTTCCCTGGCGGATCATTTGATTGAAAAAGGTCTTCACCGAGCTGTCTTTGGGCTGGTATCGAGTCACCTGATATACGGCCTGCTTGAAGTCCTGGGGAGCAAAGGGTTGGCCTGCGGTGGCGACCAGGCAATCCATGAGGATTTCGTCATAGTCCTTCTGGGACGTGGCGGACACGGTCGGCTTCGTCGGTGGGACGGCTGGGGCAGGCGGCGTCTCCACGGGTGGGAGGGCAGCCGACAGTGTGCCTAAAGTGGACTGATGTTCCTCCAGCAGAGCCCTCACCTTCCGCACCATGTCGAGATCAGCGACAAGCTTGGCCTCCAGCTTAGCCAGGGCATCCGGGGAAAGGTCGGCAACAGTCATGGGAAATGGTGATCCATTTCATTCGATAAGGCAAATGGAATGCCATTCTGATTCTTTGAATGCGGCCCGATGGACGTCTAGGTAGGTAAGCCCTCGCCTCTCGTGGCTAGCAAAAGACTGCGGCCACTGCCACATGGTAGGCAAGAGTTACATCAGTCACCTTCCTTCATGGAGCGATAGAGCTCGATGTCCTGCTCGGTGAGCAAGTCTTTTGGGACGAGATGGTAGTGCCGTTCGCTCGCGAGGCGAATGCCGTCTTCTGTCTTGGCGAACTCCAAGATTGCGATGCCTCCATCGGGCAGGAACTGGGCGCCTATTGGGCGGCAGATAAGTCTGGGAAACTTCTCAGCACAAAGAGCCATGTCTTGCTCGATCTGCACGAGGTTCATGCGATCCCGCCCGCCTTTGGCCTGGATGGGGAAAACATAATGCGCGCCTCGGCGATCAAGGCCGACGTACAGTTCATCCACCTCGACCTGTCCGATGCCCTCGACGGTAGTTCTGAGATGATTCTGCAGGGAGTACGAGGCTACACCTGCAAAGATGTCGATTAGTCGGTTGTAGCGAACGAGGGCGAGCAGCGCCTGCTCATCGTTCAACGCGTATTTGGAAATGATGCCGGGTGTTGAATCTGGGATCCTCACGCGAATCAAGCCTGGATTTGGCTGGATGATCCAAGGAGGCTCGGCGACAAACTTATATTGAGCTTTCCCCGCCAGCTTAATGACCCATGCCAAGCCTTCAGGGGCAGTTGTCCGGATGGATTCGGGCAGTTCTTCGCGAAACCGAAAGCTATAGATCACGTCACCCACGTTCTTCGGCAGCTTGATGTCGAGATCGGCAGCCACCTGCACAATTTCCTCACGAGCAAAGGACAAGGTGCGTGCGCCTCGCTGGTGATGCGTGAAGAAAATCTTCTCGATGATCTGGGAGTAACGATTCGTTTTCATGAAATGAGAGGACATTAACCGGGCCAACGGAGCACCAGCACTTCTTCACGCAGTTGATCACGTGTGGCCGTGGCAAGACGGGTACGAAAGAGATCAATGGACTCGACTTCGTAGCCGAGTTCCTCCGCTAGCTGCCCGAGAATCTGGCCTGTGCGGATCATGACACGGAGAAAGGACGCCTGATCACCGACGACGTAAGCCAGTCTGGCCCCAGGTCGGAGGCATTGACGCAACTCGGCAAAGTGTCTTGCCATGCCTCCGAAGTAGAGGCCGGTTACTTTAGCATAAAGACGCTCGAAGCCGCTGGTTTTCCCCAGTTCAATGCGACGCGCTTCAATGGTGCGCATCAATCTTTGGACCTCAGGATTGCCTGCTGCCAGGATGTCGTCGGCATCCCCCTTGTACACGTTGCGTGTATTGGAACGGAGGAGCTTTCCACGCTTCAAGTCCTGCAATTCCTGCTTGGTGCGGATGAAGCCTAACATCACAGATTCCAAGCGTGTGGTGCGGGTATAGTCTTTCTCGTTCGGATAAGGCGGAGAGGTGATCACTGCACCGATGCTTTCAGGCTTGAGCAGATTTGAAAGTGACCTTGCATCACCATGGTGAATTGTGCAGGGGGTGCCATCCAGTGGGTGCAGCCGTTCAAGATCATCCGCCATCGACTCTACGCAGCACAACCATGAGGAAACCACCGGTGCGTCCTCTTTAGGAGTCGTCACGCCGACTTCGGGGCCAAAATGCAGATTGCTGATGGAGGCGACGAGAGCTTTTGCCAAAGCAAGCCGCATGGGAGCCAGGGTGCCAGGAGTTGCATGACGCTCGATATGCTCCAGCAGAACTAAACTCTTATGGAGTGGCAGCGGGCTGATGGAATTGGCCAGCAGTAGCTTTAACGCGTCCTCAGGCAGAGAACGCAAGACCCCAAGCGGCGGGGCTTCACAAAGTATCCACCTTTGAGGCTCATCTATAATCCCCTGGCTTTCCAGTGTAAGCATGACCTTGTCGGCAATGGTCCGGGCTGCTTTTCGTAGCTTGACCGATGAGACGGACCAATCGATCTTCACAGTGCTGGCAAAATGCGACAGTGGATGGGCTTCGATTCCAATACTGGCAATCCCCTGTTTTTTACACTCTACAACGGTTGTTCCCGTGCCACAAAACGGGTCAAGCACTACGGTGTCATCGGTGGCCTGAAAACGCTCTAAATACTCTCTCACCAAATGAGGGGGGAATGACAAAACAAAGCGGTACCAGTCGTGAGCGGGACGGTCTTCAGCGGTGACCTTGTTGGAATCCGATAGGATTGCACGCCTTCTGCTCAATTTGGTTTCGGTCGTTGTTAACATGCAGTTACCAATCGCGGTAGGAGCTTGGAGTCAATAGCCATCAAGCACTGCTCAACAGTCTTCACCTCGTTGTGATGGTGATGGGTGCACCCACGCCAACCGCTACCCTGTCGTGCGCAGCCCGGAGGCCAAAGCGTTCACGGAGATGAGCAGGTCGGGCATCATGGACTCGGCGGCTTCGGTCTGGCCGGATTGCAGGCGGGCGCGCCAGTCGCGGAGGAGGTTCACCTGCTGGGCATGCAGGACCTTCAGAGGCTCTTCCCGGATCTCCAGGGTGTAGGCGAGACGTGGGCGACGTGCGGCGAAGGTGCCATCGAAGATGTCCTCCAGCACGAGGCGGGTGCGCTCATACTCGGCGAGGATGATACCCATGAAGCGCTCACGGATCTCCGGCTCGGCGACGAGGCTGGCATAGAGCTGCATGAGGTCGGCATTCACACTGACGAGGCTGCTCTCGATGTTCGTGAGGACGTAGCTGACGAAGGGAGAATCCTTCAACTGAGATTTCAGGGCGTTGAAGCCTGCGCTGTCCGTGGTGCGCAGCTTTTCCAGAGCGGAGCCTGCACCGAACCAGCCGGGAAGGTAGAAGCGGGACTGTGTCCACGAGAAGACCCAGGGGATGGCGCGAAGGTCATCCAGTGATGCCTGACCGGTGCGGCGGGAAGGGCGTGAGCCGATGCGCGCATTCTCCAGGGCATCGATGGGCGTGGCCTGGCGGTAGAAGCGCATGAAGTCCGGCGTCTCCAGCAAGGCACGATAAGCTTTGCGGCTGTCAGCAGCGAGCTGGTCCAGCACAGGAGCGAGGGACTGATCCGCTGGCGTGCCGTGGCGATGCCGTGCGGTGGCGGCGGCGGTGGAGGCCATGAGTAGCTCCGTGTGATACACGGCGGAGCCGAGATGGGCGTATTTTTGTGCGATGGTCTCACCCTGCTCAGTCATGCGCATGGTGCCGCCGAGACTGCCCTGCGGCAGGGCCTCCATGAACCAGTGCGTGGGTCCCGCGCCACGTCCCACGGTGCCGCCGCGTCCGTGGAAGAAGATGGGCTTCACGCCATGCTTCGCTGTGGTGGCGGAGAGAGCGCCCTGGGCACGATGCAGCGCCCACTGGCTGGCGAGGATGCCGCAGTCTTTGTTCGAGTCCGAGTAACCCACCATCATCTGAAAGGTCGGCTTTTCCGCGCGCAGACTACGTTTGGTGACGGGGTGCTGGAGGAATTCATCGGAAATGCCGGGCCCGGCCTCCAGGTCAGCCATCGTTTCAAAGAGCGGCGCCACAGGCAGTGGGCAGCGCAGGCCACCATCGCTCCAGGTCATCAATCCAGCTTCACGCGCCAGCACATAGACCGTGAGCAGATCTTCCACATTCCGAGTCATCGAGACAATGAGTGCCCCCAGCCCCGCCGTGCCATGCTGGGCGATGTGTGTGGCGAGCACGCGGTGGCAGGCGAGCACCGTGTCTGCCTCCGGTCCGGCGGACATGCCGGCGGCCAGGAAGGGGCGCGGGGAGCCGAGCTCCTTCTCCAAAAGCGCACGTTTCTCCGCCAGCGTCCATTCGCTCAGCGGCTTGTCGCCAAGCAAACCGGCGGCCTTGAGGAGCTGCTCCAGCGCCTTCTCATGGAAGGCGGAGTTTTGCCGAACATCAAGGATGGCACTGTGGAAGCCGAAGGCCTCCAGGCGACGGCGGAAAGGTACGATGAACTCAATGACCAGCGCATGTGCGCCGACGCTTTCCAGCGCCTCGGCATAGGCGTTCATGTCAGCGAGCAGTGCCTCAGGCTTGCCGTAGGCACCTGTGCTGCCGGGCTTCTCGATTTCTGCCAGCAGGCGAGCACGCATCAGGTAGGCGGCAGCACGCCAGGGTTCTTCCTTGTTGCGATCCAGAATGTAGGTCACGTCGGCATTCGCTTCACCACCGAGCGCGGCACCGAGACTGGTGATCAGCGCCTCCAGCACGGGCGGGGTCTTTTGGAAAAGCGAACTCAGCGGCGAGTGACGTGCGATCTGCTCCAGCGCACGGCGATGCACACGCAGGGCATTCTTGCGCAGCTCACGCAGGGCCTTTTCGGTGACATCAGAGGTCACGAAGGGGTGGCCGTCGCGATCACCGCCGATCCAGGTGCCGAAGCGGACGAGGGGCGGTAGGGCATCGACTCCAGCGGGATCGTAGCCTGCGGCCACCCATGCTTCGCGCAGGTGAATGTGGGCGCGGGAGAGTGCCTCGGGAAAGACCTCGCGCAGGTAGTGCAGGGCGTTTTGAAGTTCGGCATCGATGGTCGGGCGGGTGACATGGATCTCCCCGGTGCGCCACAGGTTCTCCAGTTGGACCTCAAGCTGGGACTGGATGCGGGCCTGCTCGCGTGGGGTGAAGTCCTTGTTCTC
>CAYMHJ010000231.1:0-10427 GCA_964390165.1 uncultured Prosthecobacter sp. | reverse complement strand
GCTCTTCTGCCCATTGCTCACGTTTTTTGGCAATCGATTCGGCTTGCTCTGCGTATTTTGCCTTCCGCTTCATTCGATCTGCTTCGATCTGCCCGAAGATGTCCGTCTTATCTTGAGGTGTCGGCAACAATGCGCGGACATATTCACAACGATCATAGAGATCTTGTAGAAGGCGTCTCCTCTCGGGCGTGTGTTCCGGAGAGAAGTATTCCCCACTAACATGGTGAGCTAGGATGCGCTGTTCACGATCAGTGCCCTTTAAGAGACGTTCGACCAGCCAGGATAGATCCTCTGGCAAGCAGATGAACTCGCTCAAAAAGTTCCAAAATACGACTCCCTCCGCTTGATGGGGACGCTGGGAAAACCGGAGGGCCTCCTCCACAAATAGGCGACGCCGTGTGATGTCGCCGAAGCCCAGTTTGGCTGGTGTGATTCGATTTTCACCCCAGTGAGGAATGTAACGATTGTAGCGCAGAGCCGTCACCCACCACTCGACCAGAAGTGACATGGCCGATGGATCATCGAGTTCTTCGGATAGCCATTTCAGCGCCTTTGTAACCAGGGTCTCTTTGTCGGAATCATAGTCCCTAACGGCATAGCCAGCCGCTTGATGATGAATGGAGAAATGGACAATCGGTCGGGCGTCTGCCATTTCGGCTCTCTCGAGCATCAGGGCACACGCCTGGGTGTAGTAGCCGACGATGTTAAAGTCCCGCTGCGGGATTAGGTGATGGAGCACATCTCTGACCTTGAGCACTCGTGGTACCATCGCCATGAGGGCGGCACCGAGTAGGGCACCCTGTTCGTCGAGGGGGATCTCGCCGTCGAGAACGGCTTGCCACTCGGCATCGCAGCTATCTTTGGCGATGGAAAAAAGGGCATGGGCGATGTCGGAGCGCAGCTTGATGTGCGGCTTACGGATGGCTTCCCAAAGGATGGGGGCAGCTTCTTTGACGTTGGCTTCAGTGACGATGTCGATGGCGAGATCGCGAGCGGCCTCGTGCGAGCCTGAAAAATTCAGTAGGTAGGGCCGGAGGATGTCCACCAAGCCAGGGCAGGCGAGACTTCTGAGATGTCGGTGCCGCCAGCCGACATCGACTGCCTGATCCGCCACGGCGCGGCGGAGTAGCGCTTCCACGATGCGTCTTTTTTGACCAGCGGGTAAAATGGCGGCGTCGGCACGCAGGAGGACAGCGGGGTCGTTTTCGATGAGGAAGTCCTGCCAATCGGTCTGAGCCGGATTCGATGCCAACCAGGCAGCAATGGGGGCGAGCTGTGGGTAGTGCCGCCATGTGCCATCAAGAGTGCGTGAGCCAAACAGTGTCTCAAGCTGCGGCACGGTGACTCTGCGCTGCGCCAACCAAGCGGCAGCCATGAACTCGCGGAACATCTGGTGTGCAAAGCAGAAGCGCCCCTGGGATAACGGCCTAAAAAGTGCCGTCTTGAATACTGTGGAAAGGTCTGACGCAGTGATGAGCTTCGAACTGTGATCGAGCCAAGGTTCTGGGTGGCTGAGGATGTCTGTCGAGCTGATGCATCTGGTGTCGACAGCTCCGGGGCTGATTTGATAACGGCCAGAGAAGCAGCTCAGAGCAGCCAACCGACCGGCGATTCGATACAGCCACGGGATGTCAGCGGGCTTATCAGGATGACGCTCCGGGCGGCCTGAGTCCGTGTCGCTGTGATGCGGATCACAGCGACGATGGGCGGCGTTTTGGATGAGTTCAAAGAGGCTTGGTGGGAGACGTCCGCCATTGAGGTGAAACTCTTGAATCAGCTCGCCGAGGCTGTGAGGCCAGACAGCCAGGAACTCGACTTTTTGCTGAGTCACTTCATTCCAAAATGTGCCCGCTTGCTCTCCAAGATGCTTTTTGACAAAGGCTTCAGCAGCGGTGGCTGTAAGCTGGCAGAGACGTGCAATGACGCATTCTTCGCGGGGCCAGATGGCCACGTCTTCAGGCCACTCGGCATGGCGGCAGGAAATGACGATGTGCAAGCTGCCAGGTGGTCGTGCCTCACGCTCATGGCGGAGTCGAGCTGCGAGTTGATTCACATAGCGCGGGCTCTCCATAAGAAGCTCATCCACGCCATCGAGCACGAGCAGAACGGGCTGACCTGCCGCTGCCTGCCAGCGGGGATCTTGAAAGAGGGTGGCAGGGTCGTTAAAACATTCCTTGGCATCGAAGTAGATGACCGTCCTGCCAGCCTGAGTGGTCTGATGCCTCAGAGCGATTTCGAGTTCTGTGGATTTGCCCGAGCCAGGGCGGCCAAGCAGGATGGCAGCAGGCTTTTCGAGCAACTGAGAAAGCGTGCGATAAGGCGCGGCAACCTCGACTTCATCCTCTGGTAGCAAGGATAGGCGGTGGACATGCAGGAAAGTGCTTTCGCCATAATCTTCTTCTGAATCCACCCCACGCACTGAGTCCTGCACCTGCCAGTAGCGGGTCCAAGGAAAGGGAGGATCCATGGGCTTGAGAGTTGGGGGACTCATATTGAGTATTTGCAATTCGCGAATCGCGAATCAAAGATGCACAGCCGTGCTCAAACCGCAAGACTTGCTTATCACCCTCCGCCTGCTCATCGCTCAAAAGCGTCGGGAGAGGGTGACCTATCCACTTTTGAGCCAATGGACAGGTTTGAGCGCCTCCGAAACCCATGCCGCCGTGCGGCGTGCGGCAGAATCAGGACTTTTCATCCGAGTTGAGACGAATACGGACGGGTTTGCTTGGCGAGCTGCCAGTGTGGCCGTTGAGGAGTTTCTATTTCACGGACTGAAGTATGTGCTGCCACTCACCACTGGTGCCATCACCCGTGGTGTGCCCACGGGCACGGCGGCACCTGGAATGAATGTAGGGAGTCAGGCCGTGCTTGAAGGCGATGTGTGGGTTTGGCCCCATGCGGAAGGGACGGTCAGAGGTCTCGGTGTAGAGCCTCTGTATCGATCTGCACCCGAGGCAGCGATGAAGGACGAAATGCTGCATCAGGCCCTGGCTTCGCTTGATCTGCTGCGGGCATCGAATCACCGCCTGCGACGGCTGGGTGAGGACTGGCTGAGAACGAACCTGCTGCGCTCATGAAAATCTCTGCCATAGAAAGCCGCTTAGCTTTTAAAGCCATTCACCTCGCCATCGAGAAGTCTCAGCAATGGCAGCCGGTGCCAAGAAGATTTGTGTTTGTCGGTGGTGGACTGGTGCCGCTGTTGATCACAGACCCGGCTGCGGCTCCTGCTCGCCCGACGAAGGATGTGGATGTGGTCTTCTCGGTGACCTCGCAGGGCGAATATTCTTACCTGCGGCAGGATTTACTCAACGCGGGTTTTCACGATGACATCCTCATGGATAAGCCCCAGTGCGCTTTGTTTTATCACGAATGGCGGGTGGATTTTCTCTGCGCCAGCCCACAGGTGATGGGCATGGGCAACCGCTGGTTCCCCGCTGTGATGCGTGATGCTGTGCAGGAAAAGATCGACGATATTATGGTCTGGCGAGCTTCAACGCCGACATGGATCGCCACGAAGCTGGAGGCATGGTTCAATCGCGGACGCCTGCCCAGTGGTGCACCAGATTACTACCATCAGGACATCGAGGATGTGCTGGCCGTCTTTGATGGACGGATCGAATGTGTGGCCGAAATCTCTGACTGTACAGAAGATGTTCGAAGCTTTCTGCGACACACCTTTGGCATGATGATCTCGAATCCTGACTTCCTCAGTGCTTTGCCGGGTCATACCAGCGGACACGCACGAGCGGAGATCGTGATGCGTAGGATCAAGCTGGCACTAGCGAACCCATAACCAACCGCCACCATGACCTGGATCGACTGCACCCGCGAGCACCTGGAAGCTATCCGTGCCATCTTCAATGACGCCATCGTGAACTCGACGGCGCTTTACGATTATGTGCCGCGTTCACCGGAGGTCATGGAGGCGTGGTTTGAGGGGAAAGAGAGGGCGAATCTGCCCATCCTTGGTGTGCTGAGTGAGAATGGCGAACTGATGGGTTTCGGCAGCTACGGGCCATTTCGACCGCATGCTGCCTACAAGTACAGCGTGGAGCATTCCATTTATGTCGATGCACGCTTCCGTGGACTCGGGCTGGGGAAAGCGATCCTCCAGCGACTGATCGAGCGCGCGCAGCAGCAGGACTACCACATGATGATCGGAGTCATCGACGCGCAGAATGCCACCAGCATCGCGCTGCATGAGAAGCTTGGCTTCAAGGCCTGTGGTCAGATCCGAGAGGCGGGCTACAAGTTTGGGCGCTGGCTGGATCTGGCGCTGTATCAACTCGTGCTCAGTACTCCAGAGCAGCCGTGCGAGGCTTGAAGCTCACCGGATGAAGTAGCTCAGATTTTCCAGCTCCACGGCCAGATCGACGCTGTTCACCACCACGTTTTCCGGCACATCAAGCACGGTGGGGGAGAAGTTCAGGATGGCCTGGATGCCCGCCTCGACGATCTGATTCGTCACCAACTGGGCGCTGCTGGCCGGCACGGTCAGGATGGCCATCTTAACCTGACGCTCCTTGATGAAGGTGGCCATCTCACTCAGATGCAGGATGGGAATGCTCAGGCCCAACTGCGCTCGGGGAGCAATGTCGAACGCCGCCGCCACCTCGAAGCCTTCCTTCTTGAAGCCACCGTAGCGCAAAAGCGCCGAGCCCAGATTCCCCACGCCCACGAGGATGACCGGCTGGAGATGATTTTGCCCCAGCACCTCGGCGATCGTCGCGCTCAGGACATCCACATTGTAGCCGAGTCCACGCGTGCCGAACTGGCCGAAATAGGTCAGGTCTTTGCGCAGTTGTGTGGACTTCACGCCCGCAGCCTTGGCCAGAGCCTCGGACGAGACGGTATCGACGTCATTCTCTCTCAGCCTGCTCAGGCAGCGCTGGTAGATGGACAGCCGGTAGATGGATTTGCGGGGGATGTCTATGCGAGCCACTTGTGAAAATTCACCCGCTGGCATGATTTGTCAATGCAGCCGTTAGGCGTCGCCCCAGACTCCGACCGCCTTCCCTCGTGTGATTCCCTCCAGCATCGCGTTATGCTTTTGCCTCATGAAACTCACCACCCTCCTCGCCCTCATCTCCAGCCTCGCTTTTTCCGCCGACCATCCCGACACCACCGGCTGGAAAGACCTCTTCGCTGCTGATCTCACGAACACCGTCGCTCCCGGTGGCTGGGGCTTTGCGAATGGCGAACTCGTCGCCAAAGATCACGACACTCTCTGGACCAAGGACTCGTATGGCGACTTCATCCTCGACCTCGAATTCAAAGTCGCCAAGGAATCCAACAGCGGCGTCTTCCTCCGCTCCGGCGATATCAAGAACGTCCTTTCCGCCCTCGAAATCCAAGTCCACGGCAGCGCCGACGGCAGCAAATACGGCATGGTCGCCGCCATCTACGACGCCATGCCGCCAGCCAAAAGCGCGTCCAAACCTGTCGGCGAGTGGAACCGCTTCACCATCACCTGCCAGGGGCCGCTTGTGAAGGTCCTCTTCAACGGCGAGCTCGTCATCGACGCCAACCTCGACAACTGGCCCGAAGTCGGCAAAAACCCCGACGGTACGCCGAACAAGTTTAAGAAAGCCCTCAAAGACTTCTCGCGCAACGGCCCCATCGGCCTCCAGGGACTTCATGGCAAAGCGCAGGCTCCCGTGTGGTATCGGAATCTGAAGATCAAGGTGCTGGAGTAATCAAAACAGAAGCATTGAAACCCAGCTCTCGGACAAGTAAGCTCAACAATATGAAACTTACCGCTGTCTATGAGACCGCCGCTGAAGGCGGTTTTACCTGCTGGGTCGAAGAGATTCCCGCCGCAATCTCAGAGGGAGACACCCTTCAAGAAGCTGAGGAAACCCTCATGGAAGCGGTAAAACTCGTCCTAGAATGCCAGCGCGAGCTTTCTGACCAGACTCGCAGTCCTGGCAGTCTCAAGCGTTCGCTCGAACTCGCTGCATGAATCTCGCTGACCTCGAACGCCATCTGCGCGGACACGGTTGTCAGTTGTATCGCGAAGGTGGCAGTCACTCCATTTGGTGGAATCCATCCAATCGTAAGATCACGGCGTACCACGTCATCGCGAGGTAAAGGACAACACCACTCGAGCCATCTGCAAGCAACTCGAAGTTCCACCTCCATGATGACGTAATCATGCCTCCAGCATGATTCGCTTCCTCCCGTTACTCCTCGCCACCTTCGCTTTCGCAGCGCCCATCGAGTGCATCTGGCTGACCCATGCGACGAACGACCCTTCCAAGATCGTCATCAACTGGGAGACCGATGCCCCAGCGGACTCCGTCGTCGAGTTTGGTACCAGCGAGATGCTCGGACAGCGCGTCACCTCAGCGGAGAAGGTCACGCTCCATCACGTCGAGATCCCGCTGGAGCAGCGGGACGTCGTCTATCACTACCGCGTTAGCAGTGGCGATGAGTCATCTTCCATCGCCACTTTCAAAGGCTACCCGAGCAAAGACCTCCGCATCGCCATCGTCGGTGATTGGGGCTACGCGCCGGGCAAGGACGTGAGCGCCATCGTCATAGAGGATGTGCATCTGCTTCTCACCGTCGGCGACAACGTCGCCAGCCTTCACGAAAAGGGCAGGGAAGGCACAAAGGCCTTCAGCGCGCTTATCGACGCGAACCTTGAGTTGTTCCGCAGCACACCCTTCATGCCCATCCTCGGCAATCATGATCGCGAGATCACTGGTCGCGGACCAAAGCCGCCTGCTCATGCCGTCTATGACGTGGAAGCCACAGCATATCGCGAGTTCTTCGCTCTCCCCGGCGACGAATGGAAATGGCACTTCGACCTCGCCGACTTCGGCCTGCGCTTCATCGCGCTTGATCTCAATCACATCCAGGACTTCGGCACGACGTGGCAGACCTGTCACGCCTGGCAGCCGGATTCGCCGCAGTTTAAATGGTTCGCCGAAACCATGGCTACGACGAAGAGCGGCTTTGTGCTCACGCTCATGAACGAAAAGCAGACGCAGGTGCAAGGCCTCACGAAAGGCGCGTGGCATGAGCATTTTCGCAAAGGCAGCGCGCTGATCACCGGCTTCGGCTATTTCGCGGATCGCGCCGAACTCACCGGCGGCCTGCCATACTTCAACACCTGCCTCAAAGGCGATGGTGACCTCTACAAAGACCCGCAGTCGCAGTTTCATGCCCGCGAGGACAACTACCTCCTCCTCACCCTCACCGCAGGTGCTTCCACGATGAAGCTCCAGTTCAAAAACCTGCGCGGGGAGGTACTGGACACCACGGAGCTTTCAAAGCGTGCCCGCTGACCAGTGAAGATCAAACAATCCTCTCTTTCACTGCCTTTGCGATAGCGCTGCCGCGCGAGCGTACCTGAAGTTTCACATACACGCTGCGGATGTATTCATCAGCGGTGTAGTAGCCGATGCCGAGTTGCGCGGCGGCGTCCTTGATGGTGCAGCCTGTCACGAGGAGTTGCAGGATTTCCAGCTCGCGGGGCGTGAGGCCGTAGTCCTTGTGCTGCGGGGCGGCGTTCGCCTTGGAGAACATCTCCAGCACGCGGCGGGCGATGGTGGGATTGATGGGCGAACCTCCCGATGCAGCACTGCGGATGGCGGCAGCGATGTCTTCGGTGCTGGAGGTTTTCAAAAGATACCCGGCTGCTCCGGCGCAGATGGCACGGAAGATTTTGTCGTCCTCTTCAAACACCGTGAGGATCACGATGGCCATCTGCGGCGCGAGTTGACGAAGTCGCGTGATGGCGTCGATGCCATTCATGCCCGGCAGCCCGACATCGAGTAAAAGAACCAGTGGCGCCGGTTCGGTGGTCAGAGCGGAGAATGCGTCTTCGCATGCGGTGAAGCGCTGCGTGCAGGCAAGGCCTTCGATGCGATTTAAGGCTCGGGCGAGTCGCTCGCCGTAGGTTTTGTGGTCTTCGATGAGCCAGACGTGGATGATTTCAGGCATGAAGCGGCAGAGTTAGAGTCAATGTGGTGCCTTGCGGCGAAGTTGCGACGTCGGCGCGGCCTTGATGTTTGGCAGCGCGGCGGCGGAGGTTGGTGAGTCCCATGCCGGAGGTTGTGGCGGAGGGATCGAAACCGTGGCCGTTGTCGCGGACGGTGAGGCTGATGTCGCGGTGGTCTTGCGCGAGCGTGATGGTGACCTCCGTGGCCTCGGCGTGCTTGGTGATGTTATGCAGCGACTCTTTAAACATGAGCATGAGATCGCGCTGGCGATCCACGGCGAGGCGTCGGGTCTGCGTTTCGTTCTCGATGCTTACGGTGTGCTTGATGCCGCGCAACGTCCGGGTGGCGGTCTCGCGCAGCAGCGTTGGCAGGTCGTCGGTGCCGTAGCGCTCGCTTTGCATGAGGCGCGTGATGTCGCGCATGGCGTCCACGGTTTCATCAGCGATGGTTTTGATCTCCGCGAGGTCTTCGCGGGCGTGTTTGTCATCCGCCAGGATGTCCTGCGCGATGAGGGCGATGCTGCCGAGGCTGCTGCCAATCTCGTCGTGCAAATCCTGCGCGATGCGTTGGCGCAGGCGCTCCATTTCCATCAAGCGTGCCCGTCGTTGGCGTTGCAACCAGATCAGCGCGACGATGATGCCGAGAATGGCGATGGCAATGATCAAGCCGAGACCGAGTCGCTGCCAATGTTGCGTTAAGCTCATGCGTTTGGCCTTCAGCACGGCGAGTTGATGCTCTACTTCGCGGCCTTGCGAGAGTCCGGCGAGCCACGCGGGCCAGTCGAGGATGTCGGCGCCGCTTGCGAAGCCATCGACGAGCGCGTTTTGCGACCAACCTTCGGTTTCGGTCGTGCCTGAGGCCGAGATGGCGCTGCCAGGAGCGATGTTTTTCCCCTTGGACCACACCTGCATCTCCGCCATCGCCAAAACGACGCTGCCATTGCTCACATGCGGCTCCAGCACGTTTAGCCGCACAAATCGTGCGCGGTGTCCGCCGATGATGCTCACCACATTGTCGCCCGGCAATGCCGTGTAACTGCCTGACTGTGGCGAGGGCAGTACCCGCGGCAGTTCGTTAACTTCCTCACGCAGTTCGATCTGATAACGCACGGGAAAGCCATAACCGTGACTGTGCGAGAACTGCGGCGGCGACGCGGGAAACAGCCGCACCTCGTCCACCATCGCCACTTGGCGTAGATCGATCTCCACCCACGGATGGCTCGTGGCGCGGAGTTCGCTCACCGGCTTGCTGCGAAAGCCGAGCGCAGGGCTGGAGCGCGTGCCGAGCGGCGGTCCGAGCACGGTGTGCCCATCTACGAGATTGATGCGCCCCCAATCCGGGCGCGTGCCCTGGCTGCTGCTCGCGCGCACCGCTCCTGGACCGATGGCTTCGAGCCGTGCGCCAAGATTGTGATTGCCTTGCAGCAGCATCACTTCGCCAAGAGCGCAGAAAAAGCGCTCATTGCCGCCGATCAGTCGCGTCGCCGTGATGCGCACCTTTTGCGCGAGACCGCCCTTGGCATCGATTACGACCGGAAGGAGTCCCGGATTCGGGAAATCAGCTTCCGTGAAGTCCGCGATGATCGTACGCTCGTGATCTTCGCCCTCGCCGAGCAGCTCGACATAAAACCGCAGCGGGAAGCCATAGCCCGCGCCCACAGCTCCACCATTCGGCGGCGGCGCGATGAGCACCACCGAGTCTATTTTCTGCGTCTGCCCGAGATTTAGCTCCACCCACTCCGCCTTGTCCGCCGACGTCGAATACTCGCTGTGCCAGCCGAGCCGCTGCGTGAGCTGCACGGGTGGTGCAGCGGGCAAAGCGGCGCGTTTTTCCTCCAAACGAACCCGCTCGGCCTCCAGCGCCTGCATTTCAGGAATCCACGCAGTCAGGGACTTCGCCTCGCCAGCGCGCGTCTCTGCGCCGCCAACCAAAGGCAACGCCATGCAAAACCAGAGGCAAACGGCACCAATCATCATGTTTAGAATTCAATCTAGCCGCTGAGCGAACTCCACGCCACCCTGAACGCCGGGAGGCTTCACCACGAGTTGGTTTTGCATCCCACTATCTCTCCGAGTCTGCCTTTTTGGATCCGGCATCGCCGGGTTGGGGAATAGTGTGGAGTGCTCTCAACGGAGTTCTTCGAACAGCTCTTCCAGACCCGCGATGATCTTCGTGGAGGAATCGACTTCGAGGCAACTGGAGCGCGCGCGCCAGGTTTCGTAGCCGCCGAGAGCGTGATGCTCGGGCGTGGGCAGGTAGCCATGGTAGGCGTTCGCCAGAGAGACGGTGAAAGTGGGCGAGTGGCGCTTTTTCAGCTCCAGGCCGATCTCGACAAAGACCTCGGCTGGAATCGCCGAGACGTGAAGATCGCCGATTTTCATGATCTGGAGCGGCGCGGATACTTTAGCTGGAAAATCGGCTAACAGCACGGTTTCACGCGCATAGACCTGCTCCATCGTTTCCATGCGCGGAAAGAGT
>CAYMHJ010000230.1:0-10536 GCA_964390165.1 uncultured Prosthecobacter sp. | reverse complement strand
GTTTCCCCCCCTTGTTTGGATCAAAGCGCTCGACAGCTTTCATCAAGCCGATGTTTCCTTCGGAGATCAGGTCAAGAAGTGGCAGTCCATAATTTGCGTAGTCTTGGGCGATTTTGACGACCAAACGCAGGTTGGCGCGAATCATGTGTGAGCGTGCCTCTGGGTCACCGCGCTTGATGCGTTCAGCGAGATCGACTTCTTGTTCCGGGGTCAGCAGGTCCGTTTTGCCGATTTCCCGAAGGTAAATTTTAATGCCTCCGTCGAGTTCCATGTCAGGGAATACAGATGTATATATGAGCTAGTTACAGTTTTCTTGAATCCCCGACACGATGAAGGGGGTAAATAACATAACACAAGCTGAAGAAGACATCCTCAACTATTTTCATTCGTACTTTAATTTACTGACTGGGAACAATGTGAGGGGAGGCATTCCGGTGCTCTGGAATCGATTTATTAGGCTAATATGGAGTAATTATGTTTAAAATTGTTTGATTTATTGCGTTTTACATAATTAACTAAAGTTTACGAGTCAGTGAAAGCTGATAGTGGGAACGCTTCTTTACAACAATTAAATCTGATCTTGCCAGCGTTGATCCACATGCTATTTAAACGGCATTGATGATAACGATGGGGCTTTAATTTTTTGTATTCTCGTAATTTTGCGAATTCTAAATTTTTAGACTTTTTGTTCTAATTCTAAAAAATATCTTGCAGCTGTGAGATATTGCGTGTTATTATAACTTTAACTGCGGGTATAGCTTAATGGTAAAGTTCCAGCCTTCCAAGCTGGCCATGTGGGTTCGATTCCCACTACCCGCTCCAGTTACAGGAGTACAATTTAGCCGCACCTCATGAAAACAGCTGTTATGAAAAAATCATCAACATTGCGACGCTACACCAGCATTGTTGGGTGTTCTTTTTTGTTTCTCTCGACTGCATATTCGCAAAACTTAACCTGTGAGAGTATCGCTGAGCAAGTAACTACAGCCGTGAGTAAAGAGCCTGGCAGGGTCTTGATGATCGTGGAAGATGCCCTGGTCATCAATGAAAAGTGTGCCTGTGAAATTATTCGAGCCGCAATCCTTGCTTCCAAGGCTGATCCGTCGCTTTTGAATCAAATTGTCCAAACTGCGATATCAGTTACTCCCAAGATGTCAGGAGTCATTATGGATTGCGCCAGTGCTACTGCGCCTGGAACTCAGATCATCAATCAGGTCGAAGTATCGCAGCAATCTGGCAAGGAGGCAAAAAACCCCATTTCTGTGATCGCTCCGCCTGTGGAGGATGATTTTACGCCAGTTCCTTCGAGCATTCGTGGGGTATACTTGATGCAACCTCCAGCGGGAGGTTTTCTGCCAAGAACCTGTGACAAAAACTGCATTTCCCCAACGCAGTCTAATTCAAACTATCCGTGATCACGGGTAAGATTGGGTTCAAACAAGTACAGGAAACCAATACCATGCTCAAATATTCAAAGCTCCTGATTGTTGCCTTCATTTCCTTTGTTGGCCCAGAGGCCAATGCTCAAGGGTTGGTTGGCATTCAAAATTACTCAGGCGACTTTGAGTCCGACGAACCCCTGAGTTGGAGTGTTACATCTCGGGCTGGTTATGATGTTCTAGATTACACGCTTTCCACTCCCGGTTACGACAACTTTGAGTCCTATTACATCCAAGGTGGAGTTGGTGCTACTTATACCGAGGCTGACCCCACTACACCATGGAGTCTGGCGGTGGATGCCGGAACGGTTCATTATCTGGATGATATACCACGCTACGATGACACATTTTACAATGCCCGCGTAGCCTTCAACATAGCTCATCAATTCTCGCAGCGGCTGAAGATCAGCAACAACTTCTTCCTCACTTATGAAGCGCAACCCAACATAGCCATGGGTGGCTCAACCAGTTTGTTCAACGGACAATATCTGTACGGCTTCAATAACTTCAATATGAGCTATGCCTGGTCCCAACGGTTCACCACGACGACCTCATACACAGTTGATGGTATATGCTACGAGGATGATTTCGTGTCGGACGCAGAGGATCGCCTCACTCATCTAGTTGCTCAGCAGTTTTCATATGCTCTGACGAAACGAACGAGTCTTACGGCGGAGTATCGCTTCCGAACAACAAAATTTGCCAATGCCACCAACAGCGACTTTCAGTCGCATTTTGCCCTGGCTGGAGTTGATCATGCGTGGAGCCAGCGGTTTACCGGTTCCTTCCGGGCGGGTGCCGAGTTCTTCCGTTCCGAGAGATCGAACAACACCGCACCTTACGCCGAGGTGGCTGCAAACTATGCAGTGGACAGGCAGACGCAGGTCAGGTGGTTCGGTGCTGTTGGATATGATGGCGCAGAGTTGAGTTCATTTGAGAGCCGGTACTCTCTCAGGACCGGCTTGAATGTTAACCACCAGATCAACAAGAGAGTCGGACTTCACGCAGGTGTACAATATGCATACAGTGATTTTGACGGCGGCTCAGTCGTGCCTGATGTCACAGAGCATTCCCTTCTGATGTCTGCGGGCATCAGCTACAATCTCACAGAGAATGTGGCCTTGGACGCATCATACAATTACTCGATTCTGAGTTCAGATGATGCGGCACGAGAGTTCCAGCGTAACAACGTGTCTCTCGGTCTGACCGCTTCCTTCTAATTCTTTCCCTGGACAGCCAGATCAATATTAGCCAGCGGTTCGAGTCTTTCGACCGCTGGCGGTTTGTAAAAGGTAAAATATTTAACACTGTCAGATTATCAGCCCATTATGAACGAGGTCGGCAAAGACATCCAGGCTCAGGCGATTGACTCTTGGCAGGTCATCCGCAACCGCTTCGGGCTCATATGCCTGTCATTCCTGCTGGTGTTTGCCACTGCCGCCATCATCACCTACATCATGCCTCGAAAGTATCGCGGGCGGGTGGACATGAAAATTGAGCGACTGCCCACCAAGGTCGAGGTTTTTGGCCGCAGCGGAGCGGATTTCATGGCTCCAAGTGATGTGGTGATAAAGAACGAATTCGAATCCATCAAGAAGCCCGAGACCCTGTATATTGTCGTGGATAAAATGGACCTTCAGAAGCGCTGGTCACTCCCGACGAGGCAGGCTGCACTTGCCAAACTGGTGAACAATCTGGACACGCAATACACAGTGAGATCGGACTTTGTGGTCATCGAATTTTTCGATCAAAATGCAGTGCTTGCTGCTGAAATCGCCAATGCTGTCGCGTCCAGCTACATGCAGCAGCGGACAGAAATCGATTCCAAACAAAAACACGAGGAACTCGAGCGAATCGGTAAACAAATTGCTGAACAAGAACAACTTCGCGACCAGGCAAGATTCAAAATGCAGGAGGCAAAGAAAAAGGCTGGCATCGTGGGTGACTGGGTTTTGGGAGGAGGTCCCTCGATTACTCCCGGGGCCACCATTCAGACCAGCCAGGATTCGATGTCCATATCTCGTGAGCAGGCGCTGCTGCAGGCTGATCTGGAAGTGCAAAACCTGAATGCAGAGATCGAGCAGCTGGCGAAGCTTTCTCCAGATGAACTTGTGGCGCGCGCTTCCGGCCTGCGTCTGGAGAATCCCAACCTGACGGGCATGACCGTTGAATACCAGAAACTTCAAATCAGCCGGGAGGGATTGGTTCAGCAGGGGCTTGGCAAACGTCATCCGCTGGTTCAAGGCGCGGACAGTCAACTGGCGAAGTCTCGTGAACTGATTCTCACTGAAACACAGTCACACATCCAGGGATTGCAGAACCGCTATGACGCCGCCCAAAAGCGAAGAGAAGCCTTGAAAACCTACAGTGATGTTGCCGACAAGGAGCAGTTGGACAAGGGCGACACGTATAACGAATACAAGGTGGCCAAGGATGAGGTCACTTACATTGAGGCGTTGCTGGTGAAGTTCAAAGAAACCTTTTCTGAAACCAAGGCAGGACTCGAACTTGTCAAAACGCCCGCCACTATCTACGCAAAAGCAGAGGTGGAGGGGCGCCCGGCAAAGCCCAACGTGATGATCAATCTGGCGCTCGGTGCCATTCTTGGGCTTATGTTCGGCCTGGGGCTGGCCTTCTTCCTTGAGTACATGGACACCACCGTCAAAAGCCTGGACGACGTTGAGAAGTTCCTCGGGGTTCCAGTTCTTGCTGTTGTTCCAAAAAATGTCGGCGTCCTTCACCGTAGCAGCGGATTCAATCCTGATGCCGAGGCCTACCGCATTCTGCGCACAAACATTGAGTTTAACCGGCGTAACCCTGAGGCTAATTGCATCACTGTCACCAGCGGTGGTGCAGGGGAGGGGAAATCAACCACCTTGTGCAATCTGGCCACCGTCTGTGCCCAGGGCGGGTACAGTGTTCTGCTCATTGATGCCGACCTGCGGCGGCCAAGTTTGCATCGCTTGTTCGATGTCAGCAATTCCACCGGACTGACCAATTTCCTCACCACCAATGCACGGCTCGAGGACGTCGTGGTTCGAACGCCCATTGAGAATCTTTATTTCCTCCCAAGCGGCCTGCTGCCTGCGGACAGTGCAGGCATTTTGAATTCACAGCGAATGAGCGAGCTGATCACCGATGTGAAGAGTCGCTTTGATCTGGTCCTTATCGACTCGCCGCCGATTCTTGGAGTGAGTGACGCTTCCGTGCTTTCCAATGAGGCCGATCTTACCATGATCGTCGTCCAGCATCGTAAACTGCCGCGCCACATGCTCATGCGCGTCAAGCAGACCGTCGAAAATGTCGGTGGCCGTGTCATCGGTGTGGTCCTCAATAATGTGGATGTGCGAAGCGACTCACAATATCAGTACTACACCAGCTACTACACCTACTACTCGCCGAACAACCAGCCTGCGGCAGTGGGCGCACAGCCGCAAAAGCGCCGTCGCCGCCAGTCTCAGGATTCCGCCCCCGCAGTTGCTTCTTCAGCCTCTGGCAATGCCCCGCCTGGGGATATATTTTAGCTCTCGTGCATCCATGGGCAGCTCATGATACCACTATGAAAACGCATCTCGTTTCAATCCTCCTCCTCCTGACCTGCCTGACAAGTGTCATGGCTCAAACAGGTGAACTGCCATTGAAAAAGGGCGACCGCATCACCATCTCCATCGGCGGCATCCCGGACAACGAGATCGCCCAAATCCGCAATGTCTATACCGTATCCGATGACGGCACGATCCCTCTGCTTTACATCGGCAGCGTTCGCGCGGTCGGGTTGAAGCCATCCTCGCTTCAGAAGGTTATTGAGCAGACTTACATCAATCAGGAAATCTACACCCGTCCGTCTGTTCTCGTCTCCATTGATGGCGGCGAGAGCGCTGCCACCATGAGAACAGTCATGGTCTCTGGCGTCAACAAGCCCGGGGCAGTCCCCTACCGCCAGGGCATGACCATCTCCCAGGCGATCATGACCGCAGGTGGCCCCACTCCTTTTGGTAGCATGAAAAAGGTCAAACTGATCCGCGCCGGCAGGCCTGCTACTATGCATAATTTGTCGAGCAATGCGGGCGATCCCTCTGTGGACATTCAGGTTCAACCTGATGACCAAGTCATCGTGCCCGAGTAGCCTCTCCCGCTACTCTCCCACAATGCGCTTCTACTCTGTGAGCTGCGCGTTAGGATAAAGCCGGACGAGGACGCAACTGAGGCAGTCGTGGATGAGCGCGTGAGCGGATTTCGACACCGCGTCTGGCATGGCGCTGGATTCGACACCGGACTTCCACAGGCGAGTGATGCCTTCATCGTGCTCTTCGAGGATCTGACCGCAGACACTGTTCCAGTGGGAAGGCTCGGCCGTTTCCTCCCATTCACCACGTCCACGTCCGAAATGGGCGATGGCCAGGTACGTGAGCATGGCGAGCCGGACTTGCTCACGGAAGTGCTCGCACGACCAATGGAGGCGCTGATCGCCGCCGCGGACGAGGTTGTAGCTCTTGATCAGGGCGTAGGCTCCGATGCCTGCGGCGATGCCACCTAGCAGGGCTCCACCACCGAAGGTCATGCCGCCCATTTTGAGATCGGCGATGAGGCCGCCCATGGCTCCGCCGGCGACGCTGCCGACCACGCTCCAGATGGCTTCGGGGATCTGCTGGGGGAGGTGGAATTTGTCCTGGGAGAGCTGGCTCAGGCGGCGTGCGGACCCGCCCTCCAGGCCGTGGATTTCGATGAGCTTGTTTGTTGCACCGACGAGGCGGTCGGCGAGGCGCGTGGAGAGTTCTTCGCGGGCGTTTTGGTATTCTTTGTTCAGCTCCTGGCGGGCGATGCCGATGCGCTCCCAGAGCTTCTCTCCCCGGACTTCGATGCCATCGACGACGGCGGCGGTGAGGAGCTCGGCGAGGACGCGGCTGGACTGGTGGAAGACTTTGAGGTTGCGCTGATGCCAGGCGCGCTTGAGCTGCTTGAAGGCTTCTGTTTTGGGCTCCTGGATAAGGGGCGTCAGGGACTCCATGAGTCGGTCTTCCTGCACCCAGCAGCGGGCGAAGGCATCGAGGCAGATGACTTCGCGGACGATGGGCCACTGTTGCAAGTGATCTCGCCATGCCTGGATCTCGGATTCCTCCACGGTGGCTTCCTGGGTGGGGCCGGTCTGATTGAGGAGGACGAGGACGGGTTTGCCGACCCAGCCGAGGATTTTCATCTCGGGAGCGATGTAGGCGGCGACTTCGGGGGGCTCGGTGGCGTTGACGAGGTAGAGAACGACATCGGCTTCCTCGCGTACATTTTTCAAAGCCTGCTGGCTGCACCAGAGAGGTTTGTCGGTGAGGCGGTCCCAGGTTTGGGAAATGAACCAGAAGATGGGGTTCTTTTCCCGCTGGAGGCGCTTCAGGAGCCGGGCGCTGTCGCCGAAGCCGGGGGTGTCCCAGAGGCGGAGCAGGCGGGCGTCGTGCTCGAGCAGTTTGTAGGATTCATTAAAGAGGGTGACGTGGGCGGAGTCGCGCACTTCGCCGACATCCTGCCTCAAAAGAGTGCGTGCGAGGGTCGTCTTGCCCGCATTGGTGTGCGAGATGAGACTGAGGGTGACGATGTCCGATGCTGGTGGCTGGATGCCCGGGGGAGGCGGCATAAGATTGACTTTAGACGCTGCTGGGGCGCTGCAAAGGGGAATGTGCCTGCTTCAATCAGCCGCTGTTCCGGCGCGCGGCCACGAGGATCTGGGCTCCGGCTCCTTCGATCATGTCCGACCAGAGCTTTTCACGGCTGGCGAGCTTCTCGGGCGACCAGCGGTTGCCGATGCTGGTGGCATCCAGCAGGACGAGGAGTTCACCGGCACGCTGACGTTTGGTGAGGGCCTGCTTCACATCCAGCACGAGCCGGCGCTGCACCTCGATCTCGGGTGTGGTGGCGAGATTGAAGACGAGCACCACGCGTGGATGCGCAGGCTTCCAGGACGCGGCAAACTCATCCTCTTCTCCACCTGGAATGGTCACAAATTCCGGCTGGGTCATCTGCCCGAAGCGCTCGCGCACCCCGCGTGCCCACACCTCGCGGTGCGTCGGGGTGGCGTCGGTGGCGTGGACGAGCACGGTGATGCTTTCCTGTCCGCCCTCGATGGCGCGCAGGGTGCGCACGAGGTAGCTCTGCCAGCCGATGGCGCGCAGTTTTTTGCCGATGGCCTGATGCGCCCGCCAGGCGGTGAAAGCCGCCAGCAGTCCGCGCGGCAGGATCACGAGCACGAGCAGAGTGCCCGCATAAAGATGAATCCATGGCAGCGCAGGAGCAGGGGTCGTCACCTGGCCGTTCGTGCGCTGCATGGCTGCCAGTTGATCCAGCGGCAGCGGCAGGTGCAGCATGGCAGCGGCGGGCTGGAAGAGCGTGCCGAAGAAGCTCCGCGCCCGCTCTTCACTGATCAGCGTACTTTCCCACACGGCGCGGTATTCCTTCGACCAGCCGCTGGCATACAGACCGATGGCGCTGCCGAGTGCGAGCAGGGCGGCGGCGATGTGCAGCCAGGCGCGGAAGCGTCGCTGCCAGCGCTCAAAGGCGGGGGCCAGAGTCAGTTGGGCAAACCTTTGATCCACCGTCATTCCGGTCTGTGCTTCGGCATCTGCACCTCCGCGATCTCCGACGACGGGTGAAAGGCGCAGCGCCAGCCACTCCACCCAGGGGCTGCGGCTCTCCTTCTGAAGCTCGATCAGCAGGGAAAAGATCATGACCACGCCATTCCACAGCAGCAGTCCCACCAGCGGCAGCGCCAGCAGATTAAACTCCGCCGCCTGGCCAAAGCCCGCCATGGCATAACCCAGCACGGCGGCGAGGACCCAGCCGAGCATCATCCAGGCCCGGCGGCCTGTGACCACGGTGAGCCGCTCCGTGACTCGGACCAGCGGGCCATTGCAGCCGATGACCTCATTCTTCAGCCATTCACTGCGGCGGAGGAGAAAGGCCGCCTCGCGCGGCCCCAGCGGGTCGGCTTTCACAGTCTCCGAGTTCAGCCCGGCGCGTGTGTGCGCGGTGGCCTCACGGCGGCGCTCTTCCGTGAGGAGTGCGCCATCAGCGTCTCCTTCTTCGATCGCGCGCCAGCGCAGGATGCTCAGCCAGTCATTCCAGTCCATGCGGGGTGGGGTCAGCCATGCTTGAGTCGGATGTCTTTGATGCCGGAGTTTTTCAGGATCGTCTGGAGCCGCTTGAGGATGCGCGGGCGCTCCATCGTCAGCACATGATTTACCGTGGGCTGGAGCACTCGCACGGATAAAACACCGCGCTGGATGCTCTCCGGCCGCGAGTGCTGGTAGAGGAAGTCGCCCACGATCTCGCGCCAGGCCGCCAGCACCTCCTCCAGCTTCATGCGATCTCCCAGTCCAGCCTGGATGATGATCTTCCCGACCAGATCGGCCACGTTCTGAGTGGGCAGATCGATCACCGGTCCTTCATCAGCACCACGCCACGCCGAGATCAGCGCATGACGAAGGCGCTGGCGGGCAGTGGGATGTCGGCGGTCTGACATGAAGCCAAGATGAGCGCTGCCGCCGGAAAATGCGAGAGCGATTTCATGGCCCCGTCCGGGGTGTTGACCTGCCGATGATCAAACCGCCGCGCGGGGTTCGTTTCAGTCACCTCATTCCCATGTCTTCTCTTCATTGCCTCCACAGTCTTCTTTTCCTCGCCCTCGCCAGTGCCTCCTTCGCGCAAAAAGCGCCGGATGTCTCCAAGCTCGACCCGGCGATGGGTGTCAACAAAGCCGCAGCTGAAAATCTCGACTGGCACGATGTCACGCAGTGGGGCGTCGAGGGTCGCATCCTGCCCGATCAGGAGCGGAAGCGCTGGTTTGACCGCCTGCCAGCAAGCGCGGAAGGGAAGGTGACACCGGCCGTCTGGAGCCTGAGCCGCGACAGCGCGGGCATGATGGTCCGCTTCAAGACGGACGCCCCGTCCATCCATGTGCATTACAAAGTCATGAAGACCAATCTCGGCATGCCGCACATGCCCGCCACCGGCGTCAGCGGAGTGGACCTCTACGCACGTGACAAGGACGGCAAATGGAAGTGGGTCCAGGTCACAAAGCCCGCCACGCAGGAAGTGAAGGCCGAGATCATCAAAGGTCTGGCCCCTGGCGAGCGTGAATACGCGGCCTATCTGCCACTCTACAATGGCGCCGAGTTCCTGAAGATCGGCGTGGCCAAGGGCAGCAAGTTCGAAGGTCTGGCTCCGCGTGCAAAGCCGGTCGTCTTTTACGGCACCAGCATCACGCATGGAGCCTGCGCCAGCCGTCCCGGCATGGTCCACACCGGCATCCTGGGTCGCAGGCTGGACACACCCGTGGTGAACCTCGGCTTCTCCGGCAATGGCCGCATGGACAAGGCCGTCGGCGACTACCTCATCCAGATCGACGCCGCCGCTTATGTCATCGACTGCCTGCCCAACATGCAGCCTGCCGATGTCAGCGCCAAGTGCGTGCCTCTCGTGAAGCAGCTCCGCGCCGCAAAGCCCGAGACACCCATCGTGCTCGTCGAAGATCGTCGTTTCACTAATGACTGGATCACCCCCGCCAAGCACCAGTTCCACACCGACAACCACGCCGCCTTGAAGGCCGCCTATGACACGCTCATCAAAGAAGGCGTCAAAGGCCTGTCCTACATCCCCGGCGACAGCCTCTACGGCGACGACACCGAAGGCGCCACCGATGCCTCCCACGCCAGCGATCTCGGCTTCATGCGTCAGGCCGACATCTTCGAGCCCGTGCTGCGCAAGGTTCTGGGCAAGTAAGCCCACAGGCTGAAAACCATCTCGTGGCACGTATCAGCCAAGTGGAGGGGCGCGGAGGCCGGAGTGCTGACTCCCTCTCCCCGGCAGTGCCTCTTGTGTCCCCGCCCAATCTCCTTCCGGGGAGAGGGTTGGGGTGAGGGGCCGACACCTCGCCGGACGATCCAGAAGTTCCCCTCACCTAACCTCTCCCCGCAGGACATCTGGCGGCGAAACTTTCGTGTTCATCGGGGTGAATCGATTGCTGGCAAGGCATAGTAATCAGTTGTCAATTTTTTGCTGCCTTCTCTGAAGAAAATGCGTCAAGCGGAAAGTTGTCGGATGCTTGATTTTACAG
>CAYMHJ010000229.1:0-10537 GCA_964390165.1 uncultured Prosthecobacter sp. | reverse complement strand
GGCGACTCCGGCGCGGAAGGTGGGGCCTTTGCTGCAGGTGGTGAGGATTAGCAGCAGCGGGAGGGTGAACAACAGTCGGGAAAACATGATAAGACTGCCACGGGGCACGGACGGGAGGTCTTTCAGTGCAGGCGTGAGTGCATCACAGATTGCGGGAATCATGCTCTGGCGAGCATGCCTACAGGCTGCCGAGCACGGCTTCGGCGGCTTTGCGTCCACTGATGAGAGCGCCGTTGATGGAGGCGTCCTCCACATAATCTCCGCAGCGATACAGGCCGGGTTCGAGGACTGCAGCCAGCGAATCGTCACCAAGCATGAGCTGGCGGCCTTCGGGCTGGGCGTTGCGGATCTGGTAGGTGCGGAGATGTTTCCACTGGCGTGCGCAGGGGCCAAACCAGCGTGTCATTTGCTCTCGGACCACCTCTTCAAGCTCATCGCTGGAAGGCATGCCGATGATGCTCGTGCTGATGAGATGCTGCCCTTCGGGCGCAAGACCGGGGGCGGCATTGGTGAGGATGCAGGCGTTATTCACGGGGCCACGATTATCACCATCGAGATACAGGATGGGTTCTTTTGGCAGGGCCTGATCTGTGCTGAAGTAAAGGCAGGTGGTGCTGCGGCCTGGCTTGGGTTTTTCGACACCCTGTTCGGGCAGGAGGTGGTGCGCGCCGTCTTCACTGACGGCGAGGATGATGTGATCCGCGCGGACAATCTCACCAGTGGAAAGGGTGATCTCCCCCTTCCGAACAGAACAGACAGGCGTGTTTAGTTTGAGTGATCCGGGTGGTAGGGCGACGGCGAGCTGATCAGGGATGGCCTGCATTCCAGCCGCTGGGATGGCTGCGCCACTGCGGCGAAACATGGCGTAGAGAAAGAAAAACATGCGCGCCGAGGTGCGGAGGTCTTTTTCCAGAAATACGCCACCAAAGAAGGGACGGAAGAAGCGGTCGATCATTGCCTCGCTGAATCCGAAATCGTGGAGGTAGTCTTCGGTTTCGATTTCTGGCAGCCGACGTTCGATGGTCCTGGTATCAGCGGATTCTTTCCAAAGGACGAGAGTTTGCCATTTGTCACGCAAGGGGATGAAGTCATCCCGAAGGCTTTTCAAGGCATCGAGTGGATGCTGAAAAGGATCGGCAAGGCGATGCAGGCGATTTTTAAAGTAGATATCAGCTCCTCGGTAAAGCGGGCAGAGATTGAGCCCGTCATAGTCGAGCACGTGACGAGCTTCAGGGTAGGCCGGGAGAAGCACCTGAAAGCCTCTGTCGAGAGTGAAGCCATCGACCCGATCCGAGCGCACACGTCCTCCAACGGCATCTGCCGATTCGTAGAGGGTGAATGGCACTCCCGCCCTGGCCAGCAGACGCGCACATGCGAGACCGGATAGTCCGGCTCCAATGATGGCGATGGTGGGCTGTGGCATGAGAGGTCTGGGAGGCGTGGTGGCGCATGATGGATGCCAGGAAAGTGATTGCAAGCAGCGGAGGAGCCTTCAGGGATGCGGAGAATGAGTGAGCGCATGAAACTTTTGATCACTGGAACCACTGGCAGACTGGGGAGCGTGCTGACGAGGCACTATGCTCCTCGTCATGAAATGATGTGTCCTGGGCGTGACGTGCTGGACCTCGTCCGGCCGGACTCTTTGAGTGCTGGTCTGCGTGAGATGGACTTTGACCTGCTGATCAACTGTGCAGGCATCACCAGCCCCGATGTCTGTGCGCGCGAGCCTGAGCTGGCGCAGCTTGTGAATGCTGAATCTCCGGCGCTGCTGGCTGCCGAATGTCAAAGGCGTGGGGTGCGAATGATTCAGATCAGCACTGACTATGTCTTCGGCGGTGAGGTGGACACTTCTTTGACTGAAGGCATGCCAACAGAGCCGGTGAATCACTATGGCATCACAAAGCTTGAAGGTGAACGGGCTGCACTGGCCGCTTGTCCAGGAACGATTGTGGCTCGGGTGTCGTGGTTGTTTGGAGGTGGGAATTCCTTTCCTGAGCAGATGCTGCGCACGGCGCGTGAGGGCAGGGACGTGGAGGCGATCGGGGACAAATGGAGCGCACCGACAAGCATGCATGACATCGCCCGCTGGCTGGAGATTCTATGGGAAAAAAGCCCGGCAGTCTCTGGCGTTCTGCACCTCTGCAACAGCGGCACAGCCTCGTGGCAAAGCTATGCCCAGACCGTGCTCGATCTGGCTCATGAGTTGGGTCTGCTCGATCACTCGGTCGCGGTGAAGGGCAACCGACTCGATAACTTTCCGCACTTCATCGCGCGTCGTCCTCGTCACACCTTGATGTCAAATGAGCGGCTGGCGGGCTTGCTGGGTGCGCCTGTGAGGTCGTGGCAGGCGGCTTTGCGTGAATGGTTGGCTTCACAAGCTGAGTGAGTTCGTCGGCGATGTTGATTGAACAAGGCGCGACATCATCGACACTACCACCGTATTCCATCTATGCCTCCCCCGGTGTCCAGTCCAACTCCAGTCAGCCGCAACCCCTTCGTGTGGTTGCGGAATAAATTTTTTGCGGGTCTGGCCGTGGCACTGCCTTTGTTGATCACCTTTTGGGTGCTGACCAGCGCCTACCACCTCCTTCACGGCTGGAGTGAGCCCGCAATCGAGTTTCTGGCGCGGAAGATCAATGAAATTGAAGGCCGCACAGTCGTCGATCCAACGGGTGAGACTTACAGGCAGGTGGTCAACTTTGTCGGCTTCCTCATTCCCGTCATTGTTTTTGTGGCGCTCGGTGTCATGGCCACGCACGTGCTCGGCGTGCGCGTGGTCAGCGCCATTGACCGTCTTCTCATGCGCGTCCCCATCGCTTCCTTCATTTATAAAACGATGAAGCAGGTCATCGACGGTTTTAAAGGTCTGGGCGGACGCCAGAACTTCAAGCGTGTGGTCTATGTCGATTACCCCTCAGGTGACATGAAGATGCTCGGCTTTGTCACCGGCCAATATCTTGACCCTCAGCAAAACAAGGTGCTCGCAGCTGTCTTCATCCCCGGTGCGCTGAGTCCCATGACAGGTCTCCTTCTCGTGGTGCCGCTGGAGCAGCTCACGGATGCGCCTCTTACTGTCGAAGATGCCATGAAGCTCATCTTCTCAGGTGGTCTCGTCGTCCCATCACGGCTCGCTGCGCCTGCGGCCAAGCCTGACATCCATGCGCACCTGCCTTCGGTGGTGATTGAAGAAGATGCTCTGGCCGTATCTGAGGAAGAGGTGCTTTCTGAGCCTGCGGTGCTGCTTCCCCACGGCCTGCCGCGTGCTGAAGATTTCGATTTCGGTGACCCTGACATCCTCTCCGGCAGTGAGCGCGAGGGGACACAGCTTCTCGTTTCACGTTCACCGGCTCGTCGTCTGCTCGGCTCTCTGCCGTGGCGTAAACGCGAGTAATCCTCGCTCCCTCATGGACTTTCGTTTGCTCTATCAAAGTGCCGAAACTGCTCTGCCGCAGATGCTGGACTGGCTCCGCCGCATGGTGGAGATCAACAGCTTCACGACGAACGTCGCGGGAGTGAATGCCGTGGGTCGTCTCACCGCCGACTGTTTTGCTGAGCTGGGATTCGAGCCGGAGTTCGTGCCTGCCATGCATTATCAGCACGGCAGCCATTTGTTTCTCCGTCGCGGACCTACCGAGCAGCCGCCCATCGTTCTCGTCACGCATCTCGATACAGTTTTCCCGCCTGAGGAAGAGCTGGCGAATGAATTCTGCTGGCAGCCTGAAGGCAGACGCATCTACGGCCCGGGCACAGTGGACAACAAGGGCGGCACAGCGATGATCTGGCTGATGATGAAAGTCATGCAGCAGATGCTGCCAGACCTCTTTGAATCGACGCATTGGCTCATCGCTGCGAACTCGGCGGAGGAGGTGATCGGCTCTGATTTTGCCAACCGCACGCAGGAACGCTGCCCGCAGGGAGTGCGCGCTGTGCTCGTTTTTGAAGGTGGACCGCGAGATGCCCAGGGCTGGCATCTGGTCACGGCGAGGAAGGGGCGTGCGGAGTTCCGCATCACCTGTCATGGTCGTGCGGCGCACGCTGGGAGCAATCATGCCTCGGGTATCAATGCCGTCGTCGATCTCGCGCGCGTGCTGCCTGCGATCAGTGCGCTGACGGATGCAAAGCAGGCCCTGACGGTGAACATCGCCTCCATGCATGGCGGCACGGTTCTGAATCGAGTCCCGCATGAGGCGGTGGTGGAGCTGGAGGTGCGTGCTTTTGATCCTGCGGTGCTTGCTCGTGCCGAGGAAGCCATGCGACTTTTCGGCGGACGAACCGAAGCGCATGGAGAGATCGTAATCGAATGCATCGGACGCACCCAGGCATGGCCCGGCGGAGCCACGACGGAGGTGCTTTTCCACGCCTGGGAAAAGGCAGCCACACGTCTCGGCCTCAGCACTGTGGCTGAAAAGCGCGGTGGACTGAGTGATGCAAACTACCTTTGTGCGCTCGGCCCCACACTTGACGGACTCGGCCCGGTGGGAGGAAATGCCCATTGCTCTGAGCGCAGTGAGGAAGGCGGCAAACTGCCCGAGTTTGTAGAGTCAGACAGCTTTGTGCCAAAGGCTCTGATGAACGTGCTCGCGCTGCAGGAACTCCTGCCCATCTGAACGACCAGTTCATTCGCCCTCACTCGCAGCACTTTTAACCACTGTGACCCAGCCTGGAACGACAAGCTCCGAGATCCATGCCTGATCATGGGCGGGCGTCTGAGCCGGATAGTGAAGTCTCAGCGTCAATGGAGTGCCGCCACTGACATTCTGGCCGGGCCCGAGGTCGAGCTGGCGCGCCAGTTCCGACTCCACAGGCACATAGCCATATACAGGTGCCGCAGTCGGGTCTGCCGCAGGGACTAGCCGGAAGCAGCGGAGCTTTTCACGATTGCTGAATGGGCCGGTGAACAGCTCACCAGGGGTGGCCAGCACACGCATGAGCACGGGTTCTGTCGGGCGCGACTGACGCATCTGCTCCCACTCCAGATCTCCCAGTGCCACGAAACTCGCCCAGTCCACGCGAGGGCCCCCAGGGGTGGGAACTACTGCTGCGAATTTTTTCGTTCCATCTCGCAGGACCACACGGAACTCAGTAAAGCCAGCCGGACTCTGCGAGTGCCTCTCGATATGGCTGTAGGGCAGGGCTCCGGCCGGGTGATGGCGGTAATACTCCCGCAGAGCAGGCTCCACCTGATTTGCATTCACAGCCAGGGAGAGCTTTTCATCCACCGTCGGTGCTGCCAGAAACTTCTCCAGAACCGAAATCGGATCATCATTCACCGTGGGATCATCTGTCGTGTCTTCTTTTGCAGGGCGAAATGAAAGACGCCTCACCGGTGCGCCCATCTGGGTGGGCAGCGTGGCAGCCGGGGTTGTGGTGGGGCTGCCAGACTGAGATGAACCAGTCAGCCTCGGGGGCTCATCCGCCAGTTCTACGGCAGGCTCCAGCGAGCGCTGCGTCTTCGGCCAGAGGTCCATCCACTGCACCACGGCAGCGGCCACGCTCAGCGCCAGCACTGTTCCTGCCCCCATCATGAACTGGGCTCGAGTCTTTTGTAGTTCCGGGTCCAGGCACATTCTTTCAAAGGCATCTCCGGGAAACATGGATGCCTCGTTGCCAAACTCAGGCTTCTCCAGACTGTCTGTCGGTGGCGTCGGGCTCATCAGCAGCGCCTTGTGCTTGAAGCTGCTGCTACGTGCCGCCACCTGCAGCATGATCGTCTGCCCGCAGTCAGGGCAGGGGCGCGAGCGCGTCACTGCCGTGACCTGGATCTCGACAGACTTTTCGCAATGGGGGCATGTGACGGAGGCGGCGGGCATCTCGGCTGTGCCTTATCATGCTCAAATCGGGCCAGAATGCCAACATCACAGCAAAAAACCTTTCCACCCCTCGCTTCGGCAAGTTTTTCCATGTTTTGCCATCCCAAGCTAGAGGCTTGCCAGCCCTTCAGATTCAGTCCATAGACCCGCCTCTTCCGCCTCCCACCATGTCTATTTGGAATTACGCCAACCCGCAGCTCAAAGATCTCGTCGCTTACGAACCCGGTAAACCCATCGAAGATGTCGCTCGCGAACGCGGTCTACGCCCGGAAGACATCATCAAGCTGGCCTCCAATGAAAATCCACTCGGCCCCAGCCCCAAAGCCGTCGAGGCCATGAAAAAAGCCTGCGAGGAAGTTCATATTTACCCGGACGGTGCCTCCTGGCGCCTCCGCCATGCCCTCGCTGAGAAGTTTGACCTCGAAATGGGAAACTTCATCATGGGGTGCGGGAGCAACGAAGTCATCGAGTTCATCGGCCACGCGTTCCTCAAGCCTGGTGACAACATCATCACCGCCGAGCACGCCTTTCTCGTCTATAAGCTCATGGCCAAGGTCTTTGGTGCCAGCACCATCGAGGTGCCTGATCCAGGCTACGTCCACGATCTTGACGCCATGGCTGCGGCCATCACCCCACAGACAAAAGAGGTCTTCATCGCCAACCCCAACAATCCCACCGGCACCCTCGTCAGCCAGGAGCAGATCGACCGCTTCATGGAAAAAGTGCCCGACCATGTCGTCGTCGTCTTTGATGAAGCCTACTACGAGTTCCTCGACAATCCGCCCGACACCCTGAAATACGTGCGCGAGGGCCGCAACGTCGTCGTTCTGCGCACCTTCTCAAAGATTCAGGGCCTCGCAGGTACTCGCGTAGGCTACGGTGTGGCAAATAAAGAGTTGATCGATGTCCTCCAGCGCACCCGCCAACCCTTCAATCTGAACTCCATCGCCCAGGCTGGGGCACTCGCCGGCCTGCTGGATCAGGAGCACCAGGACAAAACCAAGCGCATCACCGATGAAGGCCGCACCTTTCTCCAGAATCAATTCGCAGAGATGGGCCTCGAATACATCCCTAGCTGCGCGAACTTCGTCCTCGTCAAAGTTGGTGATGGCAATGCCGTCTTCAAAGCCATGATGGACAAGGGCGTCATCGTCCGCGCCATGGCCGCCTACAAGCTGCCTGAGTGGGTGCGCATCTCCATCGGCACCATGCCCCAAAACGAGAAGTGCATCGAGGTTCTGAAGCAGGTGCTCGCCTGAGTGGCTCTTGGGATCAGCGATTCACCAGATCCACCACGCGGTCGTTCATCTGTCTCAGACGCTTCGAGAGGCAGGTGGCGATGCGGCTAAGAAGACGATACGCCACCTTTGGGCTCGCCGCGTGCAGACTCTCCAGGCTGTCTTTGGAGATGAGCCAGACTTCCGTGTGGTTCACAGCACGCACCGTGGCGCTTGCAGGTCCGGGATCAAAGACGCTGACCTCTCCGATGGAGTCTCCGCCTTCCAGCAGCGCCACCCGTTTGTCCACCCCATCCACCTCATGCAGCACCTCGATCTGCCCGCGCAGGATCAGGCAGAGATGTTCATTCTCCTCCCCTTCGCGGATGAGCACTTCATCCGCTTCATAGATGCGTGAGTCCCCGTAACTGGAGAGCAGTTGCAGTTCATTGGCGCCAAAATTGGCGAGGAGTGGTGTAAGTGAGGCCATGGTGGAAGCTGGTAGTTGGTGAGGTTAGGAATTGGGCGGCAGCGGCGGGTTAGTGGTGATTCACGCGGCTGCGCAGTTGGTCCACCCGCTGCTCAGTGTTCGCAACCTTCTGTGTTTGAGACTGGATTTTAGCTCCCAGCCTGGTCGAGGTCTGCTGCAGCTTGGCGACGCCCTGCTGTGTCTTTTGACGAAGATCATCCGTAGCCATCGGCTCATGCTGCACGTTGGCGGCAAACTGCCGTTTCGCCTGGAGTTGCTGGTCCGTGGCCTCTTTGCGTCCGGTGTAGTCCTGGAGTTTCTGCTGACGACGTTGGAGCTTGTCCTCGGCAGCATTCAGTTTGCTCTTATCATCTCTGCCCAGCACCTCTTTGACACTCCTGTTCTGCTGCGGCGCTCCGGCGCGCAGGGCTGTGGTATCTCCTATGGCCAGTTGCTGAAAGGTGGTGTCCAGAGCGGCTTTCAGGGCTGTGTCCACAGCAGCGTCCTGCTGCATCGCCACGGCAGGGGCATAGGTGGCAGCCGAGTTGTCTGAGAGTGCGCTGACGTATTGCAGGGCGGATTTATTGGCCTGGAAGGCAGCTCTGGCGGACTGGCTGGTAGCGACATCACTCATAGTGGCTTTCGTGATGGCCGGACCTGCGGTGGTGAGAACCAGCGCGTTTGCCATGAGTGTGTTCACCCCGTTGTCCAGATTATCAGGCACGCCCTGAGCACAGGCACGCATGAAAGAGCACGCGTCGTTGGAGAGCTGGTGCTTGTTATCATTGATGGCACTGACGATCCCTGCCGCAGCGTCCTTGAGATCAGGGTTGGCCACAAGGCGGTTCTGCCTGCCGATTTCCAGAGCCTGATCCTTGACCGCGTTAATGTAGCGCTCCCCCTTGTCCTGCATGGCTGAGGTGAGGAATCTGACGCCAGCAGTGGTATTACGCAGGAAAATCGAGGACTGGCCTGCCGCGATCGCTGCCTGGGCCTCGTTGGCTACGATCTGCCTCCCTACTTCACAGGTGGCAGCATGCTTTTCCTGCTCCGTGAGGTTCGGATTGGCCTGGATGCTCTGGTAAACGATCTTGCCCATGGGCTCTCCAGGCAAGCTGTCAGGATCCGGCGTGGCAAGCTGCTGCATGCTCGTGGCGATGACCTGCTGAATGTTCTGGGCGGCCAGGATGGCCTGCTCCGCTTGGATTTGCTCTGGTGTGTCTGGGGCGAGGTGGTCTGGCATGGCGGATCTGGAGGTGGGGATGGTTAAAAACTGGCTGCGGAGCCTTTCTTCACAGGCTCCACACTATCCGTGGGTTCAATGTAGCCTGCTGCCGAGGGACTTCGCGGCGTCTCTGATACTGGTATGGACAGCTTGACCTACCTTGCTGCGGTCTAGCTGAGCCAGACCTGGATCTCTTTTCTTCATCGCTTCCATTTCCTCTTTAATGTTGTCAATCCTCTCCTGCCTTTTGGGATCTTTAAAATCATGCTCAGCCGCAGTGTCGCCATCGATTGCATCAATTGCAGATTTGGTATCCTCCCTCTCCAAGTGTTTCAACGTTTCCTGTAGAGATTTATAAATCTCTACTGTGCCTGGATCTACATCTCGCAGCTTTTGCTCGCTGCCTTTGAGATCAAGCGCATCCGCAGCGGTTCTTTTGACACTGCTGCCTGCTCTCTGCAGAGTGTCGCGAACGCTGTCGAATAAGGATTTTGAGCCAACCGGTTGTACTGCTGCGGCTATCCGATCTGCACGGCCTGGGACGGCCTGATTCACCAATTCCTGTGCGTTGTCAGGAGCAAGCAGATGATTGGGTGTGTTGGGAACTTCGCCATGTGATGCCTGAGAGAAAACTTGACGACTAGCCTCCAGTTTTTCATCTCGGATGAGATTGACGATTTTGTTCTGAGGCTTGGATGATTCCGAGACTTTATTGTTTTGCGGCAAAAAATTAATGTAGGACTGAGCTACACCGCAAGCCTGGGCTAATACCTCGCCTCGGATGCTGGCATCATTCGAATCATTCGCGTTCTTGATAGCAGCACTGTCTTCTTTGACCTGATATAGTGCCCCACGCAAGGCGAGCGTATTTGACATGATGTAGGTTGCTGCAGAATCGCCGGGAGGGCCTGGAATCGTATTTCGGGCTGCTTCACCACATGTATTGAGGAAAGCTCTAGCTTCGGGCGTGAGCTTTGGCATCTGCTCTTGCACTGCGTCAACAATCACACTTCCTGCTTCTTTATAAACATCATCCCATCCATCAGTGGCTGATGCAGACAGATCACGACGCCCGATGGAGAAATCCGGTGGGTCAGAGCGGAAGCCAGCCTGTGGAACATTGTCTGGCCTGAGGGAATTGTCCATATTTGCGGGAATATCTATCCCTTCAGATTGATAGGCCGAACGAGTGGTGCCTTCTGTTGGAAGTTCGACGGACTGTACGAAGTCGATGGCTTTTTGCTCGACGGCCGCGAGGTACTCAGCCGCATAGCATTCCATGTATGCGGTCATGAATTGACTGCCAGCACTGCTACCTCGCATGATTGTGGCTGGGTCACTTAAATCCGTGCACGCTTTGGTGGTGACATCCGCAGCGATGTTTCGGTAAATCTGCTGCTTCTGATCATTTGTCAGATTCATCGCCTCAATTTGATGAAACACTTGTGCGCCCACACTCGAATCTGCCGCTTTATCAAGCGCAGCGATTGCTTTAGCGGTCGCTTTATTGACTTTGGGATCCTGAGGCAATTGGTCGTTGTTATCGTCTGGCATTTGATTAGTTTGCTATAGGTTATCTGTGAACATCAGCCTCACTTCCACCAGTCTGGGATCTTCCCGGCACCATCCATGGCGGGGATGCGGAGTTTGATCTTGTTCTTGGAGGGGTGGATGATCCAGGCGGTGGCGTCGGGCATCTTCATGAGTTCGCCGGGCTGCACTTCATAGTCCCACTCTTTGTTCACGGTCGTGCTGCTGTTGGCTCCCATGAAGCCGGAGGATTTGGATTTCTTCTTCTTCTCCACCTTGGCGATGA
>CAYMHJ010000228.1:0-10576 GCA_964390165.1 uncultured Prosthecobacter sp. | reverse complement strand
CGGCAAAGCATGCCTCCACCCTTACCTGCGCCGCACCACCTGGCCCACGCGCAGCCTCATGGTGATGGGAAATTTTAACCTCACCAACTCAGGCGAACTCAACCGTGTGATGATGCAGCGCGGCCAGCATCCAGTCTTCGGCACAGACACGCAAAGCGTGCTAGAGGAGATCGGCTTCCAGCTCGATGAAGCCCACACGCAGCTCTATCATGAGCTGCGTGACGGCGGCATGGCCGGCACGGAAATCCCGCACCACATCAGCCAGCGTCTCGACGTGGGAGAGATGGTGCGCAAGTCCGCCCAGATCTGGGATGGCGGCTATGCCATCGTCGGCGTCATCGGTTGTGGAGATCTCTTCGTCATGCGTGACCCCAGCGGCATCCGCCCGTGCTGGTATTATGAGAATGACGAAGTCCTGGCCTTTGCCTCCGAGCGTGTGGCGCTCATGTCCGTGCTCGAAGTGCCTGAAGATGACGTGAAGGAACTGCCGCCTGCGCACGTCGCCATCATGAAGTCATGCGGTAAATTCACGATGGAGCAGTTCACCGCCATCCGTGAGCCAAAACCCTGCTCCTTTGAGCGCATCTATTTCTCCCGTGGCAATGACTCCGAGATCTACGAGCAGCGCAAGCGCCTCGGCGAGCAGCTCGTGGCGCAGGTGATCGAAGGCATCGACAACGACTTCGAGCACACCGTGCTCAGCTTCATTCCCAACACCGCCGAGACCGCCTATTTTGGCTTCCTGGATGGCCTGCGCAAAAGCCGCCGAATCGCCGTGAAGGACGCGATCATGGAGATGCTCTCCAAAGGCGAGATGGACGAAGCCAAGCTCGACGAGCTCGTCCTGCGTAACTGGCCGCGCGCGGAAAAGATCGCGCTCAAGGACATCAAGATGCGCACCTTCATCGCCTCTGAAACCGGGCGCGATGAACTCGTCTCCAGCGTCTATGACATCACCTACGGCGTCGTCACCGAAAAGGACAACCTCGTCGTCATCGACGACAGCATCGTCCGTGGCACCACGCTGAAGACATCCCTCCTGCGCATCCTCGCCCGCACGAATCCGAAGCGTATCCTCGTGCTTTCCACCGCGCCGCAGATCCGCTACCCCGACTGCTACGGCATCGACATGTCCGAGCTGGGCAAATTCATCGCCTTTCAGGCCGCTGTGAGCCTGCTGAAGGAGCGCAATATGCGCCATGTCATGCGTGACACCTACAACGCCTGCCTCGCCGAGCTGAAGAAGCCGCGCAATGAAATGGGCAATGCCGTGAAGTCCATCTACGCCCCTTTCACTGACGACGAGATCTCTGCCAAAATTGCCCAGCTAGTCTCGCCCACCCGCACTTCATGGAAGGGCGAGGTGAAGATCATCTTTCAGACCATCCCCGGACTGCATGCAGCGCTCGACACCGCAGGTGGTCCGAGCTTTGGCGACTGGTATTTCAGCGGCGACTATCCCACCCCCGGTGGTTTCGCAGTTGTGAACCGTGCCTTCATCAACTTCTTCGACAAGAGAGAAGGCCGCGCCTACGACACCCTGCTGTAGCTGTCCCTGTCCGGACTGGTGAGTGTCGGGGCTCGGGCTGCATGTCGGCACAGCGCCTTCGCATGCGTTTTTGCCAAAGAGCCCAATCAAATCGACGAGGAGCAGGATGTAATCTCGGCGGTGCCAGGTCTGGTTGGCACCGGACACCGCCGAGAGTTACGACTGGCGTCCACCAGCCCCCCCCGGAGCGATGGAACTTCCAGAAATGGTTTCAGAATCAGCGACAGCCTCATTCGGCACCGGGCTAACTTTATCCGCATGCTCACCGCTGCGGAAGCCTGCCAGACGCTTTGAAGCGCCGCAGGCTGCGGTCAGGATGATGACGGAGAAAACGATGTAGCGCAGTGGCATGTGTGGTCAGGAACGGTGAATTTCTTGAATTAAAAAAATCGTATCAACTCACGACCAAAACATCACCTTACCATTTGGTACTGATAGACTCTCAGACCGATCCACCCTTGATAAATCAAGGCTCGGACAACAGAATGGTCTTCAGTGCCGGCCTGGCAGACAGCCAGGCGGCAGAAGCTTGAGGATCATGCTCTTGCCAGTCTCCGAACACTTGTGTGACCATGCTTTTAGCCCGTTCAGAATTCCGGATGGAAAGCGCGACTTGGAGCGCGTTTGCAGGCTGAGAAGATGCCCAACTTTCCGCGAGTTTGCTCAATCCGATGTCTCTTAAAGAATGATTATTCTGTTCATTCAGCCATGTGGCGAGAGTTTCGGGCGCAGAAGTGGACCAGGAAGCAAACGTAGTCTCAGCCGCAGCATCGCGTCCTGCTCCTTCAGGACGCTCCTGAACCCAGGCCACAGCCGCTTCGGGATCATCAGCGGCCCAGCTTTGCAAAATGCCTTCCTCCGCCTGGCCGCGCTCCTCCGCAGACAGTGTGCTTTGTGACCAGGCAAGCGCTGCGGCGGGATCCGCCGCCGCCCAGGTGGTCGTGATCAGATCGGTGATGCTCTGCCGTAATTCGGGATTTTTTAAATCTCGGCTCCAGTCTGCTGCCGCCTGTGGATCTGACTGCGCCCAGAGTCCGGCTACCTGAGGGGCGAGGCTGGAATGCTCAGGCTGCGCTTTTACCCACTCCGCGGCTTGGTCGGGAAATTGATCCGCCCATTCGCGGATCACCGACTCCAGCGCAGCATCACGAAACGCCCCGGATGACTGCCCAGCGGCCCAGGCGGCGCCGGCCTGGGGATCGCTATTCGCCCAGAAGGTCATCACCTCCTGAATGGCAATCAATCCCGCAGGCTGCGTGGCTTTTTTCAGCGCCCACGCAGCGGCATCCTCTGGATTTTCCCGCGCCCAAGACTGAACTGCCACAGTGATGGCTGAACGGCGTGCACTACCAGTCAAATGACGCGCCGACCAGTCCACCGCTTCCTGAGGCTGGCTCTCCGCCCAGCTCCCAATCGCCGCCGCGTAAGCCATTGCCCGCAATTCACCAGCCTTCAAGCCTGCGCAGGCACTCAGCGCACGTTGTGGTTGGGAGCGCGCCCATTCCGCCATCAGCGCTCCAGCAAAGGCCTCCCGATCTGCCAGACCCGTGATCTGGGAAAGCAAGGCCCAGCCTGCCCCAGGCTGCGTTCGCCCCCACTCCGCCCCGATGTCCTGCAGACGCTTTCGCCGCTGCCGCACATCGAAATCAGCCAACACATTTGAGAGCTGTGAGCTACCTCGATTCGGGATACTATTACCAGCAATTTCTGACGCAGCTTCCGTGAACTCGAGATTATATGTTTTGGGAAATGGGCTGCTTTGAGGCTCCGTTGCCTGCCCGGCAATGTCAGAACCAGCCGCCAGCCAAAGCCAAACGACGCCGCCAGCCAGAGCCAGCAGCGCCGAAGCGCAGAGTAAAGCACGGTATTGCGGCAGTGGCATGAGCACAACTTCACTCTTGAGATCGAATCAAGGAGACACCGGAGCAGGCATGTCGAAGCTGCCGAAGTCTGTGTCCTTCAGCACATTTCTGTCATATTCCTGGCGGATAAAGCGACCTGTCATGAAATCCAGCGTGTATCGGTCATACTTGCCAGCCTTGAAGGTGAGGACCAAAACCGCGATGCTTCCGCTCGGCGTGTATGTGTAGGAAAAAGAGGTGTTTTCCTCCTCGTCCGCTTCATCCAGGATGCCGTTCGTGCTGGACAAAGTGATCACATCCGGCCCTTCAGTGGTGTTTTTACTCACACGAAGACTGCCGCTCAGACCGGCTGGAGCGTTGCCATCACCAATCTGTGTGGGCGTGATCAAAACAGGACCTCCGTCATCATCATCGTCGTTCAGCTTTCCATCGCCGTCGTCATCGTCGTCGAATCGGCCTTTGCGCCCATCTCCATCTTTGTCGTCGTCGATATCGTCGTCCTTGCCGTCGCCATCAATGTCATCCTCCTCAAGGTCATCGTCGAGTTTACCGTCTCCGTCGATGTCGTCTTCCTCAGGGCTGTCGTCCTTTTTACCATCACCGTCGATGTCAGTTTCGGAGACAGAATCATCGAGTTTTCCATCACCATCGATGTCGAGCTCATCAAGCGCATCGTCATTCTTGCCGTCGCCGTCGATGTCGAGTTCGTTGATTGAATCATCATCGTCTCCATCACCGTCAATGTCAGACTCAGACGGGTGATCATCCGCACGGCCATCACCATCGATGTCTGATTCCGAGGGATGATCATCCGCACGGCCATCACCATCAATGTCAGTTTCGCTTACATCATCGTCGTTCTTGCCATCGCCATCAATGTCGTCCTCGGATGGGCTGTCATCAGCCAGACCGTCGCCATCGATGTCCAACTCAGATGCACTGTCATCCGCCTTGCCGTCACCGTCGATATCCAGCTCCTTTGAGTCTTCGTCGTTCTTGCCGTCGCCATCAATGTCGAATTCGTCGCTCGCATCGTCATTCCTTCCATCTCCATCGATGTCGAATTCCTCCAACGAATCATCCTTTTTTCCGTCACCATCGATGTCCGTCTCGCTGGATGAATCATCCTTGCGCCCATCACCGTCGATGTCGTCTTCAGCCAGTGAGTCATCGGGTCTGCCATCACCGTCGATGTCAGTCTCCAGTTCTGAGTCATCCGGCAGACCATCGCCATCAATGTCGGTCTCAGCTAGCGAGTCATCGGCCAGACCATCATCGTCAATGTCCTTTTCAGAGGGGCTATCGTTGTTGAGTCGATCACCGATATACTTGCCAGCGAGCGGGCCTGACAGCGCCAGGCCGCCGTCCACATTGCGGTCATCGCCATTGAGAATGCCATCGTTATCCACATCAGGGTCATTGATGTTTGCGATACCATCTTTGTCCAGATCGCGGATGGTCGTCGTGGCGGCAGGAGCATGCGGCATCCAGGTGGTCAAAGCCAAGCTGGCAAAGAAAGCGGCGAGGCGTGTCTTGGGGCGGAGTGGTTTCATAAGTGGGTTCGGTGGGTTTTTGGAACCGCTATTTAGCCCCCGCCTTTGATATGATTCATCTGGTCAATTAAACTTTTGGTAACAGCCTGTTACATTTTCACTGTTCGTGGGTTCTGGCAGCTCTTCCTGAACATGACCAGAAAGAGATCTGAAAAAAGCCTCGCACCGCCAGAGTGCGGCTTTAGACTTCATCCGCCATGGCCCTATACGACCGCGATTACATGCGAGAAGAGACTCCCACATTCGGTGAGAGATTGCGGCGTATTTCCGCCTTCCAATGGTTTTTCTGGACCAATATCGTGGTCTTCATCGTGCAATGGGGATCGGCCGTGGATGTTCAAGGAGATTTCCTGCCCCAGGGTGGCGTGAGTATCGAGACCCTTTCCAGAGGTGAGGTCTGGACACCCTTCACCTACATGTTTGTTCATGGGAGCGTGGGGCACATCCTGCTGAACATGATCATGCTCTGGTTTGCCGGAAAGCGGGTGCAGGACTTGTATGGCTCGCGTCACTTTGTCCTGATTTACACTCTGTCCGGGCTGATCGGTGCGGCATTGCAGATCGTGCTGAGCACCTATATCGCCCGCCAGCCGGACACCTATTTGATCGGTGCTTCCGCATCCATCCTCGGGTTGCTGCTCGCCTATGCGGTCGCGATGCCGGAGGAGGAAATTTATCTTCTGGTGATGTTTGTCATCCCTGTGCGCTTCCGCCTTTGGGGCCTGGCGAAGTTCATGCTGATCTTCAATCTCGTCCTCGGCTGCCTTGGTCTGGTCCATGCCCTGCCAGACTGGCTTTCAGGAGGCGGAGCGCCTGTGGCCTATCTGGCGCACTTTGGTGGAGCCATCGCCGGCTGGTACTATGCCCGCAGCCTCGGGTACGGGGGGGAGGCGCAGCGGTTTGACCCATTGAACTCGACCTTTAAACCCAGCCGCCGTCCCGCCATGGCTGGGTCGGGAGTCCGCCGCCGCCCTCCAATGGTAGAACTAGACGAAGAGGCGATCCATCGGGAGAATCCACGCAAAGATCCGGTGGTGGACCTCATGCGCCATGAGGTGGACCCCATCCTGGACAAGATCAATGACTTCGGATTCAACAGCCTGACTGAGGAGGAAAAGCGAACTCTGGAACGCGCCAGCCGCCAGATATCCAGAAATGGCAAAGCCTGAGCCTGGATCTTGCTGCCAAGATTCGCTGTAAAGCCTCCTTGCCACGGAAATGCAGGCAACCTAGCATCAGCGCGCAATTTCGAGCCAGACCTTGCGTTTGACTCGTCCACCGAAAAAACACAACCAAAGAACAAACACCCCATGGGTCTCAACATCATCTCTCGCCGTCATTTCCTGGGCCGCACGGCAGGCTTCGCCGCCGGAACCTTCGCAGGCCCGAATCTTCTTCTCAAAGGACAGAATGCAGCGGGCAAGAAGCTGCGCGTCGCCGTCATCGGTGCCAATGGCAAAGGCCAGTCCGACACCCAGGGCGTGACGCTCGACCATACCATCGTCGCCCTCGTGGACGTGGACAACAAGCGCCTCGAAGAAGCCGCCAAGAAGCGTGAGAAGCATCACCTCGACTCCGGCAAGGAAGCTCCGAACGCTGCGAAGCTGTACCAGGACTTCCGCAAGATGTTCGACGAGATGGCCAACGAGATCGACGGCGTCATCGTCTCCACGCCCGACCACACGCATTACGTGGCCGCCATGCACGCGCTGAAGCACAAGAAGCACGTCTGCGTGCAGAAACCGCTTTGCAACTACATCAACGAAGTCCGCGACCTCCACAGCACTGCCAAGGCAGCTGGTGTGACCACCCAGATGGGCAATCAGGGCCGCACCATGGAAGGCCAGCGCCTCGCCAAGGAATGGATCGAACAGGGTGCCATCGGCACACTAAAGGAAATCCGCCTCTGGACGAACCGCCCCATCTGGCCCCAGGGCCCCCTCGTGAAAAAAGCCGCCGAGTGTCCACCAGAACTCAATTGGGATCTCTGGCTCTCCAGTGAGGCCAGTGAACCTTACTTCCAGTTTGAGATCCCTGAAGGTGCCAGCGGCAAGCGCGGCAACAGCGTGCATCCCTTCTCCTGGCGTGGCTGGTGGCAGTTCGGCTCCGGCGCTCTCGGCGATATGGGCTGCCACATCATGGACGCCTCCTTCTCCATCCTCGGCCAGCTTATCCCTGAGAAGATCGACGCTGTCTCCAGCCCGATCTCCGACACCTGCGCTCCGACCTGGAGCGACCTCGTGTATCACATGCCTGCCGGCAAGCACCCCGCCATGACCGTTAGCTGGAACGACGGCTCCAAAGACGGTAAGCCGAACAAGCCGGAGATCTCCCCGCACATGACCAGCGAGCTCGCCAAAAAGGCCTTCGAGAAGGCCAGCAGCGGCATGATGTTCATCGGCACCGAAGGCACCGTCTTTGAAGGTGAAGCCTACTGCGGCAGCCCGGTCGTTTACAATGAAGAGCGCTACACCCAGGTGCGTCTCGACATGAAGGCTGGCAAGATCAAGAAGACCGAGGAGCGCTCCGTGATGCCCAACAACCCTCAGGGCGAGTGGGCCTACCACATCGTCAACGGTGGCGCGCCAAGTTCGAACTTCGACTACAGCTGTCCGCTGACTGAATTCGTGCTTCTTGGCAACCTCGCCGTCCGCGCCCAGCAGACCGTGCAGTGGGATAAACAAGGCATGAAGGTCACCAACGCCGAAGCCCCGAACAAGTTCGTCACCCGCCCCGCTTATCGCGACGGCTGGAAGGCATAACCAACTCCGGATCTTCCAAACTTCATTCAACAAAAACCCCAGGCTGGATATCCGGCCTGGGGTTTTTTGTGCAAAAAAGCGCCCCGATTTCAGTGCTCAGTCATTGAAGAAAAACTGAGCACTAATTCACTCGGTTCGGATCAACCGACTTCAGAGGTAGGCGGCGCTTCTTCGGAGGGTGCCTCAGATTCAGCCGTCGAAATGGATTCCTCCACGGCTTCCACGGAAGCCTCTTCCTCTTCATCTGCGATCACAGTGGCCACATCCTGGATGGTCTCGTCCTTCTTGAGGTCCATGAGCTTCACGCCCTGGGCATTTCGGCCAGTTTCGCGGATGTCGCTGACACGTATGCGCACGCTTTGACCTTTGCTGGTCATCAGCATGAGTTCATCTGTTTCAGCCACGGCGAGAGCGGAGACGACTTTGCCGGTCTTCTCAGTGACGTTCATGGTGATCACACCTTTGCCGCCACGATTGGTGAGGCGATACTCTTCAAAGGAGGTGCGCTTGCCGAGACCATTCTCGGAGACAACGAGGAGCTGCTTGGTGAAGTCCACGGCTGTCAGGCTGACCATGAAGTCGCCCTCCTCCACGCGGATACCACGGACACCGATGCTGTTTCGGCCCACGGCGCGGATGTCTTCCTCTTCACAGCGGACGCACATGCCTTCGTGGGTGGTCATACAGATCTGGCTCTTGCCATCAGTTAGGATGACTTGAACGAGATCATTCCCCTCCTCGATGTTGATGGCGATGATGCCGTCTTTTCGATAGTTCTTGAAGGCATCCAACGAGGTCTTTTTGACCGTGCCATCCTTCGTGCCAAAGAGCACGAACTTCTCCGGACTCCACATGGCCTCGTCTTCTGCACCTTGTGCTTCGAGACGGAGGACGCTGTTGATTTTCTCCTCGGGGCGGAGGTTAAGCACGTTCTTGATGCTGCGACCTTTGCCGGTGCGTGGTGCTTCGGGGAGCTGATAAACTCGCTCGACATAGACTCGGCCTGTATTCGTGAAGAAGAGCAGGAAGTCATGCATGTTGGCACTGAAGAGCGTCTCCACGAAGTCGTTCTTGTCTTCCTTGGTGGCTGCTTCGCGTGTCTCCATGCCTTTGAGGCCCTTGCCGCCGCGTGCTTGCAGGCGGTATTCGGTGGTGAGCGTGCGCTTCACGTAGCCGAAGTGAGTCAGGGTGACGATGTTCGCGTCGTTCGGGATGAGGTCGATGGTTTCAATGCCACCACCAGCGGCGTCGATGCGGGTCAGGCGGCCATTGCCATACTTGGATTTGATGGCTTGAAGCTCGTCTTTGATGATGGTCAGCACGCGATGCTCATGGGCGAGGATGTCCATGAGGTCGGTGATGGTGGCGAGCAGCTCATCGTAATCCGCTTTGATCTTGTCCCGCTCCATGCCGGTGAGCTGATAGAGGCGGAGTTCCAGGATCTGATCCACCTGAGTGTCGGTGAAGATGTAGTGATCTCCCTGAATGCTCGGCTGATTGCGAATCAGGATGCCGAGACGCATGGCAGTCGCAGTGCTGAATTGGTAAGCCTTCAAGCCAATGCGGGCTTCGTCGCGATTGCGGCTGTCGCGGATGATTTTGATAAAGTCATCCAGGTGCCCGAGCGCGAGGAGGTAAGCCTCCAGCTTTTCAGCCTGCTGCTCGGCCTTTTTCAAAAGAAAGCGCGTGCGGCGAATGATGACCTCACGGCGATGCTCGATGTAGCAGGCGATGGCGTCCTTGATGCTGAGCACGCGTGGGCGTCCACCGTCGATTGCGAGCATGTGAATGCTGAAGCTGCTTTCGAGGGCCGTGAACTTGTAGAGATTGTTCAGCACGACCTGGGCGCGAGCATCGCGCTTGAGATCGACAACGACTCGGGTGTTTTCATCCGACTCATCACGCACGGCAACGATGTCGGAGATGATCTTCTCATTGGCGAGTTCCGCGATGCGCTTCACCAGTTCCGCGCGGTTCACGTTGTAGGGGATCTCGGTAATGATGATCTGCTCGCGGCCATTGTTTTCCACGATCTCCGCCTGACCACGCACACGCACGCTGCCGTGACCAGTTTCCATATATTCGCGGATGCCATCCAGCCCGTGAATCACGCATCCCGTCGGAAAGTCGGGACCTTTGATGAACTGCCCGAGCTGGCTGACCGTGATCTGCGGATTGTCCACCTGAGCACACACCCCATCGACGATCTCGCCGAGGTTATGCGGAGGCATGTTCGTGGCCATGCCTACTGCGATGCCGGTGCCGCCATTGACGAGCAGGTTCGGGAAAGCAGCCGGGAACACGGTCGGCTCGGTCAGACGCTCATCGTAGTTCGGGACGAAATCGACGGTGTCCTTCTCCATGTCCGACATCAGAGTGCCACCCAGAGGCGTCATGCGGGCTTCTGTGTATCGCATGGCGGCAGGTGGGTCACCTTCCACCGAACCGAAGTTCCCCTGTGGGTCGATCAACGTCTCACGCATGGCCCAAGGCTGGCCCATGTGGACGAGCGTCGGATAAATGACTGCTTCACCGTGCGGATGGTAGTTACCAGATGTATCACCGCAGATCTTCGCGCACTTCATCTGCTTCTTCGGCGGATACAGCCCCAGCTCGTGCATCGCATAAAGAATGCGGCGCTGGGAGGGCTTCAGACCATCGCGCACGTCCGGCAACGCACGGGAGATGATGACCGACATCGAGTAGTCGAGGAACGAGTTTTTGACCTCATCAGCGACGGAGATGGGGCGGGTGTTGGATTCTTGCATGGACGTGAGTCGAAAAGGCTAAGCGAAAAATGAGAAGGATCAGACGTCGAGGTTCCGCACGTTCAGTGCATTCTCTTCGATG
>CAYMHJ010000227.1:0-10822 GCA_964390165.1 uncultured Prosthecobacter sp. | reverse complement strand
TGCCGAGGTCGATGCCGAAGAGATTGCGCAGCATAACAGGTGTCGCAGAAGAACGTCCGACCCGTGAGCAAACCCGCCTCGCTCATCTTGCGGAGGATGTCATGATACAGCAGTTCCTTGTCCCCCACAGGCGCAGGGAAGTCAGCTCCGCACGGGAGCGCAGCGCCTGCCTCACCGACGCCCGCCAGAGATGTCGCTCCGGGTCATAGCTCAGCTCGCCACTCACGTCATCAGGACTCTGCGCCGTATGCACAAACTCGATGTGCCCATAGTCCCCGCAATCCACCACATGACTGCGCCCGGAGGTCATCAGACTGATCCAGTTCATCGGCACCTGCGAGATCACACCTGCATCGCTCAGCACCGACTCCAGGCTCATGCAATTGAACTCCCCCGCCCGCAACCGAGCCGCCGCACGAAAAAGCACACTGCCCGCCGGATCGTCCGGCACCGGATAAAGGTAAATCCCTCGGCAAACCCGCTTCAGCAGCCCAGCCTAAGTCGCCCGGGAAAGCAACACCGCCAACTGCCCGCACCCCGGCACCGCCGCCGCCAGATCCGAAGGCGCAAACACACAATGCTCCCGATCCGCGAGAGTGCGGAGAGCCTGTGAGAGTTGCCGGAGCGGTTGCATGGCATGACTCTACAAAAGATTGCATAAAGTGCAATGTTTTGTGCATTCATAGGGTAGGCAAAAGAATGAGGGCAGTAGAATGAGCCCTTGGACAATCTATTCTATTGCCCCTATTTTTTTGCCTATTCTGAGTTCATCCGATTTGAAGTCGGAATCAATACCCCAGTTTAAGCCGCTGCCCCTCAGCGGCAAGCTTGTCGAGCACCGCCAGCCGAGCTTCCTTCTCGCGCTGCTTATAGGCCAGCCCTACCTAGCGTCAGTCACCAAAGCCATTCAGAACATACTTTCCCTCCCCGTCCTCAGTTTTAGCATGAGCTTCTGCAATCCGCCACCAGGGCAGGACTTCATACTTTGGTGAACAAAGTTTCCCCGCCGCTGAGGCAGCATGCACAGAGTCAACACACCCAGCAAACTGGGCGGTGCTCATATCATATACAACAATTCCATGCATAGTGAGCCCTTTGGCATAAAACGGACCCACTGGGAGTGTGGCTTGTGCATTTCGGCCTGAGGCTACAACGATCTGTCCACTTGGGCGGAGAAGTCGGACAGCCCGTTCGATAATTGGGTTTCTCGAAAGGTCCCACCAAAGATCGATGCCATCTGCCGCAGTGCTTGCCAATTCCTCCTCAAAGCCGCTTTCAGCCCGCAGAAGGACATGGTCCGCCCCGATATAGTTGCAATGCGCGGCTCCTTTCGCTGAACTCGTCACAGCGATAACCTCTGCATCCGCATACTTAGCCCATTGCATAGCCATCGAGCCTACTGCACCGCTCGCCCCGTCTATTAGCACTCGTTGACCGCCATTGAGACCACAGCGACAATGCAGAGCGTAGAAGGCTGTCACGCAGGGCAAACCCATTGCAGCGATCTCTTCAAACGTCATAGTGTCCGGCATCCGTCCCACCATGCCTACTGGAACGGCGATCTTCTCAGCGGTCACTCCCTGGCGACCAGACGCACCACCTTGGAGGGTAGTCCACACGCGGTCTCCTGTGACTAAATCACTCTGCTTTGGAGCAGCAATCACTATACCTGCTGCATCGCACCCTAGGATGTGCGGAAATTGAGCGGAGGTCCCAACGAGGCCGCTTCGAACGTAAGTATCGATTGGGTTAACTCCCACTGCGCGAACTTCGATCATCACTTCTCCCGTTGTGAGCACAGGGTCAGGACGCTCGCCTACCTGTATTACGGATGGGTTCCCGGTTGTGTTGATGTATGCGGCTTTCATCGAGAATCGTGCCTGTCGGCGAGGAGCAATGCGTTGATCGAAGATCGCCTACAATGCTCTGCCGACAGGCCGGGTTGGGTGTGGGTCTAGTTTACGCGGAAGGTGCACTTGGTGCACGGAAGAGAGAATACTTTTTGGTAACCTGCTGCACGAGTTCTGCATCACCGAACAGAACTAGAAGCACATAGTCTATGTCGTCTCCTTTAGCTGCCGCAGTCTTCTGAAGTTGATCCTCCGCACTGGTGCCAAACATCTGGCCGACGAAGCTGTTAACCTTCAGTCCAAGATCTAGGGCCGCGCATCGGGCCTTTCGGACTTGGTTGCTGTTGTCCGCCTGAAGGATCACAAAGGGATGATGGCTGATTGCAGGGTGGCTTCCTCCGTCCCCGTCCACGTAGTTGAGGAACTGGGTGGCCTGAGGATCATTGATCACGCTAGTGATCCCGGCAGAAGTGTGGGCTAGTGCGTTGAGGATCTCGTGAAGAGGCTTTTTGCGATTGATGATCGCCACAAACTTGTTGTTGGTTTTCTGGTAGAGCATGGATGTGGTGTTGGGATAGGAAGGCGGCCCCTCGCAGGCCGCCAGATGATTTCGTTGAGCAGGACGCGAGGTCTCCGGCTGGCTGAGTTACATGCCAAGAGCTAGCTCTTGGAGTTCCAGATGTTCTGCGCCTTTGTCGGTGGCGTTGAGCGGTGGAAGCATCGAGAGGGCGACAAACACAGATGTCATCGCGTCTATCAGTGAAGTATAGGTGGGCACCGTCACTTGCCCGTTCCGATACTCGTCAGCGGCCCTGTAGCGCTCCAACGGCCATAGCTCAACAGACTCCGCTGGGCAGGTGTGATGGCGGCCATGGAGAGGAAGTGCTCCGCACAAAATGAACCCCTTTATAAAGACATCGCATGTGAACACCTTAAACAGGAACGGGATTACGTTCCGGATACCCGTCCACGGAGTGAACGGAAAACGGTTCAGCAGGCGGCGGTGGAGGAAGAGTTTGGCACCCTCACCAGGCTTGCGTCTGGCTAACCAAGTATGCTCGCTGCATCCTTGGATGATCATGCTCCACGGATAGAGCAACCAGACAGGAATGATCCAAACAACCGTATAGACCACGATGGGAGTCAGGCAATCAGTCATCCAGCAGGTGCCGAGGACGAGGCCGTAACGCACCGCCAGCAACGCCCAAGCAACGGGAAGCCTCCAGCCCAACTCCGTCTCAGGCTCGGGACGCAAGAAGAGGTTCTGGCGCAACCGTGCCCAGTTCCAATACAGGGCTACCTTCGGGACCAGAATGGCTTTGATGAGCTGAACCCAGTAGAAGGACAGTGTCTGTCCTGGCTTGAAGCCCAACAGTTCGACAAACATCCGGGCGTCTGCATCCAGCATAGTGGCAAAGGAGCTGCCTTCGTGATGGATGAGGTGTTCCGGCTTGTAGATATAGAAAGGCTGAGTTCCTAGGAGCAGGGTGATCCACTCTGCTACGAGGTTCCCCTTCTTCTTATCCTTGCAGAGCTTCCCGTGGGTCGCCTCGTGGACAATCGTGGTCTGGAGCGCCCGCACTGCTCCGCAGAGCAGCACAAACTCCCCAATCACGATGATGTAAATGATGACGATCCACCCAAAGGGCCGGGCGAAGAGCGGTAGCCCTTCGATAATCATCAACAAGTGCTCCCAGTAGAAGACGATGCCGGTCATGACAGCAACACCTACCAGGAAGGTGCCAATGCGCCGAAGTGTCTCGGTGACATTGGAGTGTGTGAACAACGGCTTGTCTCCGGGGCGGGCGATGCCGTGAAGCAGGGTGAAGAATCCCTGCCAGATTAGGTTCAAGAACCACAAATAGTGCGGCAAGTCAGGAATGGAGAACCTAGGTAGGCTGACTTCAGGTATGGTAGTATGCTGTGAGTCCTGGCGGACTACACCATCTACCCCATCAATGCTTTCTGTTTTCATCGTTGGGTATAGGCGTTGGCGGTTGCCCGCCAGAGCTGCTGCTCGCCCAAACCATGAGACCGACATGTCGGTTGACCCTGCCGAAAGGCAGAGTTACCCTACTACCTACTTCCGTCGCAAGAAGATCGGCTTCGAGTATCTCGTGGTCGAGGAGCCACTTGGCGTTAGCGCGCCAAGTGGGCTCTGACGGGAGGCTCTTACGACATGCACGATCGAGCCCAAGCTCGTGCAGATAGCTCAGCCCAAGCAAAGCCAGTCGGCCAGTGACAGCACAGGTGACGTGAGGGCTTTGTGATTGGACCGAGACCATGAACCAAGGCTCCCACGACAAGCCTCACTTAGCAACAAACTGCGGCTAACCCTCACCTGTCAAACTGCCACTGAGAACCCAAATATTGACGGACTCGGCAGCGTGAAGACTTTGCAGCGTGGATCACTTGCCTTTCTTTACAGGCATCTTTGGTGTCAACTTGTCAGGCTTACTGTCAACCTTGCCAATCCGCACACCGAGCTCATTGGCCCAGTTTGAAACCGTGGTCTGAGAAACCCCCAAAGCCGCCCCGATTTCTCGAAATGAGTTGGCGGTGGTAAGGCCAACCCGCTTAATCCGTTCAGTGAACTCGTCACCAGTTGTCGGCTTGGAAGCCTTTTCAACAAGGTCATCTGGGACAACCAACTTGCTCTTGGGATTGTTGAACGTTGCGCGGATGGTTTGGTCTAGCCGTGACAGAGTCGGGAACGGGATACTCTTCAACTGCTCTGGAATATCGACTGTAACACCACGGCGCGTGTAACATGCCCAGAGACACGATACATAGTCAACCAACTCATTTGGTCGCTCAGCAAGAGACGGTATGACATACTCGTCCCACTCCCCTTGCGCACTCCGAAGGAAATCAGACAAGGTATTGGACACATGGTCGATGACGACCAAAACCCTCCAAGGTCGTGTCCGGTTACCGTGGCCGTGCGCCACTCCATGCAACCAGCGAACGACCTCCGCGCGATTCGAGTCGTGCAAGTCAGACAGGCCCCTCAGAACGATCCAATGCCCAGAATTTTCGTGGATAGTCTGGGGGGTGAACTTCGGAACACCTTCAGGAATTTGACACTCAAACACCAGCCATGACTCGATGTTTGCCTTGGATGCAGCAAATGCAAAGAGACTCTTTCGCTCCATTGGACACCCACCCACGATCACAAGAGTTTTGTTGGAGTCTTCTGCTACCTTGAGCTTTACCGCCAGCTCATTGACCCTGCGAGAAAAGGTTTGAATAGACAATATGTCTTTTTGTAGGCGTTGAACTTTTGGAGGAAGCTGTGGTGTCAATGTCTTCTTCCCACATGTGGCTTGGACGAGTCCTTTTTCGAGATCTGCGATCTGAAGACGCAATGCTTCTGCCGACAACCGCTTAGCTCCATCACCGACTTCATCTTTCTCTAGATTCAGAGTTCGCCGAAGCCGAGCCAAATCAGGAGTGTCTCGCTGATCATGGAGCCAATTACCAAAGTCATGAGTGTCACACTTCTCGCTCCACTCTGTGCTCAACTTTGAAACAAGACGCCCAACGCTCTGCTCATAGTCAGCAACAGCCGTCCTCGTTCCAGGTGTGCCAAATGGCAGTTTTTGTAAAGTTGCCATCGCGCCCATCTCGGCCGCAAATGTGCGGAGTCCGTTTGATCCGAACGTCGAGTGAACTACCACCTGAAGGAAGGGAATCCGCCTTAAGGCAGGAAGAACGACCAAACCATCCACTCCGCTGGGGCCATCTGCGAACCGCTTTGTGTGTGGAGTTAGCAGGACCCTCAAAAACTCGTTCTGCTTCGACAATGCCGTCTGACGAGGATTGGAGTCTCCAGGTGGAATCCAAACTAGGTCAAGAAAACAAATAGTGGGCCACACGGAGCCGTGAACAACCTGATCCTCCACCCACCAGCGAACGTCGTCCGTCTCGAAACTACCGTCATAGCACACAATGTTCCATTTGATCGTATTCGCCCCCTGCAAGACAGCGCAAAGCGTTTTTCTATGGTCATCGTTGTCTTCAACAACCAATGCGGTGAAGGATGGGGATTCGTTATTCGCTGGCGTCGTCTTCATACACTAAGTTCTCCTTTTATGAAGTAGAACCACTACACCCAAAGCCATCAAACCTCCACAGAAAGCAGCTGGCGCACTGAAGCTAGACAGCGCAGCGTTGCCCATAGCAGCCCCCGAGATACCCATGGACAAGGAAATCACAATACCCACCGCCAATGAGGCTATTAACCCAGATGCCGCTGGCCGAGACGAGAAAACAGCATAGCACATCGGCACGATCATTGACGATGCAATCGCTGCATCTGTGAGAAAGATAGGAAGCAAGCTAACGCCACTTGCCATCACAGCCACTCCAACTGCTGCAAACAATGCCGCAACACCCCAAGATTTCCATATGGCGTGAGGACTGGGTTTTGTGCCATGGGCGCTATGTATATCAGCCCCCGCCACAGCAGAAATAGAACTGAAAGATGCATCCAATGTCGTGATCAGGCCATTAAACACAATCAATGCCAAAAGGAACAGACCTACAGACTTCCAGGGCATGATCTCCATTACTGCGGTTACTGCGACAGTATCTGGAGCATGACTCCTAGTCTCAGCGATTCCAGCAGCCAGCCATCCAGGAACAGCCATGCATATTGGAACTATCGCGAAAAGCAGGGCTCCAAGCTTGAGAGCCCGTTTGACGGAGTCCCCCTTCCGAACACTGCACAAGCGTTGAAAAAACATCATATCGCCCATCGGGCCTCCGATTAGTCCCAAAGCCATCGCTAAACCGCCTCCAACGCCGATCATGGCCCACTGGAATGGATTCCAGGAGGCACCACTGGTGCCGGAAAGCCCCCCAACTAGGTCCACAGTGGGAGGCACGAAGGTCAAAAGCATCACCGCCAACGCGACGCAGCACACCAACGTGACAAGCATTTGGCTCACTTCGGATCTCACCGCTCCACGAAAACCGCAGAAGACAACGAAACCAACACAAACGAAGTCGATGAATAGAATCAGCCAATTGGCATGGGCAGGGTCTGTGGCTCCTGAAGCAGACAACAACATTTTTATCGCGATATTGTTTTCGATCACGGCACAAAGTTGAAAGGCCAATGTCTGCACGATGAACAATTTGCGCACAACGGCTGAGCCTCCGCTTCGTTCAGCAAGAAAACCAGGTAGAGTGTAGCCGAAGTATGTCTCACGAATCCTCGACGCGAGGGGTATCAGCGTAAAAAAGGTCAGGATATTTGGGATTAGGAACCAAAACAATGCCTGGATTCCGCCAGTAAACGCCAACTGGGCCGAAACGAAGATCGCGGGCCCCCAAATCCAGGACGCAGCGATTGAATAAGCCGCGCTGGTGCTTGTGATCTCCCGGTCGGCTGTATAATGATCATCCGAGTCCAGCTCTTTATGCCTACCACGAAGTTTCAATAGAATTTGTGGAACAAACGGAATTAGGGCTGCGGCCAAGGCGGCGTAGATCAGTGCGGTGGTATTCATGGTATGATTGCGGGATGTTTAGGGTGTAATTGAAGTGATCGGCCTAACCTGAAGAAGCCAGATACCGCCATCTGCGACAGTCCACTCTATGTCGCATGGAAATCCAGCATAACGCTCGATTTCCATGCACATTTGGACCAGGTTAAAGAGTGTGTTTTCGCTCAACTTTGATCTATGTGGCATCCTTATGTGGCGCTGGCCTGAGAGACGAATTTCCGATGTCTGACGTCCATCAGTGCGCTCAACAACACCAAGGGTCGCCCGGTCCACTAAGACACGCTCGGGTGTGATAATTCCAGACACAAGGCTTTCGCCAAGGCCCCAGCACATCTCAACAAGAAGGTGCCCGCTACCAAAATCGGTGGGGTTCTGCGTAAAAGTTACGCCAGATACGCAACCGTCCACCATCTCTTGAACCAAGACCGCCTGCGCCGAAATTGGAGTTTTGATTCCTCTCTCATTTCTATAGCTTGAAGAGCGTTCCGTATAGGCAGAGGCCCACACCTTCCGAACAGCCGTCATAACGTCCTCAGCTTCTACTCCAAGAAAACTGTCATAGATCCCAGCGTGGCTATTCATGTCCCCATCTTCAGCAACACCGGAACTGCGGACCGCCACCCCCAAATCAAAGTCCATCCGCTGAAACTTCGCCGATAGCTCTTCTTTCAGTGCATGCGGAAACGGAAGATCTAGAATCAACCGACGCATCTCTTCACGAATAGCCACCGACGCGATGCCCATAGTGATCTGCCGATCAAGATCGGCAAGGCGAGGGTTCTGAGCCATCATGCACTGGAGTGCAAGAGTGGTGACTACGATTCCATCTGGGACTTGGAATCCCAGCCTACGCCATCGAGCCAAGCTCGCCGCTTTTCCTCCACAGAGCCTTCTGTCCTCCGCTGAAGAGAGTGGGACAAGCATGCTCATGTGAGCAATACCTCCCCTTTAGTGGCATTAACGCAAACAGACTGGCCGTCATGCAATGCATCGAGAATACCTATCACTCCGACCACGCACGGGACATTGAGCTCCCTGGCGATTACTGCAGCGTGGCAGGTTGCACCGCCAAACTCTGTGATAATCGCGGACGCCCTTCGCATCAGTGGCACGTAGTCAACCGTGGTCATTTGTGCCACCAGAATCTCGTTCTTTCCAAAATGGCAAAAGTCAGCGGCTGAACGGATCAGCCGGGCCGTCCCAGAGGCAATACCTACCGACGCGCAGATGCCTTTTAGTTTCTCAGCAGGTCCGATTTTGGATTTCTTCGCCTTGCATTGTGTTCCCGTCATCAGTTGTTCTGCACTTTGTTGATCAACCTCGACACAGCCGTTGGTTCCGTCGGAAATGTAACCGCTAATTTTCTCGCGGCGCGCGAGTATTTCAGAGGCATCACTAAGGGCCTTGCTTGATTCATCAGCCTTCAACAACGTTACCAGTTCATCGTCAAAGAGGAACTGCCTAGTGTATTCGTCGATACCAAGTAATGCGTCGATTCGCCTAACGATTGGGCGCAACAATCTAGTTATTTGGCCTTGGAGGTATTCAGCCTCGTTTTTTGCATAGATGCATGCCTGCGTGATCTTCACGATCAAAGCTTCGTCTGGCTTTAGGCATAATGGTTCTAACAGCCGCTCAGCTTCCGCAGTGCGTTCTTTACGCTGTTCGCTTGCAGTTGAAAGCATCTTCGCCACCGACTCAGGCGTGTGGCTGCGGCAAATCTCAGTTATCGCGCCGGTGTAATGACCGAAGTTCCATTCTGGGGAGTGGAGAAATATGGGGAGCCAGCCATGTTCTGATACAAGTTCCTCAATCTGAACTCGGCAGTCTTGTGCTACCGCACAGCGGAGTGCTTCCAAACCAAGAGACTTGGCGGCTATCACTGATGCATGCTGGGTAAGACAGCTTAAGCAGGCGTTGAGGAGCGCTCTCCGCTCACGCTCAAGTGAAGTCTCGGGCTGAGCTGCTAGAATCGCATTTAGAGCCTCGATTTGCCTACCCCCGTAGTCCGCTCTAGAAATGATCTTCTGCACACGATCCACCAGTGCGTCGGCAAACATGATTCCAAACTGGTTGTAGGCTGCTAGATTTTGTCTGAGCACTCTGAGTTTGATATATTCAGCAGCAAGCTCAGATCGTGACCATTCCCGAACAGTCTTCGTGGTTACCGCAGAAGGAAACTGAGAAGCCTCCGCGTCAATTCTGTGCAACCGGGCCAAGAGCGATTGCGCACGGCTCGGGTGCAGCATCAGCTCATCGATATAAACTGACAAATCTGAATTCCGATGACGATAAAGGTGCTGGTTCCAACCACCAACAAAAAGGTTTAAGTGGCGTTTCTGGAACCCAAACAGATTAAAAAATACATGGTTTGCCGCCTCTCCTTGCCATATTTCAGAGTCATTAAGCCCAATGTCTTGCCATGAGCCGACTAGGTTCCACTGATCTGGTTCTAAAATAGGAGGTTGTTCCATTAGATTCTATGTAAACCTCTAGATCTTTCCAGTTTCCACATTGCACCGCATGTCAACTTGACACCAACCGCGTCAACCTTGACACAAGGGTAAGGAGTTAATGTAACGATCACGGAAGCGATGCTGACAATACAAGGGCTGCTGGCCTTCCGGCCTATGGTTTTCGGGCAGTATTTCGGCTTCGTAGTTACAGCGCCAACTTCAGGAGACATGATGATCATGCGGCCCCAAAAGAAGGGACGCAGGTTGCTGCGGCCGAGCAAGCCGATGGGTCGTCACATGGATGCCCATCTCACGAAGATTCAGCTGAAAGCAGAAGCAATATAACGCTCCCACTCCTACTCCGACTAGGACTCCGACACCTCAAACAACGTCATTGTCCGCGCCATGACGTCATGCACGAAACCGAGCGGCACTTTGCAGATGGGCTGCCACTTGCGCTCGTTCCAGTCTTGGGAGCGGACGTGATCACAGAGGACAACACCACCCACAGGCAGGCCAGCCGGGACGGCGAGTTCGAAGGGGTAGCCTTTGACCTTGCTGGTGATGGGGCAGAAGACGGCGAGGCCGGTCTTCTCGTTGTAGCGGGTGTGGCTGAGAACGATGGCGGGGCGGCGTCCGGCCTGCTCGCGGCCTGCCTGAGGATCGAACACCAGCCAGCCGATGGTGCCAAGCTCTGGCACGGGAGGAGCTTTGGCCTTCATGACGGCAGAACCTCCCGGCCTACATCTGCACCCCATTCCGTCGCGGGATGGAGGTTCTCGGGGGTCACCTGACTGAGTAGGTCGTCGAGGCTGATCTTCTTCGGAGCCGCCTTCACGGTGAGTCCCGATGCACCGACTTTGAGCGTCACAGGGTCGCCCTCTTTGACGTGAATTTGCTTCGCGACGGCGAGAGGGATGCGCAGGGCCAGGCTATTGCCCCATTTTTGAATCGTGGCTGTCATGTTTCTACATTGAGGCTACCACGGAGGCTTGTCAATCTT
>CAYMHJ010000226.1:0-10931 GCA_964390165.1 uncultured Prosthecobacter sp. | reverse complement strand
TCGCTCACCGAACTGCCGAATCCAAACTCCGGTACGGATGCAGTCACGCTCGCCGATGGCCGTCACCTGCTCATCTACAATCACACCGCCAAAGGCCGCAGCCCGCTGAACCTCGCCGTGAGCAAGGACGGCAAAACCTGGGAAGCCGCGCTGGTCTTTGAAGACGAGCCGAAAAAGGAGTTCAGCTATCCCGCCATCATCCAGACGAAAGACGGTCTCGTCCACATCACCTACACCTGGAAACGCCAGAAGGTGAAGCATGTCGTCGTCGATCCCGCGAAGCTCACGACGAAGACCATCGTGAACGGCCAGTGGCCACAGTGACGTCGGCAAGCCAGTCATCCAGATGAAGTCCTGGCTCGTCACTCTTGGGCTGCTCATTTCTGCGTCCCTGGCCGCCGCCACACCGCCGAACATCCTGCTCATTCTCTGCGATGATCTGGGTTACGGCGACCTCGCCTGCTACGGGCAGAAGCAAATCCTCACGCCTCATCTTGATCGTCTCGCCGCCGAAGGCACGCGCTTCACGCAGGTCTATGCTGGCTCCTCGGTCTGCGCGCCCTCCCGTTGCTGCCTGATGACCGGGCGTCACAACGGCAACGCCCGCATTCGCGACAACATTCCGCATGGCGTGCATCTGCTGCCGGAGGATGCCACGCTTGGCAAGCTGCTGAAGTCCGCCGGCTACCGCACGGGTGCCATCGGCAAGTGGAGTCTCGGCATGCACCCCACCGCAGGCACGCCGGAGAAGCAGGGCTTTGACATGTTTTACGGTCACCAGGATCAAGACCAGGCGCACTATTACTACCCGGATCATCTGTGGGATGGCGACCGCGTCGTCCTGCTGTCTGGCAACCGTGGCGAGCGCAAGCAGCAATACACACACGACCTCTTCACCCAGCGCGCGCTCGACTTCATCAGCGACACGAATGAGCAGCCCTTCTTCCTCTACCTGGCCTACACCCTGCCGCACTGGTCGGACTACCCGCTGAAGTCGGATGAGTCGCAGATCGTGCCCAGCGACGCGCCCTACACGGACCGCGACTGGCCGCAGGTGGAGAAAAACTACGCCGCCATGGTCGGCATGATTGACCGCGATGTCGGCCGCCTGATGGACCTGCTGGAGGGCAGGGGACTCGCCAAAAACACGCTCGTCATCTTCACCAGCGACAACGGCCCCTCCGCCGAGGCCAAACACAAGCCCGCCTTTTTCCAAAGCGCCGGCCCGCTGCGCGGTACGAAGCGGGATCTCTATGAGGGCGGCATCCGCGTGCCCATGATCGTCCGCTGGCCTGGACGCACACCCGCCGGACGGGTGAGCAGCGAGGTATGGACGCACTGGGATTTGCTGCCCACCTTTGCCGAGATCACAGACACGAGACCCGGGGCCAAAGTGGACGGCCACTCCATCCTCGCCGCGCTCCAAGGCGGCCAGGCCCCGCGGCATGATCACCTCTACTGGGACTACGGCCACACTCGCGGTCAATACAAGCAGGCCGTGCGTCAGGGCGGCTGGAAAGCCGTGCGCAACGGGCAGGACCAGCCCGTCGAACTCTACGATGTGCAATACGACATCGGCGAGACGCAAAACGTCGCCGCCCGGCATCCTGAGATTGTCGCCCGCATGGAGCGCATCATGGCCACCGCCTCCACGGCGGACCCAAATTATCCCATCGCCGCGCTGAAAGCAGCCAAGCGTAAAGCCCCATGAAGACCGCCCTGCTGACACTGTTCATGGCCGGCCTGCTGAATGCCGCACCGCCACCGAATTTCGTCCTCATCGTGGCTGATGATCTCGGTTACGGAGACATCGGCTGTTACGGCGGCAAGGCGAAGACGTCGCATCTCGACCGCATGGCGGCGGAGGGCGTGCGCTTCACGGATTTTCACAGCAATGGCAGCGTCTGCTCGCCCACGCGCGCGGCATTGATGACCGGGCGCTACCCGCACCGGCTTGGCATCGAGACTGCGCTGCCGATTGACTGGGATGACAACGGCATCGGCGCGCCGCGCAACCGCGATCAACTCACTCTCGCTACCCGCTTGAAGCAAGCCGGCTACGCCACCGCCATGTTTGGCAAATGGCACCTGGGCAAGCATGCCGACAGCAACCCAACGCGCCACGGCTTCGACGAGTTTCGCGGCCTCACCTGCGGCTGTGGCGACTACTTTGCCAAGCTCGACCGCGCGGGTCATGAGGACTGGTGGCACAACACCGAAAAATCTCACGAGAACGGCTACGTCACGCATGTGCTCACCGACCACGCCGTCAGCTTCATCGGCGAAAACAAGGAACGCCCCTTCTTCCTCTACCTGCCGCATCTCGCCATTCATTTTCCCTGGCAAACGCATGACGATGCCGCGCTCGGCACCAGGCAAAAAGGCGTCTCCTTCGGTGCCAGCGCTCCCGGTCCGAACAGCAAGCTCGGCCCGCACAAGCCGGAGGATATACCCGCCGTTGTCATTCGCATGATCGAGGAACTCGACATCAGTGTGGGCCGAGTGCTCGCTGCGCTCAAAGAGCACGACCTAGACGACAACACGCTCGTCATTTTCACCTCCGACAACGGCGGCTACCGCAGCTATGCGAAGGACTACACGCACGGCATCTCCAGCAATGGCCCGCTGCGCGGTCAAAAAGGCGATGTGTATGAAGGAGGTCATCGCGTGCCCGCCATCGCACGCTGGCCTGGCCGCATCCCATCGGGCGTCGTCAGCGATGTCACCGTCATGTCCATGGACTTGCCGCCGACCCTTCTTGAGCTTGCGAAGCTGCCCGCGCCTGCATCCCATGGCCCCACAGCATTCGACGGCGTCTCCCTGGCCGGTTTGCTGACTCGTCAGACCACGCTGCTGGAGCGTCCGCTCTTTTGGCGTCATGCCGGACCAAAGGGATCCCGCGCGGTTCGTCTCGGCCCATGGAAGCTCATCCAGCCGCCCGGGAAAAAACCCGCTGAGCTTTACCATCTGGGCAATGCTATAGCCGAGGCTCAAAACCTCGCCGAAAGCCAACCTGGGCGTGTGAAGTCGCTGCTCGATCTTCTTGCGAATTGGGAAGCCGGCCTGCCCTGATCACCTCGTCAGCTTCCAAACACCATGAAAGCCGCCCATTCCTTGCTCGCTGTGTTCCTTTGCAGTCTGCCGCTGCCCGCGCAGGACATCGTCATCTATGGCGGCACGCCCGGTGGCATCGCGGCGGCGGTTTCTGCGGCGCGGATGGGCCGGGTGGTGACGCTGGTCGAATACAATGATCACATCGGCGGCATGACCACGAGCGGGCTGGGCAAGAGCGACATCGAAAACCGCGCGATGATCGGTGGCATTTTCAAGGAGTTCGTCTCGGGCGTGCATGAGCACTACATCGCGAAATACGGCCCGGAGCATGAGAGCACGAAACTCTGCCAGGACGGCTATTACGCCGAGCCGCATGTGGCGGAGCAGGTCTTTGAGACGATGATTGCCAAAGAGCCGAACATCACCGTTCTCAAAGGCTGGCGCATCGCATCCACTGCGGTGCTCAATCGCAAGCTTCGCTCCATCGGCATCATCCACCGCAAAAGCGGCGAGGAGAGGCGCCTGAATGCCAAAGTCTTCCTGGATGCCACATACGAGGGGGATTTGTTTGCGGCAGCCGGCGCTAAGTATCGCCTTGGCCGCGAGTCGCGCGAGGAGTTCGGCGAACCTCATGCCGGTGTCGTCAATTTCGACTATCAGACGCACGAGTTTCTGCCAGGAACGACCGGCAAGGGCGATGACGGCCTGCCCGCCTACACCTACCGCCTTTGTTTGACCAAGGATCCCGCCAACGCCGCCCGCATGACCGGGCCGCCGCCGGGGTATGACCGCAACGACTTCCTCGGCTATTTCGATGATCTCAAAGCAGGCCGTCTGGCGGGTCCAAAAGTCTTCAAGCCGGGCCGCGGCTACAATCCGAAGCATTTCGACACGCTCGTGCGTGCCTTGTCCGTCGCCGACATTCCGAACAACAAGCACGACGTGAACATCAACCCGCGTCCGCTTGGCTTTCCCTTTCCCGAGGAGAATCGCGGCTACATCGAGGGCGATGAATCCACGCGCGAGCGTATCCGCCACCGGCATCGCAGTCTTGTGCTCGGCCTGCTGTGGTTTTTGCAAAACGATCCCGAGGTGCCGGATGCGCATCGCGCGCTGGCGAACGAGATGCACCTGCCGAAGGACGAGTTTACCGACAACGGCAACTTCCCCTGGCAGCTCTATGTGCGCGAGGGCCGCCGCCTTGTCGGCGAATACACGCTCACGCAGCACGACATCACCGGCAAAGGCCAGGAGCCAAAGCATCACGCCGACAGCATCGCCGTGGGCGAGTTCCCCATCGACAGCTTCCCGGTGCGCAAACGCCAGCCCGGCGACACCCTCGTGCTCGAAGGCTACCTCGGCATGTTGGATTACATTACCCGGCCTTACGAGATCCCGTATCGCATCTTAATCCCCGAAAAGACCGACGGCCTCATCGTCCCCGTCGCCGCCAGCACCACGCACGTCGCCTTCTCCAGCATCCGCATGGAACCGACGTGGATGGCGCTCGGCCAGGCCGCAGGTGTGGCGGCGCATTTGACGATTCAAAACGAGGTCGAGCTGCGCAAGGTGCCTGTCACAACCCTTCAATCACGACTCGTCGATCAAGGGCAGGTCATTCGTCACCGCAAACCATGAATCGAATCGCAACTCTCATCACTACGGCATTGCTTGCATCTTTGTCGGTCATCGCTCAAGACAACGCAAGTCTCGACACGGGCGATCCAGCCGCCAAAACCACAGCCGCGCCGACGCTGAAGCCTGCGACGCAAGAAAGTGTGATCGTTTACAAAGAACCCGGCCGCTACGGAGGCTGGCCGGCTAATCAGGGATTGTGGCAGTGGGGCGATGAACTTGTCGTGGGCTTCACGGCCACTTACTACAAGGAAACGACCACCGATCATCGCATCGACCGCACGAAGCCGAGCCATCGTGTGCAAGCTCGCAGTCTCGACGGTGGGAAGACGTGGAAGGTCGAGGATGACCAGCCTTATTCGGATCGGAAAAACGAGCCCGACGCTGTCGCCTTGAAAGAGTCGCTCGACTTCACCTCGCCGGATTTCGCGATGATGTTTCGCTTCAAAAGCCTGCACGTCGGCCCGTCGTGGTTCTACACGACGCAGGATCGCTGCAAGACCTGGCAGGGGCCGTTCAAGTTCGATGTCGAAGGCGTGGACGGCATCTCCACGCGCACCGACTCGATCCCAATCGGGCCGCGTGAGTGCCTCATGTTCGGCAGTTGCGGCAAGAAATCGGACAACAAAGAAGGCCGCGTCTTTTGTGCCCGAACGACCGATGGCGGACTAACGTGGAAGTTACAGGGCTACCTCGGCGAGGAGCCACCGAAGGGCGGTTTCGCCATCATGCCCAGCAGCGTGCGAACGGCTGGCGGGGCGCTACTCACCACCCTTCGCAAAGGAAAACCCGACTACACCATCGAACTCTGGCGCAGCGATGACCTCGGCACGACGTGGCTCAAGGTCAGTGACGTCACCGGCAACATCGGCGGCAATCCACCCGCCACCGTTTTGCTTGCCGATGGCCGCCTCTGCGTGACCTACGGCCATCGCAAAAAGCCCTTCGGCATCCGCGCACGCCTCAGCAGCGACGAAGGCAAGACCTGGACACCCGAGATCATCCTGCGCGACGACGGCTTCGATGGCGATTTGGGGTATCCGCGCACGCTTGTCCGACCTGATGGCCGCGTGCTCACCGCTTATTACTTCAATGGCCCCAAAGGCTCCGACCGCACCGTCGAAGCCACGTTTTGGACTCTGCCAGCGAAGTAGCGGAAGACTTCGCGAACTTTCCTTCACCGAGCCCGTTTACCGACATCGCCACCGATCTGCATGAAGCCACTCCTTCTCCTTTTCACGATCCTCACCACCACCGCCCTCGCCGAAGACTGGGGCACCTACCAGATCGTGCCCGTGAGCGCACCGGACTTCGTTTTGGAAGTCGTGGGTGACTCGAAGGAAGGCGACATCGTCTCCATCAACAAACCCGCGAACACGCCGAATCAGAAGTGGATCATCCAGCCGCGTGGCGATGGTTTTGTGTGGCTCATGCCCGCCTCGCAGCCCGGTCTCGCGCTTACCGTGAATGGTGCGGGCACAAACAACGGCACGAAGGTGCTGCTCGCGAAGGACAACAAATCCGACGCGCAGCTCTGGACGCTCACGAAGCAGGACAACGGCAGCTACGCCATCGAGCCGAAGCACGCGCCCGGCATGGGCCTCGATCATCTGGGCGGCAAAAAAGAGGTCGGCGCGAAGGTCGATCTCTGGCAGCACAAAAAGGGCGATTCGCATTTGCAGTGGTTCGTGCGACCGCTCGCAGGCGGCGACATCGCGGAGGCGAAGAAAGACGCGGCTCCGACTTACACACCGCCTGCCATCAAGCCCGAGGACATCAAAGAAGGCCTCATCGAGACCTTCACCTTCTCCCAAAGCAAAGTCTTCCCCGGCACCGTGCGCGAGGTCACCGTCTTCATCCCGGCGCAATACGACGCCAGCAAACCCGCGTGCGTTTATGTGAAAACCGATGGCTTCAATCCGCGCGAGAAGACCGCCTTGGAGACGATGATCGCCACGAAGGAGATTCCCGTGATGGTCGGCGTCTTCGTGCGGCCCGGCACGCTGCCCGCGCCGATGAAAGGCACCGCCGACCGTCGGAATCGCGACTTCGAATACGACGGCATCAGCGACAACAACGTGCGCTACTTTGACGAGGAGTTGCTGCCCTTCGTCGCGAAGCAATACCAGCTCAATCTGAGCACCAGCGGCAACGACCGCTGCATCGCCGGAGCCAGCAGCGGCGGCATCACGGCCTTCACGGCGGCTTGGCATCGACCAGAGGCTTTCAGCCGCGTGTATGCGGCCAGTGGCAGTTGGGTCGCGTTCCGCGGCGGGCATGAGTTTCCCACGATGGTGCGCAAGTTCGAAGCACGGCCCATCCGCTCGTTTTTGACCACCGGCACGCGCGACATGGAAAACGCCGCGGGCGACTGGTTCCTGCTCGATCAGGAAATGGACAAGGCGCTGAAGTTTTCCGGCTACGATTATCAGTTCCGCATCATCGACGGCGGCCACGGTGCGGGCTATGCCGACCACTGGATGGAGGCGATGGCCTATCTGTGGAAAAACTGGCCCGAAAAAGTTCGCGCAGGCCCCAGCGCTCCGCGTGCGCAGGAGATCCTCCTTCCCGGCGAAGACTGGAAACTCGTCGCCGAAGGCTTCAAAAGCACGCGCGGGCCATCCACAGCGGCCAACGGCGAAATCTTCTTCGCCGACACCTCCGCCGACAAAATCCACCGCATCGGCCTCGATGATCAAATCAGCGTCTTCGCCGAAAAAACCGGCAACGCGCACTGCGTCAGCATTGGAGCTGATGGATCGCTTTACACCATCTCCGAGAAATCCGGGCAACTCCTCCGCTACGACGCCAGCGGCCAGTCGAGCCTCGTTTTGGAAGGCCTCACCGGCCACAGCATCCTCGCGCATCCGAACGGCAGCCTCTACGTCACCGACAACGACGCGAAGAAGCCCAACAACGGCGGCAGCGTGTGGCTCATCAAGGACGGCCAGAAGAAGCAGGTCGATGCCGGCATCAAATTCGCCACCGGCATGGCTTTTCGTCCCGATCAATGGCTCGTCTCCGTCGGCGAAGGCCACTCCAAATGGGCCTACAGCTATCAAATCGCCGACGACGGCTCGCTCATCCACAAAGAGCGCTACTTCCATCTCCACGTCCAGGATTGGGACGACGACGCGGGCGCGGAATGCCTCTGCTACTCGCAGGAAGGCCGTCAATTCATCGCCACGAAAAGCGGCATCCAAATCAGCGCCGACGACGGCCCCACCCAGGTCATCCTCACCGTCCCCGATCGCGGCCGCGTCACCGGCGTCGCCATCGGCGGCAAGGACAAAGACACACTCTACGCCTTCTGCATGACCAAGATCTGGAAACGCAAGATCCTACAGCACGCGCTCGGTGCGTGGAGCCCGTGGACGAAGGTGGTGCCGAACAAGCTGTGATAATTCTAATCCTATTCGCCTAGTTGCTCCAAGTCCGTGTTGAGGCGCTTCAACACGTCTTGGTAAGCCGACAGTATGTGCTTCGGCTTGAGTTCCCGAAATGCCCGGCGTTTCGTCTCATTAATGACTTCCTTTGTCTGGTCAGGCACTACGCCCTGTTTCACGAGCCACGAACGAACTGTTTCGAGTTTGTTTGTTGAAGAAGCTCCCAAGATGCCTTTTGCAGCTGAAACTGAAATTCCAATAGTTGCACAAGCAACTTCCAAACAGTTTTCAAGATAGTTCTGAATTTTAGCTCTCAATAGCTTCATGCCCCTTCCTATCGCCGGATTCAGCCTGGCATCAATTAATTATTGATGATTCGGAGAAAAAATCTCCTTACATTCAATATTTTGTTGGATTTTTGGTCATAAAACTGCATTTGTAGGTTATTAATGCTCCTTCGCCTCCACGCTTCCAACTTCCTTTCCATCGACGACCCGGTCGAGTTTTCCATGCTGGCATCCAAGGAATCGCAGCACCTCGATCGCGTGGCGGAAGGGGAAACCATGCCTGCGCGGGTGCTGCAGACGGCGGCGATCTGGGGCGGGAATGCCTCGGGGAAGTCGAACCTCTGCCGGGTGCTGGAGTATGCGAAGCACATGGTCGTGATCGGGACGCGGGCAGACGGGCCGACGGGGCGCATCCCCTTCCGACTGCGCGAGGATGCGACGAAGGAGCCGAGCCGTTTTGAGTTTGAGATCGTCGTGGAGGCGGAGGGCGAGGAGCGGGTGTTTCGCTACGTCTTTGCCGTGAACGGTCGCGAGGTGGTCGAAGAGTCGCTGACGGAGATCCGGGTGGTGTCGGAGAAGGTGTTTTTCAGCCGGAAGCCGGGTGCGGAAGGCGCGGTGGAGCATGTCTTCAGCCTGGACTGGTGGGAGCGGCGTGCAGTGCCGGAAGAGGAGCGGATGTTTGCGAAGTTCGTGGCGAAGGGCACGAAGCCGAACCAGCTCTTCCTGCACGAGGCGATGGACCGCAATGTGACGGTGCTGGCACCGGTGTTCCGCTGGTTCCGCGACCAGCTCGTGGTGCTGGGGCCGAATGATGATTACCTCTCGCTGCGGGTGCAGGAGGCGGAGCGGCAGGACCTGCGGGATTTCACCGTGAGTATCTTGAATCGTGCGGATACGGGCATCGTGGGCATCGAGGCGGTGGATGTGCCGGTGGCCGGGATCGGTATGCCGAAGCAGGTGCAGGACGAGCTGCGCTCCACTTTGAAAGAGGACGACGCGGGAATCATCCTGCGCTCGGACGGCGGAGCGCGGTTCCGTGTGTTTCCGCAGGACGGCGAGCTGATGGCACGGCGCATTGTGACTTATCGCGACTCGAAGGAGGGCAAGAAGGTGCCCTTTGAGACGAGCGATGAGAGTGATGGCACGTTGCGTCTCTTTGACCTGTCGCCGGTGTTTCACGATCTGGCCACGCCGGGCTGCCGTCGCGTGTATGTGATCGACGAACTGGACCGCTCAATGCACACGCAGCTCACCGAGGCGCTGCTGGAGCATTACAACGGCACGCGGAGCAAGGACACGCGCACGCAGCTCATCTTCACGACGCACGACGTGCTGCTGATGGATCAGGCGCTGCTGCGGCGGGACGAGATGTGGTTCATCGAGCGCGGCAAGCACGGCGAGATGCTGCTGGAGAGCCTCTCCGACTACAAGGAGGTGCGCTATGACAAGGACGTGCGGAAGGCCTATCTCGAAGGCCGCTTCTCAGGCGTGCCGAGGATCAAGCCCTTCGTCCGAAAGGCCGTGGTGGAGCCGACGCCCGAGGCGGAGTCGTTTCGCCTGAACGAAGAACCCGCCACCTATAAAGCCACGCGGAGGAAGAAGGCATGAGAGGCCGGCGGGCGGGCTTCAAGAAGACGAAGCGGCTCTACGTGATCGCGATGGAAGGCGCGATGACGGAGCCGATTTACTTCTCGGAGTTCCACCCGGGCCGCGATGGCGGCTTTCGGCTGAAGCTGCTGCCGAATCCGAATCACAAGTCCCGTCCGAGCGATGTGCTGCAACGTCTGATGGACTACGAGCGCCGTGAGCGCCCCGGCCCGAACACCGAATACTGGGCCGTGATCGACCGCGATGCCTGGAGCGCCGCCGAACTCGATGAAGTCAGTCGCGAGATCGCGAAACGCGAGAACTACCACCTCGCGCTGAGCAATCCCTGCTTTGAACTCTGGCTCTGGCTGCACCTGAAGCCCAACCGTCCTTTCGCCGACCGCCACGATTGCCAGCGCAGCCTTTGCCGAGAATGGCCAGACTTTGCCAAAGGCGACTATGATGCGTCGAAGCTCATGCCGATGGTGCTACAAGCCTGTGAGCGGGCGAGGGAGCTGGACGCCGCTCCCGATGAGAAGTGGCCGGATGAGCAAGCGACGTGGGTGTATCGGCTGGTGGAGATGCTGCGGTGACAACTCACCCCTCCCACCCACGCCACAGCCACACGAGTGTGTCAGCGAGCGTGTGCTCGAAGACACGTTTGTCGCAGTGGCCGGTCTTTTTGCTGAAGACGTAGCGATGGTGGTAGCCTTTCTGGTCGAGCGCGATGTTCGTGCGCATGCCGGCCATGACCCAGTTGTGGTAGGTTTCCTCGGGATCGTTGGCACGGATGTCGTTTTCGGAGACGTGGGTGAAGATGCGCAGCGGCTTCAGCTCGCTCGTTTCGATCAATTTCATGCCGGAGTGATACTCCCACGCTCCGAGCGGATATTTGGACTCCTCGGGCGCGTCGTCGTCCTGCTGGTCCACGAAGGTGCCGGAGTAGGCGATGATGCGGCGGAACCAGTCCGGGCGAAACCAG
>CAYMHJ010000225.1:0-10962 GCA_964390165.1 uncultured Prosthecobacter sp. | reverse complement strand
ACCGGGTTCTTCTTCAGCGGCGGCACATCCGGGCAGAAGAAAGGCACCGTCACCATGAACGAAGCGTCCTGCACCAGCACTCCGACATAGCGATGATCAGGATGATAATCCCAGGGCCGATGCGCGATCACGATGTCCGCCTGCCATTCCCGGATGACCTTCGTGATCAGCTTCCGGTTCTCCAGTGTCGGCAAAAGCTCCCCGTCGTGGATGTCCAGCACCTGCGAGGTCACCCCCAGCTTCTTCGCGCAGGCCGCCGCTTCCGCCGTGCGTCGCTGCGCCAGCGGGCCGCCCGCCTCCTTCCAGTGCCCGATGTCCCCATTCGTCACCGATACCAGCTTCACATGATGCCCCAGCCGCGCCCACTTCACCGCACAGCCCGCGTTTTTATATTCCGCGTCATCCGGGTGCGCCCCAAAAGCGATAATGCGCAGCTTTCCGTCCGCATCCACCGCATGCACGGCAGAGGCTCCGGCGAGCAAACCAAGGGCGAGGCCAAAAAGGAGTGTTTTCATAGGTGCCGCCAGTCTGAGCCACCGTCCACCTCCCTGACAACCCGCATTCCTGACCACAATGCACCTTCGAGTGACACCTGCTCGCAGCTTTTCTCTTCCTGAGAACGAACGCAGAATGTTTGCCACAGGCTCCACCGGGCAGATTGAGCCGGAGGTCTGGTCACCTCAGCTCACGAATCCGCACGTTGCGATACCACACCAGCTTGGCCTCATCCTGGAAGGCGATGTGGCCCTCGTTCGGGCGATCTTTCTTCACGGTGTCGTCGAGGTCCATGTCGATGACCTGCTCGCCATTGAAGACGACCTTCACCTTCCGTCCCTGCACGGTGATTGTGTAACGGTTCCATTCTCCGGCGGGTTTCACCATGTTCTTCGTCGGCCCCATGGCATGGACGATGCCGCCGCAGTCGTGGTGACCGGGTTTGGCGAGACCATAGGTGTCGAGGATCTGCACCTCGAAGCCGCTCTTCACATGATCCTTCAAATCTCCGACGCGCATGAAAACACCCGAGTTGCCCGTGGGTTCAAACTTGAATTCCAGGTCGAGCACGAAGTCGCCATACTTCTTCACGGTGGAAAGGTAGGCGTCGTAGCGCTGCCAGCCTTTTTCTCCTTCGCGTGGCTTGAGGGCGATGTTGCCGTCTGGTTCCACGACCCAGTTTCCCGTGGTCTGCCATCCAGTCAGATCTTTGCCATTGAAGAGTGGCACAAAGCCCGGTGCATCGGCTGCGGGATGGAGGTCTTCGGCTGGAAGGGTGAGGGCAAGTGAGGCAAGGAGGGTGAGAGTCTTCATCAGAAGGAAGAACGCCGATCAATGTGTTTTCACTCAACGGGTGAGTCACGGCTCTGGCATCTCAAACTGACCAGGAACTTCTGCTGGTCGAGTCATGGGCTGACATTCACCCTTTCGACATGTCTCTCAAACTCGTCACCGAACTCAACGATACCGACCGCAAGCTGCTGCATCGCGCCCTTGATGGCTTCGTGCCGGAGAAGGTCTTCGATGTGCACACGCACCTGTTTCACTCGCGTCATTTTGCGGAAGGAAAGCGGCCCGTGTTCCTCGATGAGGATCGTGGCTATGGCATGGCGGATTTCCAGGCGGCGATGAAGCTCTGGATGCCGGGCAGGGAAGTGGAGGGCCTGTTTTTCGGCTATCCGAGTGCGGGCAATGATCGTGCGGGTGAGAATGCCTGGGTGCAGTCGCAGATTGACATGAGCACAAAATCCCGCGCGCTCGTGCTTGCTGCGCCGACAGATGATCCGGTGGAGGTGCGGCGGCTGATGAGCACGGGTGTCTTCGTTGGAATCAAGCCCTATCGTCTCTACGCCGATGTGCCGGACACCAAGGAGGCGGAGATCGAATCCTTTGCTCCAGAGTGGATGTGGGAGATCTGCCATGATTACGATGGCATCATGGTGCTGCACATCATGCTGGCGTATGGCATCACCGATCCTCGTAATGTGGAGGCGATCCAGCGCCTGTGCCGTCGTTACCCGCGCTGCAAACTGATCCTGGCGCATGTGGCGCGTTCTTTTAATTACCGCCATGCTCGCGAAGGACTGCATCACCTCATCGACCTCGACAACGTGGTCATCGATACCTCCGCTGTGACGCAGTCGGGTGCATTTCGTGCGGCCATCGAGATCCTCGGGCCTCGTCGTGTGCTCTGGGGCAGCGACTACATGGTCAGCGAGCTTCGCGGCTCATGCATCACGCAGGGAGATGGCTTTACGTGGATTCATCCCGAGATCACCGGTGAGAAGCTGACCATCTTCGGCCAATACACGACCGTGGGCATCGAGTCCCTGCTTTGCCTGCGCGAAGCCTGTGAAGACACTGGCATGACGCAGGGAGATCTGGAGGACATCTTCCACGAGAATGCGCTTCGATTGCTCAAACCAGCTCCCGAGATCAAAGCAGGACCGAAGCTTTGGGAAGAGGCGAAGACGAAGATCTCCTGCGGCACCGGCCTTCTCTCAAAACGAGCCCATCTCTTCGATCAGCAATCATGGCCGTCCTACTTCTCTCGTGCCAAGGGCGCGAGCATTTGGGATCTGGATGGGAAGCGCTACACGGACTTCACGGGTGGCGTTGGAGCTATCCTGCTCGGCCATGCCGATGATGAGGTAAATGCGGCCGTGAAGCGGCGCGTGAATCTCGGCAGCTACGCCACGCTGGCGTCACCGGATGAGGTGAAGCTGGCCGATGTGTTGCTCGATCTGCATCCCTGGGCGGGCAAGGTGCGTTATGCTCGTGGCGGTGGAGAAGCACTAGGTCTCGCGGTGCGCATCGCTCGTGCTGCCACAGGCAAAAGCGGCATCGCCTTCTGCGGCTATCATGGCTGGAGCGACTGGTATCTCGCCGCGAATCTCGGTGATGATGCAGCGCTCGACGGTCATCTTCTCCCCGGCCTGCAACCGCTCGGCGTGCCGCGTGAACTGGCGGGCACGGCGGTGCCGTTTCGCTACAACGACTTCGACTCCTTCCTCGCCGCTCTGTACAAGCTCGATGGCAAACTCGCCGCCGTCGTGATGGAACCGATGCGCAGCGAACTGCCTCGCGATGGTTTCCTGCAAAAGGTGATCGACTCCTGCCATGCCGCTGGTGCTGTGTTTGTTCTCGATGAAGTAACGAGCGGCTGGCGCTTCGGCTTTCCTGGTGCCGCGCCCGTGCTCGGCATCGAACCCGACATCGCTGTCTATGCAAAGGCCATGTCGAACGGCTATTCCAGCGGAGCCATCATCGGTAAAAACGAGGTCATGGATGCCGCGAACAGCAGCTTCATCTCCAGCAGCTACTGGACGGATGGCGTGGGCACGGCGGCCTCACTGGCCTGCATTGGGAAAATGCAGCGTGAAGGCGTGCAGAAGCATGTCTGGGAGCTCGGCGGACGATTGCAAGCAGGTCTGCGCGAGGTGGCGGCAAGGCATCCAACCTTGCAGCTCAAGATCGGTGGCATGCCCTGCGCGCCATCGCTCGGCTTCACCGATCCGGCGGCGAAGGTGCTCATGATCCGTCACATGCTCCAGCGTGGTTATTTGATGTCGAGCCAGCTCTATGTGACCTGGCCGCACACGGAGGAGTTGATCGCCGGAATGCTGGCGGCGTTGGATGAATCGCTCGGATCAGTGGCAGAGTTGCAGGCCAGTGGACAGCTCCAATCCGTTGCGGGTCCCATGTCGGCCAGCACAGGTTTTGCCCGGCTGGTCTGAGTTCGTCATCCAGAGATTGGAAAAGATTTGTTTGCAGACATTTCAGGAGCCTAGTCCTTTCCTAGACTGTATGAAGCTCCTGATGATCTGCTCTTTTCTCCGACCTTTCTCATCCTTAACCGCCATCTTCCTCGCACTGCCATGTCTTTTACCTGCGGCTGTCTATGAAGTGGGAACTGGCAAGCCACTCTCGGGGATTGGTGAGGTGCCATGGGAGGTGCTGAGGCCCGGCGACACCGTCCGCATTCACTGGCGGGCACAGCCCTACCATGAAAAATGGGTCCTGTGCTGCCGTGGCACTCAGGAGCAGCCCATCACCGTCACCGGCGTGCCCGGACCGAAGGGCCAGCTCCCGGTCATCGACGGTCAGGATGCCACCAAGCGCCTGGTGCTGAGTTACTGGGGGGAGGAGCGAGGTGTGCTGAAGATCGGCGGAGCCAACAAGCCTTCCGATAAAATGCCCGCGCATCTCGTCGTCGAAAACCTCGACATCCGTGGCGCGCGCAGACCCTATACCTTTGCCGGACGGAAAGGAGCCACCGCCTACAGCAAAGATGCGGCGAGTGTGATCGTGGAAAAAGCCGACTATCTGCTGCTGCGAAATCTAACCCTGCACGACAGCGGCAATGGCCTCATGATCAGCGCCCAGTCCAGCAATGTGCGGGTGGAAGGCTGCCACATTTACGACAACGGCAATCCGGGCAGCATCACCGAACACAATGCCTACACCGAGTGCAACGGCATCGTCTTCGAGGGCAATCACTTCGGCCCGCTGCGCAAAGGCTGCCTGGGCATCAATCTCAAGGACCGCTCCGCAGGTCTGATGGTGGCTTACAACTGGATCGAGGGCGGCAGCCGCCAGCTCGATCTCGTGGATGCCACGGGCAACAAAGCCCTCAATGCCTCTCCGGCCTACCGGCGCACCCTGGTGTATGGCAATGTGCTCATCGAGAACGAGGACGGCGGCAACAACCAGATCGTCCACTACGGTGGCGACAGCACCAAGACCGCTGGCTACCGCAAAGGGGTCCTGTACTTCTACCACAACACCGTCGTTTCCCACCGAACCAAAACCACGGTGCTGTTCCGTCCCTCCACTCCCGATGAGAAGGTGGAATGCCATGGCAACATCCTGCATGTCACGGTGCCGAAGATGAAGCTTTCGCTCATGGGCGGTAGCGGAACGCTGACCATGGGGAAGAACTGGCTGACCTCCGGCTGGGTGACGGCGGTGGAGGAACTCAAGCTGGATCTGAAGACCTTGGAGCCTTCCCTCGAGGGGAAAGATCCGGGCTTTGTATCATTGGAAAAGGGTGACTTGACGCTCCTTCCTGAGTCTCCGTGCCATGGGGCTGGCCCAGCTCTCGCAGCAGATCTCCCGAAGCCCGCCAGGCGCTATGTGAAGCATCAGAAGCTGGAGGAAATCTCCGCCGGGAATCCACCCAACCTGGGTGGGCTCTGATCGTCCTGACGCCATCGTTATCTACCGCGTATGTTTTTGAATCCCAAGTTATCCGCCGCCCTTTTCAGTGTCTTCCTGTTGGGCAGCTCCCCGGCTCAGTCACTGCAAGATCCCTGGGAGGAAAGTTATGCTAATCTGGATGCCACGGCCCCCCATGTGCTTGCCTGCTGGAAGTTTGATGAGCTGCCTCTCTCCGATGCTTCCGGGCATGGCGCTCAGCTCTATTTTAAAGCCGCCACGCCGCAGCCGCAGGGCCGCTTTGGCGGTGCGCTGACCTTCCGCACCAAGGCAGGCAAGGGCCGCTACGTCGCGCTCACCCAGCCTTCCATGGCACGGCTTTCCCCCGTCGGTGCCTTCTCAGCCGAGATGTGGGTTCGGGCCAACGAACACATCAAGTCCACGGAGAACGCCTACCTCATGGACAAGCAGGGCGAGAGCATGACCGACTATCGCTGGAGCCTCATGGCTGCTGATGCGCGTGGCCTGCGCCGCATGGCCGTGAGTCTTGGATTCGGCGCCGAAGTCAGAGAATTCCTCTCCGATCCGGTTCTCATCGCTCCAGATCAGTGGCGGCATCTGGCCTTCACCTATGATGCCGCCGGCAGGGTGAACTTCTTTGTCGATTCCGAGTCCGCAGGCAGTGCCTTTCAGAAGGACTGCGGCCCTTTGCAGGCCGGAGAGCAGGCTTTGAGCCTGGGCGATGGAGTGAAGTTCTCCGCCTCCTTCCCAGGCGATATCGACGAAGTCCGCCTCTGCGATGGCGTGCGGGGTTTCTCCCCCTTTTCCCTGGCTCTGACCGGCCTTCGGCGGGTCTGGCAGAGGCAGGAGCAATCGACCTCCTGGAAGGTCATCTGCACCAATCTCCGCCCCACTCCCCTGGTCGGAGCCGGCATGACTTACACGGTGGGCGGGGTCACTCAGTCCTTCATTCTGCCCGACCTCGAGCCGGGTGCCAAATACGAGACCGACTTCGCGCCTGACACATCCTTGAAGCCTGGCAGCTATCAGATCGAGGCCGTCGTCCACAGCGGCAATCTTCAGGTCAGCCAGTCGAAGGAGTTTCAAATCGTCCCCCGACTTGCCGCCAATCTTCCCGTCATCATGCAGGGCGCGGGAGTGGATGATCTGCCCCAGCTCCAGACTCTGGCCTGCACCCACTGGGTTGGTTTTACCAATGATGACTCCCCCTATCTCGGGCCGCATGGGAAAGATCATCACCTCGACACACTGCCCTGGCTGGATGCCGGTCTTGCCGCCGGGCTGCGCACCATCGTCGCCCTCGAGCCATGGCGCGCCACCCTGTCAAAGACCGCCTTTCATCGCATGAATCGCGAGGGCACTGCCCATCAGCCGCCTGATCTCAATGCCACGACCCGCGCCGTGGTCGGCCTCACCACCAACTGCGCCCGGCGGTTCATGGTCAACTATCGTGAGAACAAAATCTGGACCGGCACTTGGTTAAACTCCTCCCCGCTCAGCCATTCCCAGCCAGGATTCAGCAAGGAGGAGAAAGAGGCCTACCTCAAGTTCTCCACCCGTGAGATTCCGCCCGAGGTTCAGCGCGGCGGCGGTGTGGACTGGAAGACACTGCCAGGCTTTCCAGCGGATCGAGTGATTCCTGACGATCATCCGGTCCTGGCCTATTACCGCTGGTTCTGGTCCGAAGGCAATGGCTGGAAGGGCGTCAACGAAGGCTGGCTTGCGGGCCTGGATCGTGAGCGCGGAGAGCGTCTGGACATCTGGTCCATGCAGGATCCCGCCGTGCGCCAGCCATCCATCGGTGGGACGGCCGGGCCGATGAACTACATCGCCGATCAGACGACGGATGCCCGCGACCCCATGCTCACCGGGCTTTGTCTGGATCAGCTCCTGGCCATGCGGCAGGCCAATGCTCGCGAACAAGGAGTCTTCGGCATCTTGCCCTTGAGCTGGGATCGCCAGACAGTGTCCCCAGCCGGGGCCGAAGGCACGACGGAAAGCATCCTCATGGCAGAGCTCACCTCACCCGTTCGGCGCGTCACGCTTTCCCCCGCCATCCTGAAAGAGACCCTCTGGACGCTGCTCTCCCGCCCCGTGAAAGGACTCGTCTTCACGGGCTGGCCAGCCCTGCTGCCCGCCGCGAAAGGCAGCGGCCAGGATCGCTCCACACATCCCCACGCCCGCACCGTTTTCCGCGACTTTGCCGATCGCATCCTGCGTCCCCTTGGCCCCATGCTTGCACGCCGCCAGCAGTCGCGCTCACCCATCGTGATGTTGGAGAGCTTCACTTCGCAGATGTTTGCCGGACGCGGCCTCTATCGTGATGGTTCACCCCGCACTCTCGAGGTCTGGCAGGCACTCCAGCAGGCACACATCCAGGCGGACATCGTCTATGAGGAAATGCTCGCCGCCGGCGCACTCGATGGTCGCGACATCCTCATCATGACCGAGTGCGATGTCCTGCCCGCCAGCCTCGTCGAAAAAGTCAAAGAATGGCAGCAGGGCGGCGGCAAGATCATCGCCGATGAGCACCTCTGCCCGGCCTTGAAGGCAGATGCCCTGTTGTCTAAAGCACCTGTGCCAACTCCGCCCGCGAACCCGCCCGCAGCGCCCGTGGCGGCCAGCGACACTCCCGCTCCAGCCGCCCCCGTCACGCCACCACCCGCACCTACTTCCTTGCCCCTGCCGGAAAAGCTTGCCCAAATCTGCAAAGACCTCGGCTGGCAGCCGCGCGTCACTTGCGACAGCCCCGATGTCATCCTCCATGCCAGCAGCACCGGCGAGGCCACCTGCCTCTTCGTCATCAACAACAGCCGCGAAGCCGGCACCTATGTCGGGCAGCATGGTCTCGTGAAGGAGAACGGGCTGCCTGTCACCGCCAGTCTCAATCTTGGTTCGGACAGCATCAACGTCTATGACCTCACACGCTCCGCCTTTGTCCTGCCAAAGCGCGAGGACAACGGCCTCACCATCCCCCTGAAGCTGGGTCCTGCCGAAGGCCGCGTCTTCCTGCTCTCCTCCGCGCCCCTGCTCGAACTTAACCTCGATCTGCCCGCGACCGCCACCTGCGGCAATAGTGTCGAAGCCCGCATCACCATGAACACCTCGGGTGGTCGCCCCATGCCCGCCGCCATTCCCATCGCCGTTCGCATTCGTGATTCCGATGGCGCACCCGCCGAGTGGGATGGCTACCATGTCGTCGAAGATGGAGTGCTCACCCTGAATCTCGACCTCGCCAAGAACGAAACACCCGGCACCTGGGAAGTGCACGTGCGCGAGCTGGCCTCCGGCATCGAGACCGTGAAGTGGATGAAAGTGCAGCGGGAATAGCCATGTCGGTGATCACGCCCAGACGCGCATCACCGTGTTAGCCGCTCCTGGTGTGAAAACTCGCTGCCATTCTGAGTAGCCTATGGATACCGTCAGGTGGAGGAAATCCGCGAAGTCATCGCCCTCTACGAACGCACCGGTCGTGCGAACCTCGGTCACGCCCTGGAGACACTCGTACTCCTCGAACTCGAACGCCGCCGCTCTGCCACCACCTGGGTTCGCACCCTCGCAGGCGACGAAATCGACTTCCTCGCCCGCCACGCCGATGGTCGCCACGAGCTCATCCAAGTCTGCGCCGACGCCAGCGATCCCGAAACTGCGGAACGCGAACTCCGCGCTCTGGCCGATGCCGCGTCTGTCTTCCCCAAAGCCACCTGCACCCTCATCACCCTGCATCAAACGGGCTTTCCGAAACTGGCCCTGCCTGCGAAGACGAAGGTGGTAACGGCGTGGCAGTGGTTGCTGGAGTGAACTATTCTGAATATATGTCTGACCCACTTGTCCTTCTCGAAGAGCCTTCTCCCAACTGCAACGGCGTGGCCGTTGTGGAGCAGGATGACCGTGTTGCCTGCTTTTACCTGATGACGGAGATAGACGGCGAGAAACGAATCAGGACGTGTTGGGTCCGCAATCTCCAACCGGCGCCTGATACACTTGATGCGGTTGGAATGAGAGAAGGTGTGCCGCCGATGATGCCGAAGGCTCATTGCAAACATCCCAACGGATCAACCTCTCTCGATCCAAGTAGTCTGAGAATTGTCTGGTCTGAGGAAGGTGACGCAGCAGCGCTTTATGAGCGGTCCGAACTCCTGGCCGTGATCCCGAGTTGGGGTGGCTCAAACAGCTTCGATGGCTATGCACGTGATTGTCTCGGATCGGGGCCGCTGGCTTGGGAGCTGTCGGATTCAAACGTCAACCACGAACGCTACTCGAAGGCGGCGGGGTATTGGCAATCGTGGGATGAACCTGAGTTGTGGCCTCGGTATCGAGACAAACTGCTTGGATGCCTGCAACAAACATTTGGTCAGCAAATTCGTTACTTCGCCATCGACGGCGGGATCTGGCCTCCCAAAGCTCTCGCGTGGTTTAACCACGGCTCTCACGCAGTTTTGAGCACTATCGGTGTTTCAATGCGTTCGCAGCCTGCAGTGGAGCTTTCCGTCGAAGAGCCATCCGTTTTCCGCAGAATTGAGTTGGGAACGTGCCTCGCCATGTCAATTGGGGATGCTGCGATCAAAGAGGTGGCCGCTTACATCAGTGGCCAATCCGGTCTCCCATGGAGCCAAAACACCTGGCTGGGACACGGTCACACATTACCAGCCGATGTCTTCGAGCGACTTTCGACAGGCCGACTGCCTTTTGTTCTCCTCTCAAACCTGCATCCGGCTGCGGGGACATTTATCTTGCCCGAATTCCGCAAGGACCCAGTCTCAATCCTTTGGATGATTCCGATCAGCGCTCGGGAAAGAGAATTCGCCATCCAGAACGGTTCGGCGGCATTGCTTGAGCGACTTTGGCAGCCCACTTCGAGCTCGGTGACTTCGCTGATTCGTGCTGAGGTGGTGTAGTCCGTTATCATGCATCCTGAATTGTGAAAAACAGTCTTGTGGAATAGAACGCATCAGTTTGTGGCCACGGTAAGCTGGCCGCCTGACTCTGCAGAACATCCGATACCTCGTTGTCGATCATAACCTCGATGGTGGGAGCCTGTAACGGCACGTGGCAGTAAAAATATCTCACCCAATGAAGCCCTGGCGTGAGAGACAAGGATTCCACGTGCTTATGCAAACCTTCAAATATGGGTGCCCAGAGTTCAGTGGGAAATTGGCCCCTGGTTCGCAACCAGCCAAACGTTAGGTTCCGATTCTGCACCCCGATTCTCCAGACATCTTGATCTACATGTTCACACGCACGGTCGAGCAACGTGACAAACAACACGTGGAAACTGGCATCTTGAAAACTTTTGCACGCATCGACCAACGCTGAATCCATATCATCACCGATTCCAGCAAACGATTCGATGATGTGTCGCCCCTGTTGAGTGACTGTCACGAAGTCAGCTTGAAGAACGAGGTTCTTGGGAAGTTGCCGATGATCAAAATGAGCAGCTCTCGTGAACAATCGTCCGCCATCAACACACACCCAGTTCCCAATCCTGACCGCGCTCGCTCCATGGTCACGATACATGCCAAGGAGAAAGGTCATGAGAAGTTCATCAGGCTTCGGGTAATCGAAGTCTGGAACCGGCGAGACATCACCCAGACGGTGTTTCCCCTGGATGAAGTATTCCCAGGCAAACTTGAGATTAGACATGAGTGATGCCATGACCGTGCATTCCATGCAGCATTTCAGGGAAGGCAGCACGTGTCACGATTTTTGTCACCGCGACCGGAAGATCTCGCTCATCAAGCACTCGACCATGATCGTGTGGAGGCCGAGGCCTTGTTTCTTCACTTTCTC
>CAYMHJ010000224.1:0-11000 GCA_964390165.1 uncultured Prosthecobacter sp. | reverse complement strand
GCCCGCGGCACAAAGCGCGGCGCTGAGCCCCTGGCAGCCGAAGCCATCGAGCGACTGCACTTTGAAATGCTGCGTGAGGCTGTGCTGGGCCTGATCGAGCAAAAACAGGTAACTCTCCACCGCCTGCGCACAGGCCGGGCTGCCGAGCGCCTCGATCACCTCGCGCTGATCGTCGCTGTGGAGGATTTCGCTGGCCTGGAGGCGCTCCAGTTCATCCGCGAGCTCGGTGGTGTCCTTGAACTCGGCGACTTCAAACTCGCCGGTGGTGTGATCGACATAGGCGAGACCAAATTTCTTCCCATCGCGAAACACCGCGGCGAGGTAGTTCGGGCGGTTCGAGTCGAGCAGGTTGAGGTCATTGATCGTACCCGCGCTGAGGATCTGCGACACCGCCCGCTCGACGATCTTCCCCGGCACCGGATCGGTCGTCTGCTCGGCGATAGCGACGCGTTTGCCGGCCTTGATGAGCTTCGCGATGTAACCCTGCGAGGAATGATGCGGCACGCCGCACATGGGCACCGCATTTCGTTTCGTCAGCGCCACATTCAAGATGGGCGAGGCGACCTTCGCGTCCTCGAAGAACAGCTCATAAAAGTCCCCCAGCCGGAAAAACAGCAGCACATCTTCCGGAAGCTCCCGCCGGATGGCGAGGTATTGCTTCATCATGGGAGTGGTGGCGGCGTCGGACATGGGTGGGGAAAGTCGGGAGGCTCAAGGAATGGTCAAGAGGTCAAGGTGTGACTCACTCGAACAAGAGTGGCAGATTCCTTGCGCCGTGGAGGATTTGTAGCATTTCGACTTTCTGGGACAGTTCCCGATAAAACAGGAGGTAGGTCGGGGACTGCTGGGAAGGCGGAACGCGGACTTCCGGAAAATGGCGGAGCGCTAAATCGCGGGCGAGTGCCAAGCCCTGGCTGATGACCCGCGTTCTCGGCAGTGTCGAGAATGTCATGGCGACCATTTGGGGCAGCCACGGGATTATCGGCAGCGCTGTAGTTGACGATTTCCTCCAGATCACCACCGGCATGGGTTGAAGACGACCGGCTTCATGCGGTCTTTGTGCGGAGCTTGGACAGGGGGCTGCGCTCACCGGTATGGTTCAATGCCTCATCCAGCAGAGATTCGAGGGCTGGGGAGGCATGGCGGCATAAGACGGTTTTCACAGCGGTCTCCAAAGCAAACTCAACGCTCGAGAAATGACCGTTGGCGACTTGTTCGCGAAGCAATGCCCCGACGGGGGCTGTGAGTGTGGCGGTCATGCGGGCAGGGTATGCTTTCTGCATTGGCGAGCAAGTGGCGAATGGCTGGAGCCGCGGAGTGTTGTCGTGGCTGCTGCGGAGTGGATCTCCGCGCCCTGGTCAACCGCCGCAGATTTTGCAGGGGGTGCCTTCGGTGACGGGGCAGAGCTTGGCGGCGTTGAAGTAGCGGCAGCGGTTGTTGTGGCGGAGGCCGGAGCCGCTGAGGCTGAACTGGGCGGCTCCACCTGCGGGCGTTGGTGCACCGGTGGTTGCGGGTGTGGTCTTCGGCGCAGGCGGATCGCGTTTCACTTCATGCGTTGTGACGATGAGTGCGGTGCTTTTGCGGAGGAGGTCGATGACTTCTTTGGCGTCGCTGCCGAGGCTGCCGGAGCGCAGGGTGGGGATGCCGGACATGCGCTTGGCTTTGTCTTTCTCGCCTTCGATGAAGAGTTTTTCTAACGACTGCGTGTGGAGGCTATCGAGTTTGGCAGGCAAGGGCTCGGTGGGCGTGGATTTCGAACGCGAGGTGCGCTGGCCTTCGATACGCGAGGCGGAGCGGAAGAAGACGCCGAGCGGCTCCCATTTGTCACTGAGGATGAAGCCGCCGATGGCGTCGGCATCAATGTTGGCATCGTGTTCGAAGGTGCCGCCCGAACCTGCTTTGCTGACGATTCCGCGCGTGAGTGTGGGTGGGGCGAGATTCTTCCGCGTGCTGGTGAGCGGGATGGAAAGAGCAAAGATGCTCTGGCCGATCTGCGCGGGCTGGCGCGGCAGCAAACGTGCGGGCTCGATTTCATAAGCGCAGGAGATCAGCGCGAGGCCGAGTTTGGGTTCGGTCTTGATGACCTTGGCGGGAATGTCTTTGCCGTCTTCGTGCAGGACAAGTGTCTTGGCATCTTTGAGCAGGTCGGTCTCGGTGATGAAGTAGCCTTTGCCAATGGGCAGGGCGATGCCGCGTGTGCTGATGAGTTCGATCAACGGCTCGGCAATGAGGGGTGCGAGCTTCACAGGATCAGCACCGGCGACCATGCGGATGCGGAGATCAGCATTCACGGCGTCTTCGAGCTTCAAATCAAAGGCACGGATGATGGTGGAGTCGCCCTCGATGGGCTGGAAGGTACGATTGCCGGCGTAATACAGCGGCTTGGTTTCGAGCTTGTCTCCACGTTCCAGATTGAGGCTTCCTTGAGGGAGAAAGAAGGTCTCGCCGCTGAAGGTCCACGGTCCTTTCGGGCCGGTGAGCTGAGTGCCCATGCGGGCGATGTACCCACCATCGACGACGGTTTGTATTTCGAAGGTCTGCGGTGTGAGCACCTGCGCGCCATTTAGGGCAACTTGGGCTGCTTTGGCGAAGTCCTGATCGGATGAGGCAAGAGCGCTAAGGGCGAGGATGGAGGATTTGCCATCGGGCAGCTTCAGCAGTACACGGTCGTCTTTCACCCCGCCGAACTCGGCTTCGATGGTCTTCGCGCCATCGGCGCTGCGCCATTCACGCGCTGTGGCGGAGAAGGTGATAAACACGGCCAGGAGTATGAAGCGGTGCATGAGATTGGAGGCTAGGCCGGGTTTGAGGTCTTGCAAGGGAACGATCCACCCACGGCTTCGCGGCAATCTTCAGGCATACATACCACCCGCGCACCGCTTTGCCTGAGGATCGAGGGGCTTGGAGAGGTTTCCATTAGGTTGGCTGGAGGAAGCCAAAGAACCTGGCTGAAACTCAGCTCCAATCTTCGTTTTGTGGGATCGCCATGAATCTCCAAGCCGCCATCCTTTGTATTTTTGCGTTAGCCACTGCACTCATCCACGCCGCCGAGCTCCGCGCAGGCACCGCCAAGGTAGACATCACAGACCGCACAGTGCCGGTGAATGATCCATGCTTTGCCAAGGCGCTGATTTTGAAGAATGGCGAGACCACGGCGGTGCTGATCACGGTGGATGCTGTGGCGATAGGCGAGATCGGGCGGATCGGGAACGGCTTCCTGGCAACGGTGCGCGGGCACTTGGAGAAGGAGGCGGGTATTCCGCCTGAAAGTGTGATCATCAATGCCAGCCACTGCCATGGAATCATCCGTGCGGACACGGCGCAGCTCGTGGTTCAGGTTGTGAAGGAAGCGGCGAAGAATCTCGTGCCGGTCAAGGCGGGGACGGGTAGTGGCGCAGAGACTCGGATCAGTGAAAATCGCCGCCTTCTGATGAAGGATGGCAGTGAGGTGGACATGCGCAGAGCCTACTCCATGCCGCGCGATGAAGATGTGACGGGCGTGGGGCCGATCGATCCCCAGATCGGGCTGCTGAAGCTGGATCGCGCTGACGGCTCGCCACTGGCTGTCGTGTATAACTTTTCCTGCCACCCGATCATGAATCCTCCGAGCAAGGGCAACTCGGCGGACTATCCAGGCTTCGCCTCCAAGGTCATCGAGGAAGCACTCGGCGGTGGTGCGATGGCATTCTTTGTTCAGGGCTGTGGTGGGGACATCAATCCCGTGCGTTACAAGGAGGTGACCCGTCCGGCAGATGCTGAGCCGCTCGGGACGATGCTCGGAGCCAATGTGCTGGGTTCAGCACGGAAGATCGAAACAAAGGCGGAAGGCAGCCTAAAGGTCAGCTGCGAGGTTATTTCCCTGCCCCGCGCGGCAGATTATGAAAAGCGCATCTCCACCATTGAGGCGGAGCAGAAGAAGCTGCTCGCCGCGCTGAGGCCGACGAACATTAACTTTAAAGCCTTTCTGCCTTTGCTGATCCAGCATCGCCTGGACCCCGAGAAGCCATCGCATCACGCGCAGAGTTATCTGCATGATCAGGCGCTCGACCGGAAAGCCATCTCTCAGCTCGATGCGGACAACCGTGCCCTAGTGGAGAATTACCTTGGCAATATCCAGATCATGGAGCGGCTCACGAGATTGAACACGAATCTTGCCTTGCTGAAAAGACATCTCGCCGAAACTCAGGCTGCAGGCAAAGCTAGTCTCGATGTCGAGGTCTGCGGGCTGCGCGTCGGTGACTTTAAGCTGGTGACCTTTCCAGGTGAACTCACGGTGCAAGTCGGGCTAAACATCAAAAAGGCAGCGCAAGATACGAATGCCTACGTAGCAGGCTATACAAACGGCTACATCTACTACACGCCCACTGTGACACAGCGCGGGAACAGCGGCTATGCGCAGGAAGACTGCGACACCCTAGTCGCACCGGAATGGCAGAGGATCTTTGAAACGAAGGCGCTGAAAGTTTTGCAGGAACTCAAATAAGCGCCCTCGGCTCGGTGATGGCTGCCGGTAAATGCCCGACCTTTCTCCACTCGCTACATTGCCTGAGTTTGTCCGACCAATTCAGGAGGCGCTGAAAGAGGAAGGGTGATGTGTGATGTAATAGCAGCCTCCACGAATCTGGTCCAGCCCACCGATGTGGGGGCGAGATACCTTATGTGGAGATGTAGATCGCTTATGTCGAATCTCGCGCACGGATCGCCGTTCAGTTCGGAGCGGAGGTTGCGCCCATCTTCACGCCAATGATATGGAGGGGCAGGATCTCCAGGCACAATGGACACGCTGTTTGACCGCGATCCGTGAGATATGTACCCGGTCTAAGACACATGGCTTGACGATAGCTATTCAGAACCACCACGACATCGGCCTGCATACCTGCCGCTGCTGGAGAAGCCTCGTCCCCTGCCCTGCGCAGCGAATCGCTTTTTTGAAGCGGCAAAGATGGCAGGGTAATTTTTGAAACATGCTTACTGCTTGGTGGAGGTGGTGGCTTCGAAAATCTGGGTGACTGCTTATTTGAAGTGGCGGCAGAAGCTACGGTGAGATTGGCGCGGTTAATCACTTGAGCCGAGCCGCATTTCCCGGACTATCCGCTCTACCTTTTCGTCATGCCTTTCCGAACCGCGCTGCTTAATCTGGCGATCACCTTCATGCTCCTGTTGGTGGTCGTATTGGTAGGTATCGCCATGCGCGGCAGGCAACCCCAGGCAGTCCCCGCCGTGAAGATTCCAGTGGCTGGAGTGCCCGGTCAGACGAGCCCTGATGAAGGCGGCGTGCCGAAACTACCTGTGGAAAAATTTCAAATCCTACCTGCTCCCGTCTTCGTGGAGAGCGAAGCGAATGAGGCGGACACCCTGCGCATCCGCTATGGGAACGAGGAGTTCGTTTTTGTCCTCTACTTCGTGGATGCGCTGGAGACGACCATGGACCATCCACAGCGTGTGGCCGAGCAGGGCCGCTGGTTCGGCGGCGTACCCGAGAAAGCGATTATCGAAGTCGGAAAGAACGCCACCAAATATGTAACGGATCTGCTCAAAGAGCGACACTTCAATGTGCTGACGCGCTGGGAACGTGTGCCGAATACGGTACGCTATTATGCCGTGATCAAGGTGGAGCAACCTGAGGGGCCTGTTTATCTGGCGGATCTGCTGGTGAGGCGCGGCTTTGCCCGTGTGGGCGGACTGAGGACGGAGCTACCAGATGATCGACGTGACCAACCGACTTACATGGCTGAATTGAAGACGCTTGATGAGAAAGCTCGGCAGACGAAGTCAGGCATCTGGTCTATGGCTGCCAACATCCCGGGTGTTTCCAAAAGCAGGTGATGCTGACTGATGGTCTCAGTTCTCCGGAGTTGGCCCTGGCGTGAGTTTGCCCTGCTTCAAACGATTGCGGAGCTTACCCCAGAAGTCTTCATCTTCATCCGAAGGACCGCTGGCAGGCAGCGCTGGACGGATGGTATTGTTTGGCAGAGTCGGCACTTGAACACTGGGACCACCGCCGTCACTGCGAGCATCTGCTACTGAGCGGCCATAAGGCGAAAAGAGCCCCGTAGGGATCGGATATTTTGTGAAGCTGGTGGGCAGGATGCGGTGCTTGTTGATGAAGTCCGTCGGGCTGTAGTAGTTCGTGTTGTCACGGGCGAACTGGCTGCGGTTCATGCCGATGCGGAGGTTCTTGCGCATCTCGAAGTGGAGATGCACGGCATACATGCCGTTGTTACTGCCCATGGTTCCCACCAACTGACCTTTTTCAATCACCTGCCCAACTTTGGCGATGCGCTGATGCAGGTGGCCATACTGGCTGTCCACCATGGAAATCTTGCCTGTTTCATCACGATAGGCATGGCGGATGACAATGCAGTTCCCCCAGCCTGCGCCGATGTTTTCTGAAATCACCACCACTCCGCGGGCTGTCGAGTAAATTGGGGCACCGAGGTCACTATCCCCTCCACCGCGACCATTCCAATCTTCCCCCAAATGCCCATTTGGCCAGTAGCCGCGGAACTTGTAATATCCTACTGCATTGGGCTTGCCGACCGGGAAATCAAATCCGTCTGCAAGTTGGCAACGGATAGTGTCCGCCGCCTTGATATCAATGCTAAAAAGGCTGAAGGTGATGACCGAGAAAACCACGCCTAAACGGAGTGCGAGCGGGTGATGGATCAATCCGCCGGTCATGATCGGAGCAGGTCTGGTCGATACACAGCCCGCCGTCGTGGTTGAACCGACGGGCTTTAACTGATCAAGGGTTCTTCGGGGCCTCCGTGGCTGGGGCAGGTGACGCAGGAGCCGTCGTCTGTGCTGGAGCAGGAACTGGTGTTACTGCCTTCGGCTCTGCAGGCTCTTTCATAGCAGGGACAACCGCCGGTTTGTTTTCGGGGGCTTTCGGGATCTCAGACTTGGCAGCATCGCCAGCCTTGTCTGACTCAGTAGCTTTTGCAGGAGCAGCCTTGGCATCGCCAGTTGCAGGTGTGACAGATGGAGCAGTCGGCGTTGCTGGAGCCGCCGGGATGGCGGTAGGCGCGGCTGGAGCCGCGGGTGCTGGAGGCGGTTCATCAAAGACCTTGCTTGCCTGCCCTGCGGTCTGCTTGCGTGTGGTGAGCACCGCAAGTGAGAGAGTCAGGACAAAGAGAGTCACTGCAAGATAAACGGTGCCTCTTTGCAGAACATTGGTGGTCTGAGCGCCGACGAGCTGTGTCATGGCGGCATCACCAAAGGAGGCACCGAGTCCCTCCTGGCGAGGGCGCTGCATAAGAACGAGAAGGATGAGGAGGAGGCAGACGATGACTTCGACCACCGTGAGAATGCCGATCAGGATGTCCATCAGGGGGCGCGAATATGGGGGTCAGGTCTGATTTGGCAAGCGGCTTCTGATGCTGGTTTCACCAAAAATTGACTGATAGCTTTTCCGGGATTCCCGGAGATAAGAATGTTGAAATGAAGTTTTCTGCACCGTTTGTGTTAATCTCACCCACATCATGTCCTACCAAAATATCGCTGAAGCAGAGGGAATCACCTTTGAAAAACAAACGCCAGGCTATCTCAATCTGTGCATCCGCTCAGGCACTCAACTGATTACCTCAGGTCATGTCAGCGATTTGAAAGGCAAACTCGGCGCTGGCATCAGTGTGGAGGAAGGCTATCAGGCGGCTCGAAATTGTGCCGAGAAGATTCTCAAGTCGGTCTGGAACACTCACGGAACACTTGATGGCTTGCGGGTGATCAAAGTGCTGGGTTGTGTGAATTCCACCCTTGAGTTCACGGATCAGCACCTGGTCATCAACGGCTGTTCAGATTTGCTGCACACCATCTTTGGTAAAAACGGAGACGGTTTTCATGCAAGAAGCGCTCTGGGATTCGCCCAGCTTCCCACAGGCGCAGCTGTCGAGGTAGAGGCAATTTTTGAAATCATGAACTGACCTCAACATGAACCCTGAACATCGGAATTCCTTTTACACGAGCAGCTGGTGAAGGCCCAACTGGCACTGGCTATACCTCAGATGGAAACCTCTGAATCTTCTTCAAATGCATCCACGATTGGTTTGAGGATCATCCCTGCCGCCACTGTGTTGTTCGTCTGTTCATCGACAAGAACAAAACTCCCTGTGATACGATTCTCAGAATAGGCATCAAAGAAAATGGGCGCAGAGGTTCGGATGCGAATACAACCAATGTCATTGAGCGAGAACTCCTGACTCTCCTGTGACTTTTCCAGCGTGCTGATGTTCACTTTGAACAGCACGTCAGTGACGACGGCGCGCACATCGGCGGTCGTATGACGCAGGTGGAAACGCCCACGCGGCTTGAGAGTTTTTTTATCCGCAAACCAGCAGATCATGGCATCGAACTCATGACCATTTTGAACAGGCTCGCTGGCTTTCACGATCATGCCGCCCCTGCTGGTATCGATCTCATCAGCGACGGTGATGCTGTAGCTGAGTTGGGGGACAGCCTCCTCTTGCGGACCAGCAAAGGTATGAATGCCTGTGATGCGTGATTTCATGCCGGAGGGCAGCACGAGAACCTCATCATTCACACGGAAAGTGCCACTTGCCATGCGTCCGGCAAAGCCGCGGTAATCGTGGAGATTGCCAAGCTTGGCATCATCCTGGTCCGAGATGGGTCTGATGACCCATTGAACAGGGAATCGCGCTTTGTCCGTGGAAGTTTCAGCATGAACTTGCACGGTCTCTAGATGCTCGAGAAGGCTCGGGCCTTGATACCACGGTGTTTTTTCCGAGCGATCAACAACATTGTCTCCGTTGAGGGCGCTTATTGGGATGGGTCGGATAACGGGTGTATATTCAAGCCCTTTGGCGAAGGTCATATAATCGGCCAAAATTTGGTCATAGACAGCCTGATCGAAGTCAACGAGGTCCATCTTGTTGATCGCCAGGACAACTTGATTAATGCGGAGCAGGCTCGCGAGATAGGTATGGCGCATCGTCTGCTCAATCACTCCCAGACGCGCATCAATAAGGATTATGGCCAGATCTGCCGTGGATGCTCCAGTCACCATATTACGGGTGTACTGAATATGACCCGGAGTATCAGCAATGATAAACTTGCGCTTTGGCGTGGCGAAGTAGCGGTAAGCGACATCAATCGTGATTCCCTGCTCACGCTCTGCACGAAGTCCATCTGTTAGTAACGCCAGATTGACGTGAGCATCGCCCCGCCGCTTGGATGATTCTTCGACAGCGAGAAGCTGGTCTTCAAAGATTGATTTTGAGTCGTAAAGCAGCCTTCCAATCAACGTGCTTTTGCCATCATCCACGCTGCCGGCAGTAGTGAAGCGAAGCAGACTTGATTCTGAAGGATTAACGAGAACGTCCATAAGTGTATCGAGAAGTGTTTGAAATATGCGGTCCGAATTCGATCAGAAGTAACCTTCCTTTTTGCGATCCTCCATGGCCGTTTCACTGCGCTTGTCGTCCGCACGAGTGCCACGTTCTGTCTGGCGAGCAGCAGCTACTTCGGCCACGATTTCATCAATGGTACTGGCGCTGCTCTCCACAGCTCCAGTGCAAGTTGCATCTCCAACAGTCCGGAAGCGGATCAATCGCTCCGCAACACGAGGCTTTTCTTCATCGAGAAGTGGGATGATTCCGGTACTGGCATCAAGAAGCTGTCCGTGGCGTTCAAAAATAAGGCGCTTGTGGGCGAAGTAGAGGCTCGGAAGCGGGATGTTCTCCTGACGAATGTATTGCCAGACATCCATCTCGGTCCAATTACTCAGTGGGAATACTCGGAAATGTTCACCGAAATGCTTTCGTCCGTTGAAGATATTCCAAAGTTCTGGACGCTGATTCTTCGGGTCCCATTGCCCAAACTCATCGCGATGGCTGAAGAATCGTTCTTTAGCACGTGCCTTTTCCTCATCACGCCGCCCGCCCCCGAGGCAGGCATCAAACTGATGTTCTTCGATTGTGTCGAGAAGCGTGACCGTTTGATGTTTGTTGCGACTTGCGTACGGGCCTTTCTCCTCCTGAACCCGCCCAGCGTTGATGCTTTTTTCCACACTCCCAACCATGAGTTGCGCGCCAATTTCGCCCACGAACCAGTCACGATATGTCATCGCTTCGGGGAAGTTATGTCCCGTGTCCACATGGAGCAGCTTGAATGGCATGCGCGCCGGATGGAATGCCTTACGGGCCAGCCAGGCCATTACAATCGAGTCTTTTCCGCCGGAAAATAGAAGGGCTGGATTTTGGAACTGCGCTGCTGTCTCGCGAAGAACAAATATGGCCTCGCTTTCAAGAAACTGAAGATGAGTAATGGCTGACATGTGGCTGAATTGATCCGCTTTTTATTTAATATCTGTTACAAGTTTGGCATGCAGCCCACACTCGTGCTTTTCGTCTCCTTTGGCAGGATCATAATAGGTGCGCTCATTCGGTAAGTTGTGCTCGGAGAGATAGGCTTCCAACTCCACCAAAGTCCAGTCAAGAATCGGATTGATCTTGAGGCAATTAAACTTCGGGTCCCACATGATCGGACGAAGACTTGCGGCACGCTGCGGGTTCTGCTCCCGCCGCAGAGCAGTTATCCAAACCTGCGGAGCGAGCTCTTTCATGCCACGCTCAAACGGTTCCAACTTCATGATTCGACTGAACGACTCGACTTTGTCAAGCTCATCAGGCATTGGGATTTGTCCACCATTCAAAGCCAGCCAGTGGGCGCATGTAATTAATGGGAGATAGGAATGCAAATTCAGGCTCAACTTGAGCCGCGTCGCATCAGCAAAACGGTAGGTTTCGGCAAAATTGGCACCGTGATCAACCCAAAGCACAGGGATATCAGGCTGAGCTATTGTTGCAAGGTGGAGAATGACTGCTTCGTAAGGGCGAAAGTTGGTAGTGACTATAGCCCGCCCCTGGTTGAGAGCCCAACGAATCAACGCGTTTGGGCTGGAGCCCAGCAAGGTATGGTTGATGGATTCGATCTTGTTTTGAGTCATTGCGTTGACGTTTTCCCTCTATTCTCTATCTGTAAAG
>CAYMHJ010000223.1:0-11003 GCA_964390165.1 uncultured Prosthecobacter sp. | reverse complement strand
GCACCAGCGCCGTGATCATGCACACGTCCGCCAGCCGGCTGATGATGAATTTTTTCCGCGCCGCGATCACCGCCGCCGGCCGCTCGCGGTAGAAGGTGAGCAATTGATGCAAACTCAGGCTCGTGGCGATCCACGCCGCCGTGAAGAGCAGCAGATTGCTCGAAAGCACCAGCACCAGCACGCTCGTGAGCGTCAGCACCAGCCAGCGTGAGAAGGTCGCCTGCCGCGCATCGCCGTCGAGGTAGTTCACCGCGTAGCGCGTCACCACGATGCCGAGAAAGCTCACCAGCAAGAACATCAGCGACGACAGCGGATCGACCAGCAGCGCGAGCTTTGCCGGCCCCCAGGCCGCGAACTCCAGCCGCATCGGCCCCGCCAGCGCCACGCTGCCAGCCAGGATGAGGGCTCCCGCGAAAAACAGCCTCGCCACCCAGGCCGCGCCCTCCGCCGCCTGCTTGCCGTGTTGCAGCAGCATGCCAAAGGCGATCAGGACAATAAGCAGCAGCGGCATGATCAGGTCCGGGGCTTCGAGAAGTGCGGGAGTGGGCGGCGGGATGGAGTTCATGAGCAGTTTGGCGTTCGAGGCCGCCATTTCTGCTCCTCCACCTCGCTTCTCTCCAATTCATGTTTTGCCAGGAATCGTTCGCTTTGCTAAAAGCATGCCTTCATGGCCTTTTTGAACTACCACCACCTCCGCTACTTCCGCGCCATCGCCCATGAGGGCAGCCTCACGAAGGCTGCGCGGCATCTGAAGCACTCGCAATCAGCCCTCAGCGTATAGCTTCGCAATTTGGAGGAAAACCTCAGCCAGCCGCTGTTTGAGCGAAAACACAATGCCCTCATGCTCACCGAGGCCGGCTAGATCGCGCTCGAGTATGCTGACTCCATCTTCCGCAGCGGCGAGGAACTCACCGACCTCCTGCAAATCCGCACCAAACGCAGCCGCGGCTTCCTCCGCGTAGGCGCGGCGTCGAATTGTCGCGCAACTTCAGGCCCAAACACTCGATGTCGTGCTTTCCAACACGCCCGTGCGTCGTGATGCCGAAACCGGCTGGCACAGTCACCTGCTCGATGAGCAGCCCGTGAGTATCGTCGGGCACAAGAAACGCGGCATGAAGCCCTTCCGCCTCCCCGAAGACCTGCGCACTACGCCCATCGTGCTCCCCAGCCTCGAAAGCAGCATCCGCGCGGCCCTTGACGTGCTCATGGATTAAATCGGCATCCGCCCATCATCGCCGCCGAAGTCAATGACATGGCCATGCTCCGTCTCATGGCCCGCGAAATGAACGGTGTCACTCTGGTGCCTCCAGTCGTCGTCAAAGACGAGCTGAAGAACGGCGTGCTAGTGAAGCGGCACCGTTTCCCACAGATCAAGGAAACCATTTATGCTATTACGCCAAGCCGCCGCTTCCCGAAATCCATCCTGTGGGAAGTGATGGCAAAGAGGCGTTGAGAGGAGCACATGAAACCTGCGACATTCATCTTCTGACGCAAGATTTGATGATTTCAATGCCAGGAGTCAGGACTTAGATTGCCTCTAATTCAGTTCATGAACGTCCCCCACCTCAACTACCACCACCTCCGCCTGTTTTGGGAAGTCGCCCGTGCCGGCAGCCTGCGAGCGGCGGCGGCGCGGCTGCACCTCTCCCAGCCGACGATCAGCGCGCAGATCAAGGCGCTGGAAAAAAGCCTTGATGAGCAGCTCTTTGACCGCACCGGACGCGGCCTGAAGCTCACCGCCCAGGGGCGGCTCGTCATGGAGCGCGCGGCGGAGATTTTTTCCCTCGGCACGGAGCTTGTGCGCTCTCTCCAGGGACAGGGCAGCACACGGAACCTGCGGCTGAACATCGGCATCACGGATTCTTTGCCAAAACTGGTCGCGTGGCGGCTGATCCGCCCAGCGATGAAGGCATTTCCAAATTTGCAGCTTTCCTGCGTGGAAGGTCATGCGCAGGAGTTGCTCGGCTCGCTGGCCGCAGGAAGATTGGATGTCGTTTTGTCGGACGAGGCCGCACCCTCGTCGCTTCCGGTCAAAGCCTTCAATCACCTGCTCGGCGAGTCACCCGTGGTTTTCTGCGCGGATCCAGCGCTGGCGAAAAAGCTCACCAAGAACTTCCCCGCCTCACTCAAAAATGCCCCGATGCTTCTACCCGCGAATCGCACGGCCTGGCGGCATGAGATCGACCGATGGTTCGACTCCCACCGCATCCGCCCACACGTGGTGGCGGAGTTTGACGACGCGGCGCTGATGAAAACCGCCGCCTCCGACGGACTCGGCCTCGCACCCATCGCCGCCGCAGTTCTGGATGAAGCGGTGGAACGCTACGGTCTTCAGCCGGTGGGCCGCCCGCTGCGCTGCGGCTTTTCCTGTTATCTCATCACGCTGGAACGCGCGATGCGCCATCCCGCACTGGCAGTGATCGCTGCTGAGTCAAAGGATGTCTTTAAAGTCAAACCCATGGCGAGGTAGGTCTCACCTTCGCATGATCCCTACTGTCAGCTTGGCTGCCAGAATAGCCTGTCAGAGGGATGGCGGGAAGAATACATTCGCATCTTTTGTTTTCTCAGGAACATACCTCATCCAACGACTATCACTTTGTATTACATGAATCTCCGCCGCGACCTCCCCGCCTCTCTTGTTGTTTTCCTTGTCGCCGTGCCTCTCTCGCTCGGCATCGCGCTGGCTTCGGGGGCTCCGATCATTGCGGGTCTCATCGGTGCGGTGGCAGGCGGGATTGTCACGGGATTGCTGGCGGGCTCGCCGCTTCAGGTTTCGGGACCAGCCGCTGGCTTGACGGTCGTGGTGGCAGGGTTGGTACAACAGTTCGGCTGGGAGACGATGTGCCTCATCACGGCCTCTGCGGGCGTGCTTCAGCTCGTGCTAGGCTGGTTCAAAGTGGCTCGTGGGGCGCTGATCATCGCCCCATCAGTGGTGCATGGCATGCTGGCGGGCATCGGCATCTCGATCGCGCTGGCGCAGATACATGTCGTGTTTGGAGGGTCGCCGCAAAGCTCGCCCGTAGCGAACCTGCTCGGCATTCCGAAGCAACTCGGCATTCTGAACACTCAGGCGGCCACTCTCGGTTTCCTCACCATCGCGATCCTCATCGTGTGGAAAAAGCTGCAAGTGCCCGCACTCAAAGCGATCCCAGGACCTCTGGTCGCGGTGGTGGCGGGCACGGTGGTGTCACTCCTGATGAAGATGGACGTGAAGCGTGTCGATCTGCCGGAAACCTTCGCGCTGACCAAGCTCGCGCCGCCTGCGGAATGGGGTCCCTTCATCACCGCTGTGCTCACGGTGGCGATCATCGCCAGCATCGAGTCCCTGCTCTGCGCTGTGGCCACGGACAAACTGCACAGCGGTGTGAGGTCTGATTTGGACAAAGAGCTGCGTGCACAAGGTGCGGGCAATCTCGTCTCCGGCCTGCTCGGCGGCCTGCCGATCACAGGTGTCATCGTGCGATCCTCAGCGAACATCATTGCAGGTGGTGCCAGCCGCTGGTCGGCCATTTTTCATGGTGTGTGGATTCTACTGTTCGTGCTGTTTGCCAGCAAGGTGATCGAATCCATCCCGCTCGCTGTGCTGGCGGGCCTGCTTGTTCATGTCGGCATTAATTTGGTGAACCTTCATCACATTAAAGAGCTCACGAAACACAACGAGATTCTCATCTATTGGGCCACCGTGCTTGGCGTGACCTGTGTAAATCTACTCGCCGGTGTCGGCATCGGCCTGGGCCTGAGCATTTTCTTCCTGCTGCGTCGTCTCTCGAACACCTCGGTAAAAATGGAACAGCGAGATGGAAAATGGCATGTGCAGATCGGTGGCACGCTCACCTTTGCGTCCGTGCCGAAACTGAATGCGGAGCTTTCGACCATCCCCACTGGTCACAATGTCGATATCGATCTTGCCGTCGATTTCATCGACCATGCCGCGTTTGAGGCACTGCACGGCTGGCGTGAAAACCATGAGAAGACCGGAGGCCATGTCGATATCGACGAGACGCACGAGGAATGGTACAAGCCAGCGAAAGCTGGCACACCCCGCCAAGGCAAATCACTCCCGGCTGCAGCCAAAGGGTGACAGGCAGAAATGTCTTCAGAAAACAGCCAGTAAGTATCTCCGGGTGTCGTCACTTCCCGCCAAGATACGGCGGACAAGCTGCTGGAGTGTAAAAGCAAAACCCGGTGGGCGAACCCACCGGGAAAAACAAAACAACCTGACTCCAGCCCCGAAGGGCCGGTCATAACTCACTCTTCGCTGCTGGCAGTGCTGTCGGTGGCAAGGCCACCTTTTTCAGCCAGCTTGTCCTTCACCGCTTTTTCGATGTCGGCATACAGGGCGGCGTCGGCTTTGAGCGCTTCCTTGGCGGCATCGCGGCCCTGGGCGAGCTGGCTGCCTTTGTAGCTGATCCAGGAGCCACGCTTCTGGAGGATGTCGAACTCCATCGCCAGATCGAGCATGGAGCCGACATTGGAGATGCCCTCGTTATACATGATGTCGAACTCGGCCTCGGTATAAGGCGGGGCAAGCTTGTTCTTCACCACTTTGACCTTCGTGCGGTTGCCGGTGACGGTGCCGTCGCTGCTCTTGATGGCACCGATGCGGCGGATATCGACGCGGACGGAGGCGTAGAACTTGAGTGCTTTACCGCCAGGAGTCGTCTCGGGATTGCCAAACATGACACCGATTTTTTCACGGATCTGGTTGGTGAAGATGACGCAGGTGCGGGCCTTGCTGATGATTGCGGTGAGCTTTCTCAAAGCGGCGCTCATCAGGCGTGCCTGGGCACCGACGGTGCTGTCGCCGATCTCGCCTTCGAGTTCCTGGCGGGTGACCAGGGCAGCCACGGAGTCGATGACGATGATGTCGAGGGCATTGGAGCGGACGAGCGTCTCGCAGATGCGGAGGGCCTCTTCACCGGAGCCGGGCTGGGAGACGAGCATCTCATCCATCTTCACGCCGAGTTTGCGGGCGTAGTTCGAGTCCAGTGCGTGCTCCACATCAATGAAAGCCGCAAGACCGCCCGCTTTTTGCGCCTGCGCCACTGCGGTGAGGGTGAGGGTGGTTTTACCGGAGGACTCGGGGCCGTAAACTTCCACGATTCGGCCACGGGCAAAGCCGCCGACACCGAGTGCCTGATCGATTAGGAGGTTGCCCGTCGGGATGACGGCCACATCGACCTTGTGATCGCCGACCATGCGGAGGATGGAGCCCTCGCCATAGTCTTTCTGGATCTGCTGGATGGCCAGATCGAGGTTCCGTGCGCGGGCCTCGGCGATTTTGTTTGTTGCGGGCTCGGAGGAGGATTCTTTGGGTGCTTTGGCCATGATCGTGTGAGGTGTGGTATTTGTTCGGGCGAACACTTGGCTCATCCCGAAGGCCGCGTAAAGCATTTTTCCCTGCGGCCTCGCGTTTAAAGCAGGTTCGCCGTGTGTCTGCAAGCCCCGTGAGTCATTCCACCATCTGCAAAATCGGCGCGTAGATGCCCTGCATCATCGTGACGATGCGGTAAACCACGAAAACCACGACCACGGCGTAGCCCATCTTGGGCAGCCACTGCGCCGCGCTTTCGATGGCCTGATGTGCCTCCAGCGTCTCCGCCGTGGACCAGCGCGCCATCTCTTCGTCGATCTTGCCCACTTCCTCTGCCGTGGCGATGCCATGCACGAAGCCGAGCTCGAAGACGCCGCTCTCTGCCAATGATTCCCCGAGCTGATGCCCGGCCTCGATGTACTCCGCCGCAGCTTCGGCCCCACGACTCAGCCGCCCGCTCTGCGAGGCTCTTCCCGCCAGCCGGACCGTTTCCGACATGTTCAGCGCTGCCAGCAGGCAAGCGTGCGAGACCTGGCAGAACCGTGCCATCGCCCAATGCCGCCTCGCCTTGCCGATGAACGGCACGCGATTGAGAAGTCCGTCGATGCTCGGCGAGGTGGTGGCCATCGCAGCAAGTCGGTCCCAGATGAAACGCAGGCCGATGAGCACTGCCCACAGCACCCCGAGGCCGAGCAGCATCCGCTGCAAAGGATGATCCCCTTCCTTCTCCACGATCAGCGCTGGCAGCTCTGGCAGCAAAATAGCGAGGTGGGCCAGGATCAGTGGATAGATCATCGCACGTCCTGCCTGACGTTCCGCAGTCTCCATGGCGGCAAAGTAGCGTGCGAGGTGATTGAATGACACGCCCAGCTTCCCACTGCGCTCCCCGGCTTCGATCAGCGCCAGCTCCAGCCCGGTCACGAAGTCGGAATTGTAGGCTTTCACTGATTCCGCTAGGCTCATGCCCGACTCCAGACCTCGCTTCAGGCCTTCGAGAAATTTCCGCCGCTCACCGCCAGCGCTTTGGGAAAGCAGCAGTTCCAGCGAGCGATCCAGGTGCAGCGCGGCCTCGATGAGTTTCGCCAACTCCCGATACAACGTCGCTTTTTCTCGGTGCTTCATATCGCTTTTATGATTGGCGGCCCGCATGAGGTCAAGCATCGTCGCTGCACCTTCTTCACACCATGCGCGCGCTCCTCGCTCTTCTCGTTTTCTCGGCGTGTCTCCACGCCGCCCCGCGGCCAAACATCCTCTTCCTCATTGGCGACAATTGGTCCTACGAGCACGCCGCAGCGAATGGCTGCGCGGCGGTGAAGACGCCTGTGTTTGATCGCATCACTCGCGAAGGCATGAACTTCGACAATGCCTTCTGTCCGGTGCCTTCGTGCTCGCCTACGCGTTCCAGCATCCTCACCGGCCGCGCTGCGCATCAGCTTGAGGACATGGCCAGCCTGTGGAGCCGCTTTCATCCGAAATTCCGCGTCTTCACGGACGCACTCGCGGAAAGTGGCTACCACACCGGCTTCACCGGCAAAGGTTGGTCACCTGGCAAGTTCAAAGAGTTTGGCCGTGAGCAAAATCCCGCCGGGAAAGAGTTCAAGGACTTCACCAGCTTCCTCGCTGAGCGAAAAGCCGACACGCCATTCTTCTTCTGGTTCGGCTCCGTCCACACCGCGCTGCACAGCTTTAAAAAAGTGGATGGCGTCGCCGCAGGAATCGACCTCACCAAAATTCGGGTGCCCGCCTATTTGCCAGACACACCCGAAGTTCGCCGCGAGATCGCGAACTACCTCGCCGCTGTGCAGGAAATGGACACCGCTTTTGGCGACGCCATCGCACAGCTTGAAAAAACGGGCCAGCTCGACAGCACCGTCGTCATCTACACCAGCGACAACGGCTGGCAGATGCCGCGCGGCCTCGCGAACTGCCACGACAGCGGCTCCCACGTTCCGCTGGCCGTGCGCTGGCCCGGCAAAGTCACCGCAGGCAGCCGCAGTGATGCCTTCATCAGCTTGACCGACTTCGCCCCCACCTTCCTCGACCTCGCAGGCGTCAAACCGTGGCCAGAGATGACCTCCTGCAGCTTCCTCGACGTGCTCACCGGTCAAAGCGAAGGCAAAGACCGTGCCCACGTCTTCCTCGAACGCGAACGCCACGCCAACGTGCGCAGTGGCGATGCCAGCTACCCCTGCCGAGCCGTGCGCAACGCTGACTTCCTTTACATCCGCAATCTGTGCCCGGACCGCTGGCCTGCGGGCGATCCCGTGCTGCACTTCGCCGTCGGCCCCTTTGGCGATGTCGATGGAACCAGCACCAAACAGCTCATCCTCGATCAACGCGAAGGTGCCATGAAGCCCTTCTTTGACGTCAGCTTTGCCAAACGCCCCGCCGAAGAACTCTACAACCTGCGCAGCGATCCCGATCAGGTCAAAAACCTCGCCACCGATCCCGCACAAGCCGCCTCCAAAGCCAAACTCGCCGCCCAAGTCGAAACCTGGATGCGTGATACCCAAGATCCACGAGTCGATCCCCAAAACGACGCCTGGGACCGCTTCCCCTACTTCGGCGGACGAGCAAAGGCACCGTAAAGGGGCGTTGCGGACACCACACTACTCATTGAAACTTCACATCGACCTTCGGCAGCAGGCCTTTGATCTTGGCCTGCGTTTCAGGCGAGTAGCCTTTGGAGCGGTCGATTAGCTTCAATTCCTTGAGGTGGGCGAAGGCGGCGAGCTGTGGCAGGCGCTCGTTGGGCAACGCGAGGCGGCCGAGTTCGAGTTGTTCGAGCTGCTTGAGGTCGGCGGCGAGTTTCAGGCCCACGTCGTCTAGTTTGGAACAATCAGTGAGCGTGACGCGCTTCAATGTCGCGATGGACTTGATGGCGGCGATGCCTTCGGGAGCATCGAGACCATCGCCAAGCTGCAAATACTCCAGCGGAAGGCTGACGAGATTCTTCAGGCAGGCAGGAGCCGCGTTGCGAGTGCCGAGTTCCAGACCTTTGAGCTTCGTGAGCTTGGCGAGATGTGGTGCGCCAGCATCGGTGAACTTCGCGTGGGCGAGGCTTATACTTTCGAGGTTTGGCAGATGCTCGCAGAGCTGTTTGAGGCCTTCATCGTCGATGCTGCTGCCGCGATGGCTCACTTTGATGACCTTGGTCCATCCGGTGCATTTGGCATAGGCTTTGCCGGTGATGGCGGTGCCGACGAAGGAGAAAGATTCTAGGTTCGTGAGACCCGCAAAGGTTTCCATGCCAGCATCAGTAAGCTTGCCGTTGTTGGTGAAGCGGAGTGTCTTAAGGTTCACTAGCTTCCCGAGAGGCGCGATCCATTCGTCGTTCGCCTTGGTGGAGATGACGTTCAGAGATTCAAGCGTGGTGATTTGGCTGAGGTGCTCGAAGAAAGCCGCGTCATACGGATCGTCTTTTCGGTGGTCGTGCGGCCCGGCATTTGGCACAGCGAGATCGACGAGCTTCAGGCTCTGGCCGTCCGCGGTCTTCTCGACTTTGCCTTTGGCGGCTTCGACGATGCGGGTGACCACCTCGACGTGGGGATCAAGCGCGAGGGCACAGGTGGAGAAGGCGAGGAGAAGGGCGAGGGGAAGCTTCATGGATGGATGGGTGGAGTGATGGAAGAAGTTACTTTGCGAGCTGGCCGTCGCGTTGAAAGATTTGCCAATCTGAAGCAAACGAGGCGTTAAGAAGCCAGGAGGCGGTGGATTTGTCGCCAGCAAAGTCGGTGAAGGGCGCGATGGGCAATGTTTGGTAGCCACTGGTCTTTGCGTTCCAATTTTGGCCGAGATGACCGCTCTCGGCTTTGATTTCGTTCAGCTTCACCGGCCCTTTGCTTGCATCTGCATCGGCAGGAACACGGGAGGCGAAACTGTGGCGCAGGAAGGAGAAGACGAGGGGCCAGGTCTTCTCACCAGGCCCATGACCGGTCTTAGGCTCGACGGCGTAATGCCACAGCGCGTTGTGTTTCGAGCGCATGGCCTCGACGACGGCCATGTTTTGCTCCTTGGACGGACGAGCGAAGAATCCATCGTCCTCGCCGAAGATGACCATGCCGGGTGTCTGCGCGGCTTTCGGCTGATAAACCTGAAACGTGGTGCCAGGGCGCATGGATATCCAGGCCCAGACGCGTGAACTTTCGACAGCAGGATAAATGGCGGAGAAGCCGGTGCCGTTGGAATGACCGTAGAGAAAGAGCGGCGCGTGATTGAGCTCGGGATGCTGTTCTTTTTCGGCGAAGGCTGCAAGGCGCTGATCAAGCAGGCTGCGAGGCCAAAAGCCGCGTTGCATGGGATTGCCGACGAACTTGAAGATCGCGAGATGCAGCTCACGGGCCATCTTGCGCAGCTCGGCGTGCTTGTAGAGCGTCTCGCCGCTTCCATGGCCGGAGATGACGACAATGCCGCGCGTGGTGCCGATGCCTTCGGGCATCCACAGATCAAACTTCACATCCTCCTTTTTGCCCTCGCCCTTCTGCTTCACGACCTCGGCCCATTGCGCATCGCTGAGATCCCAGTCCCAATGCTGCTCAATGACCTGATTCGCCGCGGGCGTACCCCATTTGACCTCATCAAGAATCATGTTGCCCGTGCCCTGCCCTTTCACACCAGCATTCGCCCGCACCCAGCCGATGCTGTGGCATTCGGGGAGCTGGAGAGTTTCTGTGATCTCAATGTCTGCGGCGATAGTGCGGCTTGTCATGATGGTGATGAGCAGGAACGAGCAGGTGTGTCCGAGTAAGGAGTTCATGGTTTGTGGTGAGTTAGATGATATCTGCCATACGACGCTTTGAGACCCATTTCAGGTCCGAATCAGTGGCGGCATCAGCACGAACGATGGAGGACCGCATAGCATTCAACACCAAAGCCGAATCACAGCCATATAGACCCACTCCCCAGTTTGGCGTGGTCGGCATGGAATTGGTAGAAGGTGACTTCGCTGGGGGCAGTCGCGGTCAGTTTGGCAATCGAAGCTACTCATCCCCAATCGACTCAGTCGGGCAACCTTCGAGAGCCTCTCGGCAGAGAGCGATCTCCTCCGTCGTCTCGGGTTGGCGAAAGACGAAGCTCTGGCCGATCTCGTCGTCCCGGCGGAAGTGAGCGGGGGCGGTGGAGGGGCAGAGGCCGCAATCGACGCAGCTCGAATCGACGTAGAATCTTCCGGGGACGTTTTGGGGCAGGCGATCAAGGATGTTGGGCATGAGATGGATTGGTGTGAGTGGGACGCCCGGATCTCGCCCAGTCCAAGAAATGCATGAAGTGCATAAAACTCATGCTTTGATGCGTGGCGTGCAAAAGTATCTCGCCACGAAACCTTTCGATCTTCATGCCCTGCATCTGTTTCATCTCGTCGTGAAGCATCGCAGCTTCACCCGTGCGGCACGGGAGGCCGGACTATCTCAGAGCGCCCTCACACGGCAGATGCAGTCGCTCGAGAGTCGGTTGGGCCTGGATCTCATCAATCGCACGACGCGCTCGGTCGAGGTGACGGAGGCGGGTCACTATCTCGCCGCTGAGGCAGCGCGGCTGATCGGTGGCGTCACGGCAACGCTCGATGGACTGCACGCCGCCTTCGGCAGTGCGCGGCCGGAGGTGCGTGTCAGCATTTCGCGCACTCTGGCGATGGCACACATGCCGGGATTGTTTCACGCGAATCACCAACGCCATCCCGAAGTCGCCTGCC
>CAYMHJ010000222.1:0-11008 GCA_964390165.1 uncultured Prosthecobacter sp. | reverse complement strand
ATGCCCTCCTGCGCCAGAAGCTGGCGGCAGGAGCGGCTGCCATACCGGCTGCCACTATCACTATTGAAGATGAGGCCGCCGGTCATGCGCTTGACGGCGATGGCCTGTTGCAAAGCCGCGATGACCAGGTCGCTGCGCAGGTTCTAGGCCAGCGCCCAGCCCACGATGCGCCTGGAACAAAGATCAATGATGACGGTTAGATAGAGCCCGCCGCCGCTGCTGGGGATGAAGGTGATGTTGCCAGCCCAGACTTCACTGGGCTGCGTCGGCATTGGTTGATCCACTAGCAAGTTTGGCGAGGGCAGATTAGCTCGGCCATCACTGGTTTGCGGCACATAGGTCTTGGGCTGGATGGCGATCCAGTCTTATTCCTGTATGAGACGGCTCACACGGTCTGGAGCACCCACCAGGCCATCGGCGGCCAGTTGCTTCCAGATGAGTCGGTAGCCATAGCGGCGGCGATGGTGATGGAAAATGAAGCCGATGGCCGCAATGATATCCGCATCGGAGCGCTGGCTCGCCGTCGGAGAAGCTGCATGGTAATGGCTGCTGCGCAGTACCTGGAAGCTCTGGCAGATGAGGCGCACACTGTGAGCCGTGCTCGTGGAGATGAGGCGGATCATTTCGAGCTGTTTAGATGGGGTGGTGCCGAGGATAATGGCGGCCTTTTTAAAATGTCGTTCTCGGCCTGAAGGCGTGCGTTCTCGCGGCGCAACGCTCTCAAGGCGTCCGCTTCGGACAGCACGCTTACGGCTCGCAGTCCTGCGCTGTCGCATTGAAAGCGTTTGTGCTGACTGCGCCATTCGAAGGGTTGCAGCAGACTTACAGTTCATGTGGGACTATGTCTTGATGGATTGTCCTTGGTCCAGAAATCTACAGCACCTCAGGCAGCCGCACCGAGCGCGTGCACTCAGACCACAGGGAAAACCCTGGAGGTGTAAGTTGAGAATGCGAGAAGCGGCGAAAGCAGGAGTAGATCTAACATTCAATATCATCGTCATGAGTGCCCAAGCTCTGCTGTCCATCGTGCAATAAACTGCGGCAAAGTTTCAACCATCAAGCGAAAAGAGGGATAAAATCCGAACCGCCAGGACCGTCGATGAATTTTCTAACGTCAGTTCTGACAGCCAATCGGGTTATCTGAGGTGACGCTTTGAGCTAATTCAGCGACCTTGAGCAGGTTTCAGGTGTTCCTTTGCTTCCGGGCGTTGGTTCAATGCAAGTGATCTTGATTGACTGCCGTTGATCGTCCCGCATGCGCCGTCTTCTATTTCTTCTCACCTGTAGTTCCCTCACCTCTTATGCTGACTGGCCGCAATGGCGCGGCCCGAATCGTGATGGCGTGTCCACGGACACGTCCCCCATTGCCGAAAGCTTTCCGGAGGCGGGTTTGAGGAAGGTCTGGGAGAGTGAATATATCCCGAGTGACCATTACGGCGGTCATGGCAGCCCTGTCGTGGCGGGTGAGCAGGTCATCATGTCCGTCGTCTGGCACGAGCGCATCCCCTCCGAGCAGCGGGAGATCGACAGCGAAGTCATGCAGCAGATGAACTACCGTGGCGTCTCGCCCGAGCTGGCAAAGAAGATGGAGGAAACCCGCCTCAATCTTCCCAAGCTGCGCGGTGCCAAGATGGATGAATGGATGCTCCAGTGGCGGAAGGATAATCTCACACCCAAAGAGGATGTCAGCCTGGGCAAATGGGCCGAGTCGCGCTTCAAGGCCGGTGCCACGGCGCTGCCGCTTGAAGAACTTTCCCGCGTCTCGAAGCGCGAGGGCAAGCCCTTTGCCAATGCCGATGAGTTCAAGAAATGGATCGAGGAGGAAAAATTCTCCCAGCCAGTGAAGGACAAGCTCCTCGCCGCTGTGCCGAACACGATCAAGGTGGGCAAGGATGTCGTCGTCTGCCTGGACCTCAATACCGGGAAACAGGTGTGGAAGTTCGAAGCCGAGGGCAAGCCCACAGGACGCGGCTCCAGCAGCACCGCAGCCGTCGTGGATGGCAAAGTCTTCGCGGCATGCAGCACGCACTTTTACTGTCTGGATCAAAAAGACGGGAAGCAGCTCTGGAAAGCTCCACTGCCGGCCAACGGCCCCGCAGCATCGCCCTTGATCGTGGGAGACACCGTTTACATCGCCGCCGGTCGTGCGCAGGCTTATGCCGTGGCAGATGGGAAACTGCTCTGGGAGCAGAAGGCTGTCCGCAGCAACACCGGCAGCCCCGCCTGGTGGCAGCCGACCTCGGGTGATCCCGCCCTGATCATGGTGGGGAACAACAGCATCTATGGCGTCTCGCCGAATGATGGCAAAGTGCTCTGGGAGATCGAAGGCGGCGGCCAGTCCAGCCCAGTGACGCAGGGTGACTGGCTCGTGATTTACAGTGGGGCGAAAGACGTGGGCCTGCGTGCCTACCAGTGGCAGAAAGATGGACCACCGAAGGCTGCGTGGTCGCACTTTTGGGTGACGATGCGCTACAGCGGCAGCCCGATCATCCATGAAGGCCACGTCTATCTCATGTGCGGCGGCAAACACCAGTGCGTCGAGCTTGCCACAGGCAAAGTCAGTTGGCTGGAGAACGAGGTGAATAGCACCATCACCTCCCCCATCCTGGCCGATGGCAAGCTCATGGTCTTTGAGAACAACGGCACCCACCTCCGCGTTGTCAAAGCCGCTCCCGATGGCTACCACCAGCTAGCCCGGCCCAAGATCGAAGGCATGGGCTGCACCTCCCCCGCGCTGAGCAACGGCAGGCTCATTGTGCGCCAGCGGGAGAAGCTGGTGTGCTTTGATCTCCGCCCGGAGAAATGAGCCACCGATGATGTCGGGTAGGGTGAAGGGCTGAACATCATTTTACCTCCTGATCATTCTACCGTTTCATCTGGCAGTCACACATGCCATCGGAGGTTCCAAACACTGAGAAAAAGCTTTTAAAGAAAGCTCCAAAGAGCTGGAATGGCGGTTCAACGGCCTGCCTCTCAGGAATGTCTGATCTTCCCGGCACTTCCGCCGTGACTTCCCTGCCGCTTCTCCCGCCGCATGAAACGCCTCCTCCATGCCTTATCCGGGCTGGCTGCGATTGCAGCGGTCGGACTGTGTCTGTGGTGGGTGGGGCGGAGTGAGATGGGCACGGTCTCGGTAAATCCAAAGGAGGTGATGAGGACATCCCCTGTTTTGAAGGCTCAACTGAGCCGGGCCGGACTGGGGAGGCAGATCGAGGATCGTTTCGCGGGGAAGGTGATTTTGGAAAAGCGGGAGTCTGTGGTGAAGCTGGAGACGGGGGAGACTCAGGTGCGCCGGGTGCGGCTGGTGCGGGATGAGTCTCTCAAATACCCGCTCGTGCGGGTGGAGGATGAGTTCATCCGCTCCTCCCAGGGTGACAGGCTGGTGCGCCAGAATGCCATGGTGGGAGATCACGTCATGGTGAAGCTGAGGAACCCGAAGATGCCTGAAGCCGAGCTTCTTTCCCTGCTCGGTGACGGCAGTGCGACGGTGCGGAAGCGGATGCCTGCGTCTGGCCTCTGGCTGGTGACTTTTAGCGAACCCAAAGTGGACACAGTGCCACGCGCGGTCACGCGGATGATGAAGCTGAAGGACCACATCCTGATCGTGGAGCCTGATCACATCATGACGGCACAGGCCACGCCAAATGATGCGTCATTTGGCACGCTCTGGGGCATGCACAACACGGGTCAGTCTGGCGGCACGGTGGATGCAGACATCGACGCGCCGGAAGCATGGAATCTCAGCACGGGCAGCCACAGCGTGATCGTGGCGGTGATCGACTCAGGCATTGATCAAACCCACCCCGATCTGGTGGCGAACCTGTGGACGAATCTGGGCGAGATCGCGGGCAATGGCATCGACGATGATGACAACGGCTATGTGGATGACACACGCGGCTGGGACTGGGTGAACTCGGATAACAATCCGAATGACGACAACGGCCACGGCACGCATTGCGCGGGAACCATCGGCGCTGCCGGGAACAATGGGGCGGGCGTCAGCGGGGTATGCTGGCAGGTCTCGCTCCTCGGGCTGAAATTTCTGAACTCGGCGGGCAATGGCTTTGAGTCGGACGGCGCGGAAGCCATCGCCTATGCCACGGATCTCGGTGTCACCCTGACCTCGAACTCTTACACAGGCACGAGCTACACGCAGACGATGAAGGACGTGATCGATGAGGCACACGAGGCAGGTATCCTCTTCGTGGCAGCGGCGGGGAACAATGCCTCGAACATCGACCTCGCTCCCGAGTATCCGGCAGCCTATGACAGCCCAAACATCCTCTCGGTGACCGCCACGACGCGGACGGATGGGATGGCCTCGTTCTCGAACTTTGCAGCAGCATCGGTGGATCTCGCCGCGCCTGGAAATGAGATTTACAGCACGATCCACAATGGCGGTTATGGCCTGAAAAATGGCACCTCCATGGCCACTCCACATGTGGCGGGAGCCTGTGCCCTGATGAAAAGCTACAAACCGGCCATGACGCACATGCAGATGCGCGAGCTGATCCTCAGCACAGTAAATCCTCTGCCTGCCCTGGCTGGCAAATGCACCACGGGCGGGCGTCTGAATCTCTACAACGCCATGCTCGCCAGCGATGACATCCTGGCGACACCGACCGATGTTCTGAGAGCCAGCGGACCAATCGGAGGACCATTCACTCCCGCGGCTCAAACCATCACACTGACAAACCACGGCACCTCTTCACGCCCATGGACGGCTGATGTGACAGGCTCATGGATCACCCTTTCACCCACCAACGGCACACTCACCGCAGGAGCGAGCTCGGAGATCACCCTCACGATCAATGCGGCAGCCGACCAGCTTCTCGCCACGACACACACGGGTTCAGTGACGATCACCAGCACCTCCTCAGGTCGCGTGCAGGCGCGCACCGTTTCGTTGGAAGTCAGTGCCGCACCTGTCTTCAGCACGAATCTGGAAGCCGATCCCGGCTGGGTGCGCACGGGAGAGTGGGCCTACGGCACTCCGCTCGGCCAGGGAGCCTTGACCTTTGGCAATCCTGATCCCTCCGCCGGTTCGACCGGCACGAAAGTTTTCGGCATCAACCTCGCCGGTGACTATGCCGTGGACAGCAGCGCGCCGCAGCATCTCACCGCCGGTCCATTTGATCTGAGCGGACGCCACGGCACCAGGCTGCGCTATCAACGCTGGCTGAATGCCGACTATCAGCCCTGGGTGGTCACGAGCGTCGAACTTTCCACCGATGGCTCCAACTGGGACATGGTCTGGGAGAACGACACCAACACACCACGGGATGAAGAGTGGACCCATGTGGAGCATGACCTCGCCTCGCTCGCTGATGGCCATGCCCAGGTCTATGTGCGCTGGGGGCACACGGTGACAACGCCGGATGCCTACCAGCAGTCTGGTTGGAACCTCGATGACATCGAGCTTCATGCCGTGCCTGACAAACAGTTGCGTCTGCTGATCCCGGCGGAGCTCACGGAAGGCGGTGTCACCGGCACGGCGACGGTGATGGTGGCTCCTGCACCCGCTGGGAATCTGGAGATCTCGCTTTCCTCTGACAGGCCGGGAGAGGAAGTCAGCTTCCCCGTAAGTGTGACCATTCCCACCGGTCAGACTGAAGCCTCCTTTACCGTAACGTCGATCAATGACACCCGGATCGACGGGACACAGAGAGTGACTTTGACCGCAAGCGCCGCGACGTGGCCGAGTTCAAGCGTGCCCATTCCAGTGCATGACAATGAAACCACGACGCTGACTCTCACGCTTCCCGCCAGTGTGACCGAGGGCTCATCCGCCATCTCAGATCAGGCTCGTGTGAGCATTCCCAGTGCGGCGGCGGTGCCTGTCGAGGTGGCGCTGAGTTCGGATGATCCAGGCGAGCTGACAGTGCCTGCAACGGTGGTCATTCCGCAGGGGCAGACCCAGGCATACTTCACACTCACGATGCCGGAGGATGATTTGATCGACAGCGCACAAAACGTGACCATCACCGCCAGTGTCATCAACTGGACTCCGGCCAGCGCCTCACTCCAGGTTACTGACAACGAAGCCACGCAACTCGCGGTCTCGCTGACCTCGCCGACGCTGGAAAGTGTGGGAGTCGTGGCCGGTGGCGCTGTGGTGAGTGTGCCTGGAATACTGGTGAATGCGCTGACCGTCAATCTTGGCTCCAGCGACCCCACAGAATTGATCGTACCGGTGAGTGTGCAGATCCCTGCAGGCAGCAGCGGGGCGGCCTTTGATTTGAATCTCGTCGATGATGAGCTGGCCGATGGGGATCAAAGCGTGACCGTGACGGCCACCGCATCTGGGTTCACCGCAGGCTCGGACATCATGATCGTGAGTGATGATGAACAGCCCGCTCTACCGGTGAACCCATCTCCAGCACATCTCAACTCCCCCACGCATCCCGAGACTGACCTTGCGTGGAGTTACCATGCCGTGAGCGGCGGTGCACCGGAGAGTTATGACGTTTTGTTCGGCACTCTGCCCGTGCCCGCCGAACTCGTGGGCAATGTGGAATCGACACAACTGACCCTGCCGAGGCTGGAGCCGGGAGTGACTTATCACTGGCAGGTCATCGCCCATCGTGGCCGTCTGTCCCGTGCGGGGCCGGTGTGGAGCTTCACGGTCCCGCCCGTGGGGGCGGTGCATCATTTCGGGTGGTCGGACGTGCCTGCGGCGGCAGCGCGTGGAAGTGCCTTCACGAGCCGGGTCACCGCTTACGATGAGTGGGACAATGAAGTCGGCGGCTTCACGGGACCAGTGACGCTTTTCGCCTGTGCCCAGGCTGAGCCAACGACAACGGGTGCAGGCACCTACCCGTGGTTTTATCCACTGGCCTGCTACTACCATGATGCAAGGATGCAGAGCATCTACACTCCGACGGAAGTGGGCACTGCGGGGAGTCTGATATCGCTTGCACTCGATGTCGCGAAGCTGCCCGGGCAGCTTTTGAAGGACTTCACCATCCGGCTGAAGCATACCAACCGCGCGAGCTATCCCTTCAATGAACGCACCTGGGAAAGTGATGGCTGGGTCACCGTTTTCAGCGGCAATGTCACGCTTTCCTCCCTCGGCTGGAACTCGGTCACCTTCACCACCCCCTTCCATTACGACGGCACGATGAACCTGATGGTCGATGTCAGCTTCAACAACAACGATTACACCAGCGACGGCACCGTGCGCAGCACCATCACCACGCTGAACCGCACGCTGAGTTTTCGCACAGACAGCGCCTATGGTGATCCTTTGACCTGGGTGGGCACCCTGCCACAGGGTGCATCTGCCAACACCCTGCCCAACCTTCGCTTTGGTCGCGCAGAGACTGCTCTGGCAATGACTCCTGGCACAAGTGGAAGCTTCGTTCGCGGCTCATGGAGTGGAAGCGTGACCGTGCAGACATCGGCTGAAGATGCCTGGCTGAAAGCCGTGCTCCCTGCGAACCTGGCAATCCTCGGTGAATCATCGCTCATCGACATCGTGGCGGTGAATGATCTGGTGCTCGCCGCAGAGCCTCTTTTCACCGGCGGCACCAGCAACACAGTCTCATGGACGGCGCTCGGCAGTGGCTATGAATATGAGCTGCAGCACGCCACTGCCAGCAACTTCAGTGATGCCATCTCCACCGGCTTCATCACAGCTGCTCAGCAAAGCTTCGCCAGCCTCACCGATGGCCAGCTATATCATTACCGCGCTCGGGCTCGAGCGGCCGGCCTCACGGGAGCGTGGTCGGAGCCCCAGAGATCCACGCAGGACGCCACCCCACCTGATCTGATGATGACACCCGGAACGGGCGGCGTAGTGCTGGCAGATCATCTCATGCTGGTGGGAAGCGGCACTGACGTGAGTGGAGTCGCCTCAGTCACGGTCAACGGTGGTGGCGTCACCACGGCAGATGCCTTTGCCACATGGACTCAAAATCTCACCTCTCTTGCTGGCGGGCTGAATACCTTCACCATCGCCGCCAGTGACAACGCCGTGCCACCCAATACACGCACGGAAATGTGGAGCATCCTGCGTCTCGCCGATCCTGAGGCAGATGGAGACGCCAACGGTGTCGCGGCACTACTCGACTATGCCTTCCATTCTGGAGAGATCGGCCTGGGTGCGCTGCCGCAAACTTCATCTCAGGAAGATCCTGGCACGGGGAATCGACATCTCACCTTCAGCTATCGCCGCCTCCTCTCGAATCCATCTGGTGTGCAGTATCATCTCGAAACCTCCACCACGCTTGCCGCATGGCAGCCTGCTGGGGCTAATGCCGAAGAACTCAGCGTCATCCCAACGGGTGATGGCGTCACTGAGACCGTGACGGTCCGACTTGTGCCCGCAATGAATACGGGCATTCCGATGTTTATCCGTGTGCGGGTGGAGGTGCCGTAGCAGACCGCACCCGCATGACGCGCTGGCTCAGTGAGCCGTCGCCTTTTCAGATCCGAGCCCGGTGTGAGCGCGAACTGTGAGCTCGGCAAATTTGGCCTCCGCTTCGAGATCGCGTGGGGTCAGGATGGTTCCGAGATAAGCCGCCAGGAATCCAAGCGGGATGCTGACGATGCCTGGATTCTCGAGTGGAAAAATGGCACCGGCTTTGCCCAAAACACCATTCGGGCTGAGTAAAATGAGGATGATGGCGGAGGCGAGCCCGACACCAAGGCCTGCGACAGCTCCCGTGGTGTTGAAGCGTTTCCAGAAGACGCTGAAGATGATCACGGGCAGGTTTGCACTCGCAGCCACAGCGAAGGCCAGACCGACGAGGAAGGCTGCGTTCACGCTGGGTCCGAGGTAGATGGCGATGCCGATGCTGACCGCGCCGACGACAAAGGCGGTGATGCGGGCGACCTTCACTTCCTGGCCAGGCCGGTTTTCCTTACCGTGATGCAGCACGTTGGAATAAAAGTCGTGGGCGAAGGAGGCAGAGGCGCTCATGGTGAGACCTGCGACGACGGCCAAAATGGTGGCGAAGGCGACAGCGCTGATGAAGGCAAAGAAGAGTTCGCCACCGAGCTGCTGGGCGAGGATGGGGGCCACCATGTTGGTGTCGGGCTTGCCATCCGCCGTCAGGATCAGCGCCTTCTTCAGAATGGTGGCGGCACCAAATCCGAAGAAGGTGGTCATGATGTAGAAGACGCCGATGATGGCCATGGCCCAGACCACACTGGAGCGGGCGGTTTTAGCATCAGGCACAGTATAAAAGCGCACAAGAATGTGCGGAAGACCCGCTGTCCCCAAAACCAGACCAAGGCCGAGTGAGACGAGATCCAACGGCCCCCATGGCCCGGCGACAGCCACGCCATACTTCAGTCCTGGTTCGAGCAGGTTCTTCGGTTCGGCACTGCCTGCGTAATCGGCTTTTGACACGGCATTGAAGAAATTCGTGAAACTGAAGTCATGAAACTGGAGGACGAGGTAGCTCAGCAGCACTGCGCCAGCCATGAGCAGCAGTGCCTTGATGATCTGCACCCAGGTGGTGGCCAGCATCCCGCCGAAGACCACATAGACCAGCATCAGCACGCCCACGCCGATCACGGCTGGCGCGAACTCAAGACCGATCAGACGTTTGATGATCACACCCGCTCCGACCATTTGCGCGATCATGTAAAAGGTAGAGACGGTCAGGGTGCTAAGCGAGGCCATTGCACGCACGGGGCGTGGTGAAAGACGGTAGGCCAAAAGGTCAGCCATGGTGTATTTGCCCGCATTGCGCAGCGGTTCGGCGACAACCAACAGCACGGTGATGTAGGCGACGAGGAATCCGACAGAGTACATGAAGCCGTCATAACCCGAGAAACAGATCATCCCAGAAATGCCGAGGAAGGAGGCTGCGCTCATATAGTCACCGGCCACGGCGAGACCGTTCTGCCAGCCGGTGATGCTGCGCCCGGCGGCGAAGTAGGCGCTGGCGCCAGTGTTCTTTTTGGCAGCCCAGAAAGTGATCAGCAACGTGAGGGCCACGAAGCCGAGGAACATGATGAGAGAGATGGACATGAGAGGAGTAAGACGCGGAAGGGGGAGAATCGGAGATCTGGGATCAATGCTGATCGCTGATGACACTGGCTGCGGATTTGTCCCAGCCAGTGGCGACGCGGACGTACACAAAGGCCATGATCCATGCCATGAAGAACTGCGAGAGCGCAAAAACGTAGGCAATGTTCACCTCGCCCCAGACCCTTCTTTTCATCAACTCGGGGAAGTAGCCCACGAGAATGGGCAGGGCCAGATAATAGGACATGAAGAAGAGGGTGGCACCGATGATGAAGCGGGCCTTCTTCCTGATGAGGGCACGGAATTCGGGCTTCGCTTCGAGGCGTTCCCAATCAACGGGGGATTTTTGGTCAGACATGGGCGCGGAGGCTAGGGGATCAGGCCTAGCGTGGCAAGAGAGGAAATCTGCCCGACGAAAATGCCTTCCGGGTTGGCACCCGACAGGTTAGTCGAGATACACGGCGTAGATCCTGGCTGGGGTGCTCGCCGGGAAGTTCACCCGCAGGGCGAGCTTCTTGTCCGCAGGCAGAGGTTTTGAAAAGACGAGCGGCACTCGAATGCCATTTGTCTTCAACTCGACCACATACCCGTCAAGAGGACGGTCAAGGTGGTCAAGGAGTTGGACAGTGAGCGGAGTTTCAGACGTGATGCCATCCGCGTTCAGCGCGATCTGCTTCGCCTCAAACGGGCTCGTGATGAAGTGCCCTTCTTCCTCCGCCACCTTGCGAGACAACGAGCCAAATCCATCACGCCGCAGCGTGGCGAGGCCGATGTCCATGTTTTCCAACACGCCACCCGTGTCCCAGTGTGAATACCAGATCATCGTCTTGTCGCCCTCGTTCACGAAGGCGTGGCCTTGGAGGATAGCGACGTCATCCCACTCGCCTTCCTTGCCACGTGGAATGACTTGGAAGCCGGGCACCGGCTCGCGGAAATGCACGCCGTCGTTGCTGATCATGAGGCCTAGATCGACGTGGACACCGAGGTTCCAGCTTTTGCCTGCGGGCGGTTTTTCGGCGGCGTCCTGCC
>CAYMHJ010000221.1:0-11072 GCA_964390165.1 uncultured Prosthecobacter sp. | reverse complement strand
TCTTTTTCTTTCCGTTTCCAAAAGGCACGCCGCGATTGTCCAGACCGGGCAATCCGCTGCCGATGCAGGTGTAGTAACCGGCTTTTTGAAACTGCGCAGGCACCGGCGTCACATCAGGTGGCAGGTGGATTTTCATCTCGCCGCGTCCGCTGCGATGATGATGTGCGCCGATGGTGGTCTGATACATCCCGGTAATCAGCGCCGAGCGGCAGGTGGAGCACACGGGCGCGGTGACATAGGCCCGTGTGAACTTCGTGCCCTCCGCCGCGAGTTTGTCCACGGCGGGCGTTTGGATCAATGTCTCGCCATAGCAGGAAAAGCTCGGCGACATGTCATCGACGACGAACCAGAGGATGTTCGGCTGCGCCGAAAATGACGAATGCGGCAAGACGAATGCCGAAAGGAGGAGGGCAAGGAGGATGTGTTTCATGGATGAGATGTGAGCAGGGCGTTGTTTCACTTCTTGTTCTTCTTTTTGCCCTTCTTCGGCTGCGAGTTGGCGGCTGGGTGCTGCTGGAGTTGGTGGCGGAGTTTTTCCACGGTGGCCGTGTGGGCCGGATCGGTGGCGAGGTTGGTGAACTGGCCGGGATCGGCGTTCATGTCGTAGAGTTCTTCAGTGCTGTCGGTGTAGCGCATGTAGGCCCAGCGGTCTGTGCGGAGCGCGTGATGCTGGCCGTCGTAGGAAAACGTGGCGTCGTGGATGGTGGCGGCTGGATCATGCAGCACGGGGACGAGGCTTTTTCCCTCCACGCTCGCGGGAACCGGCGCGGCGGTGAGTTCACACAGCGTTGGGAAAACGTCCACGAGCTGGACGATGGAGCGGCTGCGGGCGGGTTTGACGCCTGGCGCGGCGATGATGAGCGGCACGCGGGTGACCTGCTCGTGAAGATTGGCTTTTTGCCAGAAGGTATGGTCGCCGAGATGATAACCGTGGTCGCTGGTGAAGACGATGGCGGTGCTCTCGGCGAGTCCGAGGCGGTCGAGTTCATCCAGAATGCGCCCGAGCTGCTGATCCATGAAAGTGACGCTGGCGTAGTAGCCAGACCACATGCGCTGCTGATTCTCCGGGTATTGTGCCAGGCCGGTTTTCTTCGAGTTCGAGCCGGAAATGCCCAAAGGCGGGATGTCGGCGAGGTCGTTCTCTGGCACGGAAGGCATCACGACTTTTCCCGGGGGATAACGGTCAAAAAACGAGCGCGGGGCGACCATGGGGTAATGCGGCCTCACGAAACCTGCGGCGAGGAGAAAAGGCTTTTTCGCAGCGCTGAACTTTTGCAGCAGCTCCACGCATTTCGCGGCGGTTTTGGCATCGGGCTGGTCGGAGCCATCGCCTTCATAACTGACCGTGACGAAAGGCCGGTGGGGATCACCGGTGGATTGGCGGCCTTCGAGTTCGGTGGTGAAGATGTTGAGGTTCAGGCAGGCGTAATCGCCCGGTGTGTGCGCCTCCAGTCCCTGAGAGTTGTGGCGCTCGCTCCAGCAGGCGGCCACGTCCTCGCCATCGGTGCCAGCGATGATGTCGCCAGGCACGCGCATGTGGAAAATCTTGCCCACACGGGCGGTGGTGCGGCCTTGGGCGATGAAGTGCTCGCCAAGGGTGATGCCGCTGCTGCCATGGTAGCGTCCTCGCATGAACGAAGCACGTGACGGACCGCAAACCGTGCCCTGGCAGTAGGCCCGCTCAAAAAGCATCCCGCGTGCGGCCAGGCGGTCTATGTTCGGTGTGGCGCAGGTTTTGTCGCCATAACAACCGAGCACGCTGGCTCGAAGATCGTCGGAGACGATGAAGAGAACGTTTTCCGCCGGGGAGGCGGGGAAGACTGCCGAATGGATGCCGAAGCACAGGAGGAGGCAGAGGCGCCAAGGGGTGAGTTTGGATGACATGAGATTGGGCTGGGTGGTCACTTCGCCGATGCCTTTTTCTTCCCGCCGGACACTTTCGCCGCCGGGTCATATTTGGGATTGGGTTGCGTCGGCAGCACGGCACCGGTGGATTTCATCCATGCAAGGAGGTCATTGAGCAGTTCGTCGCGTTTCGCTGTGTCGATGGTGGCGAGATCGGTCCGCTCGCCTGCATCGTTGGCGATGTTGTAGAGCTCGGCGGCATGGTTGGTGGCGAGTTTTTCGCGTCCACCGTCGATCTGCCACTCTTCGTGGTAGAGGTGCAGCTTCCAGTCGCCTTTGCGGATGACGCTGACGGGCCGCGTGCGGAAAACGGGATCACGTCCACGCAGCACTGGAGCATCGAGATAACCTGGGAAGTGCCAGAACAATGCCTGACGCTGTAGCTTTGGCTCGCCACGGAACAAAGGCAGCAGGCTTTCTCCATCGAGTACGGTCGCAGATGCGGGCACACCGGCTGCGGCGAGGAAGGTGGGATAAAAATCAATGTTGCTGACCGGCACATCGCACCTGCTGCCGGGAGCCGTGACGCCCGGCCAACGTGCGATCATGGGCACGCGGATGCCGCCCTCGTAGTAGCCGCCCTTGGCGCCGCGCAGCGGCTCCTGCGTGACGTGAGGACCACCGTTGTCGGAGGTGAAAACGACGAGCGTGTTCCGCTCCAGATCGAGCGACTTGAGCTTCTCCAGCACACGACCGATGCCGGTGTCGAGATCAGCGAGGCATGCGGCGAGCAGCGCGTTGTCGTGGCCGAGTTTGCCAGGCGCTTTGCCTTTGAAATGCGCCAACGTTTCCGCACGACCTTCCAGCCGCGAATGAACGGCGTAGTGCGGGATGTAGGCGAAAAAAGGCCGCTCGCGATTGTCCTCAATGAATGCGCACGCAGCCTCGGTGATGGAAAAGATGGCCTTGGGGTCCTGTGGATCATCGCTGTTCAGCCCATGCTTCGAGTGCTTGATGACATCGAAGCCCGCGTGCTCGGACTTGCCGGCCTTGGAGTCGCTCATGTGGCACTTGCCGAAGAAGCCGGTGGCGTAACCAGCGGCTTTCATTGACTCACCCAACATCGCGGTTGCAGGCGGCAAATTCTGACGATTCGGCACCGGGATCATGCGCATGAGAGTTTTCGGGCCACGCTCGGTTGAGCCGACGGCATAGACGCCGTGACGTGCCGTGTATTGGCCCGAAAGCATGCAGGCACGGCTCGGTTGGCAGTTCCCAGCGGAGGCATACGCATGACGAAACACCATGCCTTCGCTGGCGAGCCGGTCGAGGTTGGGCGTCTCGCAAAAATCCGACCCCGCAAAACCCGGCTCCTGCCAACCAAGGTCATCGGCGAAGATGAGGACGATGTTTGGCTGATCGGCTGAGAAGACAACCGAATGGAGACAGCAGGAAAAAAGAAGGACGGCGAGTGTGCGCAGTTGGATGGACATCGCCTGAGAACGTCAGGCAATGGCGCGAACTGACGCGAAGATGATCAAAACGGCAGCGGTGTGTTTGGCGCGACAGCGTCCTTGGGCCAGGGGTTCTTGTCGTTGAAGACGAGCATCTCCTCTTCTGTCTCCACCTTCACGAACGACTCAGTGATGGGTGCCTCCTTGGCCCAGAGGCGCAGGCTATCGAGCCCGAGATGGCGGATAAAGAAAGGATAAGCCGCCAGGCGCTTGCTGGGGCCGTAGTCGTGGCCTTCGTTTGGGAAATGCGCGTTCACCACGCGGTCAGCGGCACCATAGAGGCTGTAGATGTGCTGGATGTAGGGGAACTCCATCTCAGGCACATGCTTGGTCCAGTCGGAGCCGTTGGAGATGACGAGCTGCGGCCTCGGCGCGGTCATGGCGGCGATTTCGGCGTTGTTTGTTTTATGGTTCGGCCCCCAGTGGATGGGCATGCCGCTTTCGCAGACACAGCCGCCGAAGAAATGCGCGGACACCTGGCAGCTCGGCACGGACACGGCCACGCGTTCGTCGAGCGCGGAGAGGATGAAGGTCTGCGATGCACCGCCGGAGTTTCCCGTCATGCCGATGCGCTTCGGGTCCACGCCCTCGATGGAGGAGACGAAGTCCACAGCCCGGATGCTGTTCCAAAGGATCATGCGCAGCACCTCGGGCACCTTGTTGTGCTGCCAGCCGGCGCGCTTCGTGTCGCCGTAGCCCACCATGTCATAATGGAAAACCACCGCGCCCATGCGCGCCAGCACGGCGCAACGCGTCTGGCGTGAGGGTAGGAAGCGCCCGCCGTGACCATGCGCGGACACCACACCGGCGTAGGGTGGCTTCATGTCCAGCGGACGATACAAAGTCCCGGTGATGTAAAAACCGGGCCAACTGCGGATGTGGACGCTCTCCGCTGTGTAGCCGTCATACACGCGCTTGTTGGAATAGACCGGATCAAGTGGCGGCTTCTCCGGCAGCTTCGTCAGCCGCACCGCCTCAAACATGCCCTGACGGATGGCGGCCTTGCGCTTCTCCCAGCTCGCGAGGTCTGGCGTGCCGGCCTTGAAAGCCTCCAGTTCCGCCTGTGCTTCCTCCGGCTTCTGCGCATGTCCCACGCGAAGATGCCAGCCCTCCGGTAAGCCATGCGCTCGCGTCATTGAGTCACCCAACGCGCCTCCGAGAAACGCAGCGCTGCTGGTTTTCAAAAAGGCACGGCGGCTGGCGGCGCGGGGCAGTTCAGTGGTGGTGAGGGATGGCTTCATGGTCAGAGGATTCACTGCGACGCGATTACTTGGCTTTGGCCTTGGCTTTGTTTTTACCTTTGCCTTTGCCAGCGCCGCTTTTGGACTGGGGCGGGGCTTCAGCGGTGACTTTCAGCTCGGTGCGCAGGCGAGTGAGTTCGACGTGGAGTTCCTTCACCGTCGCCGCGTGGGCGGGATCATCATAGACGTTCTTCATTTCGTTCGGATCGCTCTGGCGGTCGATTAGAGTCCAGTAGTTCATGTCCGGCTCGTAGAAGTGGAAGAGCTTGTAGCGGTCGGTGACGACGCCGTAATGGAGGCGGACGCTGTGGACGCCGGGGTACTCGTAGTAGTGATAGTAGAAGCTGGTGCGCCAATCAGCGGGCGTCTGGCCTTTAAAAAGAGGCAGGAGGCGTTTCATGGCGAGGTTGGGCAGCAGAATCAGAGAGGAGATTTGATGTTGGTAAAAAGTCATTCTGCTGTCCTTAAAAATCAAAGTCATGATGACGAACTTACTTTTTCTCCGGGCCACGACGCAGGGCTTCAGGTGAAACATCGCCGCCCTCGCGATCCTTGCCGCCGCCGGTCGGACCGGCCATGGGTGGAGTCTCGTAGAATTTGCCGTCATCGATCATGCGTGGGTCGCCGGTGCGCTGGAGTTCATCGAGCAGTCGTTTTTCCAGTTCGGCGCGCACTTTTGCGTGGGCGGGATCTGAGGCGAGGTTCTTGGTCTGGTGCGGGTCGGATTTGAGGTCATAAAGCTCCACGCCTTCACGTTTGCCATAGACCCACTCGTAGTGCGCCTTCCATTGTGGATCGTTGCGCACGCCGACGAGCCACGCTTTGGAAGGACCAGCGTCTTCATCGGGCAGAGTAACGCGAGTACTCTCTGTGATTTCCTCGGCACTTGGCGGGTTGTCGCCATCAAGTCGATACGGCTCGCCAAGAGGCCAGCGATCAGGTTTAAAATTGCGGATGAGCAGGTGGTCATGCGTACGGATGGCACGCTGCGGGTAGGGCAGATATCCGTCTCGTGCATTCTCCACATGCCGCTCGCGACCGATGAAGACGGCGTCACGCGCCGGATCGATCTGCCCGCTCTTGTCCGAGGTGAGCAAAGGCACAAGGCTGCGCCCGGTCATGACGGCAGGCACTTTCACGCCGCCGAGTTCGAGGAAGGTCGGCGCGAGATCGGTCAGGCTGGTGAGATCGTCCACCACGCGCCCGCCTTTGGCTCCGCCCCAGCGAATCGCCAGCGAGACGCCCGCACCAAAGTCGTAGAGGTTGCACTTGCCGTGGGGGAAACCCGGTGCGCCGTGATCACCGCTGACGGCGATGAGCGTGTTGTCGAGTTCGCCGATGGCTTCGAGCTTTTTCATGAACAAGCCGAGCATCGTATCAAAGGCCATCGCCTCACCAAAATAGTCCGCGAGATCTTCACGCACCTCCGGCACATCGGGGAGAAAAGGCGGCATCTTGCCTTTGAAATCATCCGGGTTCAGACCCCAGAGCGCCTTGCCGGAGCCTTTGATCCACTTGCGATGCACATTCGTCGGCCCGAACCAGAAGCAGAACGGCTGGCCGGGCTTTCGGTCGGCGAGGAAGGCATCAAAGTTCGCCGTCACCTCGTCGTAAATCGCCTGCTTGGCAGCTTCCACGGACTTGCCTCCGGCCACGGACTTTGTCGCGGTTTGCGAGAACTGGTTGAAGCGGCCGCCCGCCTTTTGATACGCGTGCTTGCTGCCATCGTAGGGTGCATCATTCGGCGTTCCCGGTCCCCAGACTTTGTACATTTTGCCAATGTGATAGCCTGCCTCGCGCAGCAGCAGTGGATAGGCCGGATTTGAACCATCCCACACGGCACCACGCAGGATGGATGCCCGGCCCGTGCGCCAGAAGTGCTGCCCGGAGAGCAGGGCGCTGCGGCAGGGCGTGCAACTCGGCGCGGAGACAAAGGCGCTGCGGAATAGAACGCCCTCGCGTGCCACGCGATCAAAGGCGGGCGTCTGGATGAGGTCATTCACTGTGCCAGGGCCATCGATCTTTGCATAAGCGCTGGCGTGCCGCCCCCAGTCATCCGCGAAGGCGAAAAGGATGTTGGGCTTTTCCGCTGCAGAGGCGGAAGCAAGCGCTACGAGAGCAAGGAGTGTGGTGAGGATGGATTTCATTTCTTTGGATTCTTTGGATTGCGATTGGCGGCACGAGCGTTGGGCTTGGCTGTGTCGTAGGCAGGGTTGGTGATGGGGAACTTGGCACCGACTTGCTTTTGCCAGGCGGCGAGCTCGGCGCGGAGCTGCTCTACTCGTTGCGGTTCTTTCTCAGCGAGGTCGGCCTTTTCTCCGATGTCTTTGGATAAGTCGAAAAGCTCGGCGCGGTCATCTTCCATCCAGTGGATGAGCTTCCACCGGCCACGGCGGATGGCGGCGCTGGGTGCTCCACCTTGATTGCCGTAATGCGGGTAATGCCAGAAGAGCGGGCGCTCCGGAAGATCGCCACCTTTGAAGACGGGCATGAGACTCACGCCATCCATCACCTGGCCGGGCTGCGGCTTCGCGTTCGCGGCCTCCAACAACGTGGGGAAGATGTCAGGACTGCTGACGGGTGTGCCGATGACGCCGCCTGCTTTCACCACGGCGGGCCAGCGCACGATGAGCGGCTCGCGGATGCCGCCTTCATACATCCAGCCTTTGCCGCCGCGCAGAGGGAGATTCGACGTGGGCCAGCCCTCGCTGGTGGAGAGGCCGCCGTTGTCACTGGTGAAAATAATGAGCGTGTTTTCCGCGAGGCCGAGTTCGTCCAGCTTCGCGAGCACCTTGCCGACAGCGAGGTCCATGGCCTCGACCATCGCGGCATAGACAGCATGCTCCTGCGTGAGCCGCACATCACGTTCCCCTTCCCTGCCCCATTGATCCGTAAGACCGAGGCGGGTGCGCTTCGCCTCATACTTCAGGCGCAAATCCTCGCGGGCCATGAGCGGTGTGTGCACGGAGTAAAACGAGAAGTAGGCAAAGAAGGGCTTGTCCTTGCTGGCGGTGATGAACTTTGCGGTCTCGGTGGCGAGTCGGTCCGGCAAGTGCTCGCCCTCGGGGCCGTCGGTGAGGCGTGGGTTGGCATAAGGTGAGAAGTATTTTTTGCCACCGTAGGGTCCGCCGCGATCCACGCCGCCCATGTTGATGTCGAAGCCTTGATTCTCCGGCCACCAGCCCTCTGGACCGAGGTGCCACTTCCCAGCGAAGTAGGTGGCGTAACCTGCGGACTTCATCGCCTTCGCCAAAGTCGGGCTGTCGAGCGCGAGGCGGTCGGTGTAGGGCGCGGGGAGCAGCTTGGTGTTGCGCTTCCATTCCTGCGGCGTCTTCGCTGCGCCGATGTAATCGGTGACGCCCGTGCGCTGCGGCCACTGCCCGCTCATGAGGCTGGCGCGGGTGGGTGAGCACACCGGACAGGCTGCGTAGGCGTCGGTGAAACGCGCCCCTTCACGCGCGATGCGGTCAATATTAGGCGTCTCATAAAATGTGCTCCCGTAGCAGCCGAGATCGCGCTGACCGAGATCATCAACGAGGAAGAAAACAATGTTCGGCAGGTTGGCCGAGAAGAGAGCAGAATGATGACAGCATGAGAGAAGGGTGATGAGCAGGAAGATGTGTTTCATGGTGAGACTAAATTACTTGGCGGCTTTTTTCTTTTTCTTCGAGACTTCAGGCTGGCCCTCGATGGCTTTTAAAACTTCTGGTCGGGCGTCTTGATATTAATCGAGCACGGCCTGGAGCTTGGCCCTGGCGGTGCTTTGATCGCTGCAAAGGCTGCCAAAGAGGGCCGCTTTTTCATCGGGATCGGACTGGAGATCGAAGAACTGGCCGCTGTGGTAGAGCTTGTGGTGATGATCGAAGGCGAACTCCTGCAAGGTAAGGTCGAGCCGTTGGCGTGGTGAATACCAGATGTAGAGCCACTCGCGTCCGTAATGCGCTGCACCTGCTTGGGTGTGCAAAGCGGCTGAGAGTGGCTGAACTCGAGGCGTATGCCGCTGGCAGCGAGGCGATCGAGATTCGGTGTCTGATACGACTCGCCACCGTTCGCAGTGACGCACTCGTAGCCTAAGTTGTCGGCCATTATGATGATGTTCGGCTGCGCCGAAAATGACGAATCCAGAATAACGAATGACGAAAATAGAAAGAGCCGCAGCTTCATGATGATCAAGGTAGCAGCGTGAGTGTGACGCGGCGCACGTCCATAACGGAGGAGCCGGGGATGTCGAGGGCGCGGAGCGTGAGCGAGCCTTGGCCGACGGGAAGCGTGATCTCGCCGAGTTTGAGCGTGCGAAATTCCTTCATCGTGCTCTCGCCGTGTGGGCGCGGCAGTGTGTCCTGGTTCGTGTAGAGCGGCGGATCCCAGCCGGGCTCGACCTTGCTGCTGAGTTTTGCGTCTTGGAAGGCTAGCTCGATGGTGGAGCCAGCGTCGGGCAGCTTGCAGGTGTAGTCGATGGTCACTTCGTATTTGCCGGCGCTGTGGACATCGAGCAGCCAGACCATGCTGTCGTCTTTGCTCGTCCAGTTCACGAAATACGAGCAGTTCGGCGCGCCGCTGCTGCGCTGCACGCCGCCGCGTGGCTCGCCATCCCGGGCAGGCAGCATGGTGATGGGAAACTCGCGATAACCCACCGGGATCGGACGCGGATCGACGGCATTGCCACCTTTCTTCTTGTCGCCCTTCGCTTTGGGCAAAGCAGCAGCAGCGCCGAACACCTCATGCCGCCAGGCTTTCACTGCGTCAGTGAGTTTCGCGGCCAGAACAGGCTCCTTGTCGTTGATGGGCGTGGCCTGGCCGGGATCGGCGATCATGTCATAAAGCTGGCCCGCATTGTCGAGGCGGTGCGTCTGCGTCCGCACGCTGGTATTCATGGCCCAGGTGGAGAAGATCATGCGCTCGGGCCATTCGACAGACTGTTTCATGAGCAACGGCGTGAGATCGCGACCATCCAGCGGCTTGTCGCCGACACGCTTCACACCGGCCAGCGCGGTGAGCGTGGGCATCAGATCAATCGCGCCGCTAATCTGGGTGACGGTGTGTCCGGCAGGCAATTTCGCGGGCCAGCGGATGTAGCAGACGGAGCGCACACCGCCCTCGTCAGTGGTGCCTTTTTTACCCTTCATGCCGCCAGTCCAGCGCATGGAGTTGGGGCCGTTGTCGGAGAAATAGACGACGATGGTGTTGTCCTCGACGCCATGCTGCTTCAGTCGAGAAAGCACGCGACCGACATTCATGTCCTGGTTTTCTACCATCGCGAGAGCACAGCGCGTTTCATCGGCGATTTCCTTGGCCGCATCCGTGGCGGTTTGGGTGATGGGTTTGTCTTTGAAACGTTTCCAATCTGCTTCGGGAGCGGCCCAGGGAGAGTGCGGCGTGGTGAAGGGAATGTAGCAGACGAAGGGCTTGTCTTTATTTTTGTCGATGAAGCCGAGGGCGCGATCCGTGCAGACATCCACGATGTAACCCTGCGTGCGGATCATCCTGCCGTTCTCCTCCAGCGGCGCATCGAAGTACTCGCCCCAATGCCCCGAGGTGTGGCCGAAGTATTCGTCAAAGCCGCGAGCCATGGGATGATAGGGCCACTGGCTGCCGTTGTGCCATTTCCCAAACGCGCCTGTGGCATAACCGGCGGCCTTGAAGGCATCCGGGATAGTTTTTTCACTGAGATCGAGCCTCTCCTGACCGGTGGAGACTCCTCGCACTCCGCCACGCGGGTGGTAGCGACCGGTCAGGAACTCCGCACGTGTCGGCGAACACACCGGACAGACGTAAAAGCGATCTATGGACACGCCGCCCTTCGCGATGGAGTCAATGTTCGGCGTGGCGACCTGTTTATTACCGGAATGGCCGTAGTCTCCCCAGCCCGCATCATCGGCGAGGAAGACGACGACATTCGGCGGAGTGGCGGAGAAAACAGCCGAATAGAGAAAGCCAAATAGAAGAAGGAAGCAGATGCGGTGCATGAGATGAGGCGGTTGGGGGCTTTTGATAACGCAGAGCAGGCGTGGAAATGTCACGGTGTGCATCACCGCTCAGCATCGTGGTGGGACATGTCCGCCTTTATTGCGGAATCGGGTCGCTGCGTTTCACTGTGGTGCCTTCCCAGACGGCTTCGTCGGTGGACTTGTCGTAGGTCAGCACGCGGCTGGCGCTGTTCGGCGCAGGCGGCAGGTCGATCTTTGGCAGCCACTTTTTATGTTCGGCGATGGTGGCGGCATGCTCAGGTTTGGCGGCGAGGTTGTGCCATTCATTGGGGTCATTGATCATGTCGTAGAGTTCCTCGCTGCCGTCGGCGTAGTGGATATAGCGCCATTTTTCACTGCGGATGCCGTGGTTGCCCTGGTTGTGGCTGGTGATGGCGGGGCGCTCGCGTTTGGTTGCGGCGTCCTTGAGTTGCGGGGCAAGACTGAGGCCTTCGAGGTCGTCGCGCTTCGACACGCCGGTGAGCTCTATGAGCGTTGGATAAATG
>CAYMHJ010000220.1:0-11085 GCA_964390165.1 uncultured Prosthecobacter sp. | reverse complement strand
TGGCGCTGTGGATCAGCTTCGACGGCATGAAGACCTGGCCCTACCAGCGCGTGCTCCAGCAGGAGTCCGTCGATGGTCCGAAAGGCCGCATGAACTACCCCGACGGCTTCGTCAGCAACGACGGCCAGTGGCTCCACTTTGCCTTCGATGACAACCGGCATCGCGCCGTGCATTACTCCGCGAAGTTGCCCCCGTTAAAGTAGGGAATTCATGCCAAGTGGGCGTGGTTCGCAATACTGGCGTAGTTCGCGCCAATCGGTGGGCAATAGCGGGCTGTGCCAGCCCGTAATGCTCTGACCAACCCCATCATGAAATGTATCCGTCTGCTTCTTTTCCTCGCTTTGCCCGCCCTTGTGCAGGCGGAGGACGAGTATGAGCAGGCACCGATCCATTACTCGGAGACTCAGCCGCGTGATGCGGCCCAGGCGCTGGAGAAAATGCTGCTCGCAGGCAAGGTGAAGATCGACCGCAAGGATGCTTGGAGCGTGCTGCGCGGCGTGCTGAAGTGCTTTGGCATCCCTGAAGAATCCCAGGTCATGGTTTTCTCGAAAACGAGTAAGCAGAACGACCGCATCAATCCGCAGACACCGCGCGTGATCTATTTTTCTGATGACGCCTATGTCGGTTACTCCGTCGGTGGCTCGATCGAAGTCTCCACCATTGATCCGAAGCTCGGCCCGATCTTCTACCTGCTCGATCCAGAGGTGGAGGCATCGAAGCCGCTGCATTTCGAGCGTGATCAGAGCTGCCTCAGTTGCCATGGCGGCCCCTTCACTCCGGAAGTTCCTGGCGTGATCGTGCGCTCCGTTTTCCCTGGTCCCGAGGGGCATCCGATCATGAGCCAGGGCAGCACGGTGGTGGATACCACGACGCCTTTCTCCGACCGCTGGGGCGGCTGGTATGTCACTGGAAAGCACGGTGCTTCACTCCATCGAGGCAATGTCACAGCCACGGAAAATGCGGACAACACCTGCGACATGCCCATCGAGAAAGGGGCGAACATCACGGACCTCACGAGCTTCTTCGACACCAGCCCCTACAAGCGCAAGAAGAGCGACATCGTGGCCCTCATGGTGCTGGAGCATCAGACCTCAGTGCAGAATGTGCTGACAAAGGCAAATCACACCGCCATGCGCGCCATGCACATGCAGACCAGCCTGCAAAAAGAGCTCGGCGAGCCGGTGCAAAACGAGCCCGTCGGCACCGCTCGTCGCATCATCGACCACATGGCCGAAGATGTGATCGAGGCGCTGCTTTTTAAAGACGAGGCCGCTTTGCCCGAGGGCGGAATCGAGGGTGAGGAAGACTTCCAGACCGCCTTCACCGCCCGAGCTCCCAAGTCGGCGGACGGTCGCTCTTTGAAGGACTTCCAGCTTCACACGCGGCTCTTCAAACACCGCTGCAGCTTCATGATTCACTCCCTGACCTTCCGCCATCTCTCGCCGCACTTGAAGACCACAGTCGTCAAGATGCTGAGCGATGTGCTGACAGGCAAAGACAAGAGCGGCACCTTCGACTACCTCGGCGAATCCGAGCGCAAGCATATCCTCGCCATCCTGCATGACACGGGCGTGCTGCCAAAGGCGTGAGAAAAGCCAGCGCCGGGCGCGTTCTTTGCTGTCATGCGACGCGCCCTGCTCCTCCTCACGTTTTGTTCTGCCCTTCACGGTCAGGATTTGGAGAAAATCTTCGAGGAGGACAATCTGGAGCCCATGCGACGAGTGCTGGCGGCGGGGCGCTATGACGATGTGGCGCTGATCTGCGAGCGGGCCATCCAGCAGGGTTTCAAATTGCCCGACTGGCGCATCATGCGCATTCAGGCTCTCATGAATCTGGGGCGCGAGATCGAGGCTCGTGATGAAGTGCAGCTCGCGGTGAAGACCTTCCCCGGCCATCTCGAACTCCTCATGCTTCAGCATGACAATGCGCGGCGAATCGGGCGGAAGGACATCGCCGATGAAGCTCTCAAGGCGGTGAATGATGCAGCACGTGCCCAGCAGCCCAAAGATCGTAAGGCTGCCGACTGGGTGGCGCTTGGACAGGCGGCGCTGGCGCTTGGAGCGGATGCGAAGAAGGTCATCCAACAGTATTTCCAGGTCGCGCAAAAGAAGGACGCCAAGTTTGAGCCAGCTTACCTCGCCGAGGGTCATCTGGCCTTATCCAAAGATGATGCAACAAGGGCAGCGGATGTCTTCCGCGCAGGATTGAAAGCTTGTGGCGAGACGGCGGAGCTGCGAGTCGGTCTTGCGCTGGCCTTTGCCAATGGAGATCGGGAGAAGTCGCTGGAGAGTCTGAAGCGTGCGCTGGAGCTAAACCCGGTTCACTCGGTGGCTTTGCTGAATCAGGCGGAGTCGCTGATCGGTGCGGAGAAGTTTCTCGATGCCGCCGGGCTCGTGCAGAAGGTGCTCGAATACCGCGACAACTGCCCCGAAGCCTGGGCGTTGCTCGCCGCCATCACGCATCTGAGCGCTGCGGATGCGAAGAAGTTCGAGTCGGCCCGTGCGAATGGTTTGAAGCGCTGGGACAAGAACCCCGAAGTCGATCATACCATCGGACGTGTGCTCTCACGCGCTTATCGTTTTGCCGAAGGCTCGAAGCATCAAAGAAAGGCGCTGGAGTTTGATGCCAGTTACCTGCCCGCAAAGGTCGCGCTGACGCATGATTTGCTCCGCCTCGGTGAAGAGGAGGAGGCTTGGAAGCTCGCTGCCGAGATCCGTGAAAAGGATGGCTACAACGTGCAGGCGCATAACATCGGCCTTTTGGAGAAAGAGATGGCTGGCTACACGACGCAAAGCTTCGACGACTTCATCCTCAAGATGCCGAAGCGCGACTGGCCCATCTATGGCGAAGAAGCGCTCGCCCTGCTGCGCGAGGCCAAGACGGTGCTCACGGCGAAGTATGGGCTCGATTTGAAGCGACCTGTGATGGTCGAGTTCTTCGGGCAGCAGCAGGACTTCGCCATTCGCACCTTTGGCAGTCTGGGCGGGCAGGGGCTGCTCGGCGTGTGCTTCGGCACCGTCATCACCATGAACAGCCCCGGCGGGCTCGCGCATGGGCGGAACAACTGGCAGAGCACGCTCTGGCATGAGTTCTGCCACGTCGTCACGCTCACGCTGACGCAAAACAAGATGCCACGCTGGTTTAGCGAGGGCATCAGCGTCCACGAGGAAAGCCAGCGCAATCCCATCTGGGGCATGTCCATGGATGCCACCTTCCGTCGCATGATCCTGGAGGAGGAAGCAGCGAAGCCGATCAGCCAGCTCAGCAGCGCCTTCCTGAATGCTGAAAGCGATGACCACCTCATGTTCGCCTACTATCAGAGCAGTCAGGTCGTAGGTTATCTGCTGGAGAAATTCGGCACAGAGAAGTTCCAGGCCATCCTGCGTGATCTCGCTGCTGGGAAGCGCATCAATGACGCCATCGCCGACAACACGGAGCCCATGGAGAAATTGGAGCCCGCCTTTGAAAAGCATCTCAAAGCCAAGGCGGGGGCCTTCGGTGAAAAGGCTGACTGGAAGAAACCCGAAGCGGAAGAGGTGAACCCGCTCGATCTCGATTCGCTCGCCGAATTCACAAAGAAAAACCCCGACAGCCTGTGGGCCATCCATCGACAGGTCGACACTCTCATCGAGCAGGAGAAATGGGCAGACGTGCTGCCACTTGCTGAACGTTTGATCACCCTCGTGCCTGAGGACTTCGGTGGTGATGGCGGCTACCAACTAAAGGCAAACGCTCTTCGCGAATTGAAGCGCGACGAAGAAGAGATCGCCGTGCTGCGGCAGATCGCCGAACACGAGACGAGCGCCATGCCGATCTTCCTCCGTCTCATCGAACTGGATCAAAAGAAGAAGGACTGGCCGCAGGTCCGCGCCAATGCCGAATGTGCTCTTGCCCTGAATCCCTTCCTCCGCACGCCGCAGCAGGCCATGGCAGATGCGGCCGATGCTCTTGGGGAGAAAGACCGATCCATCGCCGCCTATCGTCGTGTGCTCATTCTTGATCCTGATGGAGCAGCGATGACGCACTTCCGTCTCGCGAAGCTGCTGCGCGAAACCGATGCCGTTCAGGCGAAGAGGCATCTTTTGGACTGTCTCGCGCTAGCGCCGCGGTTCCGCGATGGTCTCGCGATGCTGCGGGAGTGGCCGTGAGTCAGGCCCAGCGCGAGATGCGGCTGTCGAGTTGGAAGACCTGGCCGCTGATGTTTTGCATCGTGTGAAGGAAGGCGATGAAGCGCGCGGCTTCCGCAGGTGTGTTCAGCCGACCCAACGTGTGAGCGGCGAGCACGCGCTCGCGCTGCGTTTGATCAGTGAGAAGATGCCGAGTCATCTTCGTGTCGAGGAAGCCGGGCAGCACACAGTTCGCACGGATGCCGCGAGCGCCGTATTCAGCGGCGATGGATTGTGTGAGGGCGATGAGACCCGCCTTTGCCGCAGCGTAGTTTGCCTGTCCTGAGCGTCCGCATAGAGCGCTGAAAGAACCGATGTTGACGATGTGACCCGCGCGCTGCTTCACCATGAGCTTCAGGGCGGCCTGGGAGCAGAGAAAGGCTCCCTTCAAATGCACGGCGAGAACATCGGAGAACTCGGCTTCCGTCATTTTGAGCATCAAAGCATCCCGCGTGATGCCGGCATTATGAATGAGCAGATCGATCCGCCCGAGTTCGCCGAACACACGCTGCACCTCCGCTTTGTCAGTGACATCCATCTCTTCGCGCAAAGGTGAGTGGACCCGCCAGCCCTGGCTCTCCAGCTCCGCACGAGTCGCTCTGGCGAGCGCACCCGCTCCACCGGTGATCAGGGCGACTGGCGACTGCTCCGACATGACGTCAGGATGACTTCGAGTTTGTTTTGATACCCAGGCCAAGGAAGAAGACGATGCATGCGGCGATGGTCATTGATGCGGCAAGGAAGTAAAAGCCGTTCTCATACGAACCTGTTTTATCCCTGATCAAACCGATCATCCACGGCCCCGTGGCTCCGCCGAGATTGCCGACGGAGTTGATGAGCCCGATGCTGCCCGCAGCGGCTGACTCGGCAAGGAAGAGACTGGGCAGTGACCAGAAGGCAGGCATGTATGTTTTAAATCCGGCGAAGGCGACCATGAGGCAGACCATGGTCAGCGCGAGGTTCCCCTTTGTCAGAGGTGCGCACAGCATCGCGAGCGCACCGATGGCGATGGGCACGCAGGCGTGGAGCCGACGCTCCTGAAAGCGATCCGAACTCCAGCCGCCAAAGAGCTGCCCACACAGCGCCAGAAGTGGCGGCAATACGATAAGCCAGGTGAACTGATCACGACTAAGGGCATACCAGTCCTTGATCACGCTGGGCATGAAAAGCTCCATGCTGTGGCTGCAGGTGGTGATGAAAAAGTAAGCCGCGCAGAGTAGCAGCACTTTGGGATGAGCGAATGCCTCCAAGACCGTCATGCGCTTGCCGCGCGTCTTGAGCTGGCGCTCGCGCTCCAAGTCCGTCTCCAGTGCCTCGCTTTCCTCGGGCGTGAGCCATTTCGCCTGACGCGGCCTGTCTGTGAGCAGCCAGAGCACGCCTATGCCGAGCACGATGGCGGGGATGGCCCAGAAGATGTACACCCACTGCCAGCCCACGAGTCCGAGCAGCGGTGGATGCACGAGCGTCTCGCCATTTTTCAATACCTCGGTGGTGCCAAACTTCAGCAGCCAGCTCGAAATCGGGCTCAGCATCTGGGCAAAGGGCGTGGCGATGAGGAAGTAGGACAGCGCCTTCGCACGATCGCGCGCGGTGAACCAATGCGTGAGATAGATGATCACACCGGGGAAGAAGCCCGCCTCGGCCAACCCGAGCAGAAAACGCACGGTGTAGAACTCCTTCGGTGTCGTGACAAAGGCCGTCAGCGCGGCCATGAGCCCCCAACTCACCATGATGCGGCATATCCATTTCCGAGCGCTCCAGCGCTCCACCATCAGCGAGCCTGGAATCTCCAAGATGAAGTAACCGATGAAGAAAAGTGTGCTGCCAAAGCCGATGACGGCCTCGGTGAAGGCGGGCATGTCCTTCACCATTGTCAGCTTCGCCACGGCCACGTTCACCCTGTCAACATACGCGATCATGTAGCTCACAAAGAGCACGGGGAGCAGGCGGAGGAAGGCTTTGCGCCGGGCGCGGTCGAGCGGGGAAGGGGTTTCAGCAGGCATGGTGGGAGCGGCGATGCTAGCGTCCTTCATCTCGAACACCAGACAAAAGCCGCGCCTGAAAAAGCAGTGCAAATCAACGCGCGCCGTTGTATCGGCGTCATAACAGTCATCCTCTGCCATGCCCGCCCCCGCTGACTCATCTTCCCTGACCGGCAACCTGCTTCTCGCGGTGCCCTCCATGCGTGATCCCAATTTCTCTCGCACCGTCATTTTCATGGCGGCTCATACTTCGAAGGAAGGCGCCTTTGGCTATGTGCTGAACCGCCCTTTGGAGCAGAGGGTGGCGGATCTTTTGCCGGATCAGAGCCTGGGGGCTCTGGGGCAGGTGCCTGTTTTTATTGGTGGGCCGGTCGCGACGGACAAGCTGGCCTTTGCCTCGCTGCACTGGAATCGCAAGCAGGGCACGCTACGGTGTCAGACACATCTCTCCGTCACCGATGCACTGCACGAACTGAGCATGGGACACGATGTGCGCGGGTTTGTGGGCTACTCCGGCTGGGCGGAGGGACAGATCGAAAAAGAGATCAAGCATCGCTCTTGGATCGTGACAGCATCACGGAAAATCATCCTGACTGCAAAGCCAGCCGTGCAGATGTGGAAGAGCGTGCTGGAGGAGTTGGGGCCAGTTTACCAACTCATGGCGAACACGCCGGAGAAGGTGGAGCTGAACTGAGCATCGGTTTTGTTCTATCCTGTTTCGTGGTGAGGAAGCGCGGCCCTGCGACGTATGGGTGGGCGTCCTCATGCGTTTCCTCCCCGCCATCGCCTTCCTCCTGCCCGTCGCTGCCAGCGCCGTGGATTTCTCGCGCGAGATCCGCCCGATTTTGTCGGAGAACTGCTTCTTCTGCCATGGGCCGGATGAAAAGAAGCGTGAGGCAGGGCTTCGGCTCGATGACGAAGCATCGGCCAAGAAGGACAACGATGGCGTGATCGCCGTGATTCCTGGGAACCCTGAGAAGAGTGCGCTCATCCAGCGCATCCTCTCCACCGACCCCGATGAAGTCATGCCGCCGCCGAAGCAGCACAAGACCATCCCGACAGCGCAGGTGGCGCTGCTGAAAGAGTGGATCAAACAAGGCGCGCCGTGGGGGAAGCATTGGAGCTATGAGGTGGTGAAGAGGTCTGAAGTGCCGAGTGCTCATTCGGAGGGACAGACTGAGATTGATCGTTTCCTGGCTCAACGACTGGCGAAGGAGAAGCTCAAGTTTTCGGTGGAAGCGGATGCTGCAACTTTGATCCGACGTGTGGCGCTGGATTTGACGGGCCTGCCGCCGACGTTGGAAGAGCTGGATCGTCTGACGAAGAAGCCTTATGAGAACGCGGTAGATCATTACCTTGCGAAACCCAGCTTCGGCGAACACTGGGCGGCTCAATGGCTCGATCTCGCACGCTATGCAGACAGCTCCGGCTATCCGAGTGATCAGCCACGCGAGATCTGGTCCTATCGCGATTGGGTGATCCGCGCGCTGAATGCAAACATGCCCTTCGATCAGTTCACCATCGAGCAGCTCGCGGGAGATCTGCTGCCGAACCCCACGGACGATCAGTTCATCGCCACCGCGTTTCACCGGAACACGATGACGCAGAATGAAGGTGGCACGAGCGATGAGGAGTTCCGCAATGCTGCGGTGATCGATCGAGTGAACACGACTTTTGCCGTGTGGATGGGCACCACGATGGCCTGCGCGCAGTGTCACACGCACAAGTATGATCCTCTCACGATCAACGAGTACTTCCAGTTTTATGCTTTCCTGAATCAGAGCGCGGATGCGGACAAGAAGGATGAGTCACCGCTGCATGAATTTTACACGCCGGAGCTGAAGCAGCAGCGCGTGCAGTTGGAGACAGACATCGCCGCACTGGAGTCACTCTTTGCCAAACCTGAGACAAAGTGGCTGGCGGGTCTAAGCGAGTGGGAGAAGCGGTTCAGACAGGAGCTGGCCTGGAATTCTGAAGTTCCCATGAAGGTCGTCACGGAGAGCCAGCAGAAGGTCAGCATCGCAGCTGATGGAACGATCTCCGTGCCCGAACGGCGTGACGTGGACACCTACACCATCGAGCTGCCTTTAAAGTCGGCGAAGCTCACGGCGCTGCGACTCGAAACACCCGCGCAGGGGAACTTTGTCATCACGAGTGTGAAGGCGCAGATCATTCCGCCTTCAGGTCAGGCGACAACGAAGGCGAGATATGTGCGCGTGGAACTTCCAGGCAAAGAGAAGATGCTCCAGCTCGCTGAGGTGCAGGTTTTCAGCGGAGGTGAGAACGTCGCCGTGAAACGCCCTGCCAAGCAAAGCAGTCTCTACACGGACGCCGCCGCCAGCCGTGCTGTGGATGGCAATACAGATGGGAACTATGCGAAGGGCAGTGTGGCGCACACGAGCGGCCAGGATGCCGACCCATGGTGGGAGGTGGAACTCGCCGGAGATGTGCCCGTGGAGCGCGTGGTGGTCTGGAACCGCACCGACGGCAATGTGGGCAAGCGGCTCGATGGCTTCCGAGTCGTTCTGCTGGATGCTAAACGGCAGACGGTGTGGAAGAGCGATGCCACGCCTGCACCGGATAAGGACAAAGCTTTCGCCATCAGTGGCCCGACGAGCGTGACATTCACCTCGGCGCAGGCGGATCATGAGCAGGGCGGCTTCACCGCAGCGTCTGTCCTTTTGCCGAAGGATAAGAAGAACCAAGGCTGGGCCATCGCGCCGCAGACAGACAAGGCACATACGCTCACGCTGCTCAGCGCATCGCCGATTCTTGTGACCGCAGGCTCGCGGCTGAGTGTCACGTTGGAGCAGAAGTCTGCGTTCAAGCAGCATGTGGTCAGCCAGTTCCGACTGCTGACCACGGAGGATGCACGCGTGCAGTCCATCACAGCTTTGCCGGCCAATATTCTGGCCGCCATGACAGCCGAAAAACGGACCCCGGCACAGCAACAAGAGATCACCGATCATTATGTCCGCACGGTGGCGAAGGAAGCTAAGCCAGAGCGGCAGAAGCTCGCAGCTTTGAAGAAACAGCTCGCGGCGATGAAACCAGTCACGGTGCCCGTGATGAAGGATCTCGATCCAAAGCAGCGGCGCGTCACGAAGGTGCAACTGCGCGGCAACTGGCAGGCGCTGGGCGATGAAGTGGGTGAAGGAACCCCTGCGGCGCTGCATCCGCTGCCTGCGGATGCGCCGCGTAATCGTCTTACGATGGCGAAGTGGGTGGTCAGTCGGGACAATCCCCTCACGGCACGAGTCCAGGTGAACCGTCTGTGGGAGACATTGTTCGGTGTCGGCATCGTGCGCACCAGTGAGGAGTTCGGCAGCCAGGGGGATCTGCCTTTCCACCCAGATCTGCTCGACTGGCTCGCGGCTGAGTTCATGGACAGCGGCTGGGATGTGAAACACATGATCAAGCTCATGGTTATGACGAAGGCATATCGGCAGACCTCCGTCACATCGCCAGAACTGGCAGAGCGAGACCCTGACAACCGACTGCTGGCGCGCGGCCCGCGCTTCCGCTCCACGGGTGAGATGCTGCGTGATCAGGCGCTGGCCGTCAGCGGCCTGCTGAGTGAAAAGATGTTCGGTCCCGGTGTGCGTCCCATGGCTCCAAACATGGGGCTGAGCACCGCCTTCGGCCGCAGCAATGACTGGGCCACCAGCGAGGGGGAGGATAAGCACCGCCGCAGCCTTTATACCGAAGTCCGCCGCAACAGCCCGTATCCCAGCTTTGCCACCTTTGATGCCGGCAATCGCGAAGTCTGCATGATCCGCCGTGGCAGGACAAACACGCCGCTGCAGGCATTCGTGACGCTGAATGATCCCGTCTTCATCGAGACGCATCAGGCCATGGCCCGTCGAGTCAGCAGAGAAGCAGCAGACACCACCTCGCGCTTGAAGCTCATGTTCAAGCTCTGCGTTTCCCGTGAACCAAGCGCCAAAGAGATCACCGCACTGACCCGACTGCATGACGAAAGTCTCGCCAGCTATGAGCAGGACAAGGAGGCAGCCGCGATGATGGCGAATAATCCCATCGGCCCGGCCCCCAAAGGGGCCAACCTAGCCGAACTCGCCGCCTGGACCACGGTGGCCAATGTGGTGATGAATCTGGATGAGTGCCTGATGCGGCGGTGAAAAAAGAAACCGGAGGTTGGGCGGTCTTACTTCAGAAGTTTGGCAACCTTCTCCTTCAGGCCATTGCGGGCTGAGGTGTCCACGACCATGCCTTTTTGATTGACCAGCCACATGGCGGGGATGGAACGGATGTCGTAGGTGGCGGCCATCTCGTTTTTCCAGCCTTTGCCATCGAAGAACTGCGGCCACTCCATGCCTTTGTCCTTCACGAAGGATTCGAGTTTGTCTTTGTCCGAGTCGAGTGAGATGCCGATGATTTCGAAGCCTTTCGGGTGCAGCTCTTCGTAGGCTTTCAGCACATTGGGAAGCTCCTGAACGCAAGGTCCGCACCAGGTGGCCCAGAAGTCGATGAGCACGACTTTGCCGCGCATCTTGGCGAGGTCAACCTCCCGACCATCGACGGCAGTGAACCTCATGTCGAGGGGCTTGGATTTGAGTTCGGCGGTGGCTTTGAGGCTTTTGAGTACTTTCTCAGCGGCTGCTTTGTCCTCGCTGCTGGCGTCGTCCGATTTGACAAGGGCTTCGAGCTCTGCGGTGACGTTTTTTACAGGCGCGACACCGACGAGTTCGCGCACTTTTTCTGCCTGGGCATTGAAGATGGCGGCGGACCAGCGGACCGGACTCTTCGGTGCGGCTTTGATCGCGGCGGCATAGGCATCATCGTAGGCACTCAGACTGGTCTTCATGAAGGTGATGGCTTCTTCACGGGACTTGGGTTTTTCCTTGGGCTGTTTGATGCCGGAGATAGCCTCCTCGACCTTTTTCCACTCCGCCTCACCAGCGGCCATGAGGGACGAC
>CAYMHJ010000219.1:0-11100 GCA_964390165.1 uncultured Prosthecobacter sp. | reverse complement strand
AGTCTTGCAGCGTAATCAACCGCCCTCTGAGGACGTTGATTCAGAAACGCACCGCGCTTGTTGCCAGCGTCCTGCTCTCACTTTACCTCATCATCTTGCTTGGCGGGTTCGACGATTCCAAACGACAGGCCGAGGAAGCGGAAATCCGGGTCACCAAACAACGCACGGAGTTCTCGGCACTTCAGGTCGAGGTCGAATCTTTAACAAAGCGGAAGGATGTTCTCGCGCCTACGGTCGCGGACTGGGAGACGCGGCTGAAAGAAATGCGGGAGGCTCAAGCCACGGCCGACTCCTTAAACGCCAAGCAGCATCAGGCTGAATCCGACCTTGCAGAGATTGTTAAACGTCTAGCAGGTACCCGGAGCGCCCTGCTCGACGCGGACAGGCAGAAAACAGACTTGACCGCGACTATCGAGAGGCTGAACGCCGAACGCGATATCCTTACCAGATCTGTTGCAGATGCCAAAGCCCTTGCACGCCAAGCGGAGGACAGCGAGCGCCGGCTCAGCACTGCAACGAATGCCCTCGCCAGTGTCGATGGACGCCGAAAGCTCTTGGAAACCGATGTGTCTGCGGCTCAGGCCCGTTTCGATCAAATCCAAAAGGAAACGGACGATTTGCGGCAGGAGAGAGAGCGGATGACCACAGAGTTGGCGTCGTTGCGCCAGCAGGTTCAAACCCAGAAAGACCAACTCGCAAAGTCAGACCAGAAAGCAGCCGATTTGAAGGCGATCAGCACCGCGCACCAACAGGGCGAGGAGAAACTGGCGAAATCCCAACAGCAACTCGCGACCGTGGAAGCTCGCGCTACTGAGATGGAATCCCGCCTACGGCAGGCGTCCTCGGAACTGGCGCAGCTGACGAATCGAATGGAGCAAGCCCGCCGAGACGCAGCGGATTCGGAAAGCAAACGAGACGCCGCCAAGGCCGAGCTGCAGAGAATAAGCCTAGAGCTGGCCGCCGCCCAACAACTCCTGGTTGAGACTCAAACATCACAAACTCAACGCGCTCGCGAAAACGCGGCCCTCGTCGCCCAAGTCTCGGCATCCAAGAAAGATCTGGAGCAGGCCCGCAAGGACGGAGCCGACGCAGAAGCCCGCCTCGACACGGCCAAGGCCGGATTGCAAAAGGCCGACGCTGAGCTTGCCGCAGCCCGCACACAGTTACAGGTGTTCGTCGTCAAGCAGGGCGAACTTACCCGCGAATCCTCTGGCTTGGAGGCCACCATTGTTAGGCTCAAGACGGAGAAGGGGGCGCTGGAAAAGGAAATCGGTCGGTTGGAGGCCCAACCTCCGAAAGTTCCAGCGGACGGCCAGAAATGATGGATCCAATTTGAAGGGAACACACGATGCCGAGCACACAACTTCTGCAATGGTCACTATGGGGGCTTTCGCTCCTCGCGGGAGTCGGGGCGATTCTCGCACTATTCAAACTCCGCTACGCAGAGCGATTCCTGCCAGAATGGAATGGTCTCAAGGAACTGGAGTCGATACTCCCAGTGCGCCGCGAGGAATTGAGGCAAGCGACCGAAGGCATAGACAAGTGCCACGCCGAAATCGGTCAGCTTGAAGCCACGGTCGGACACCTGCGGATTCTCAAGGAGTGGCAGAATGCGAACCCGGAAGCCCCGGCACGCATCCAGCAGATGATCACCGACCTGGAGCGGTGCAAATCCGAACTCGCCGCTGTCCAGCAGAAGCTCGCGCAGGACGAGCAACGCCTGAACGAAGTCACTCAGGAAACCAACCTGTTCAATTTGGAAAAGGCGCAACTGACACAGGAGATCGGCACGCTGCGCGACCAACTCGCCGGACTCCACAGGCAAAAGGCCGAAGTTGCGGAAGAACTTCAAAAGCAAAAAACCGAACTCGAAGCGGCATTGCGCGAGCTACAGAGCCAATGCAGTCAGAAGAATCTGGAGTTGGGCCAAGCACAGAAACAGCTGCAGGAACTCCAATCTGAACTGACGGACCTCCAGCAGAAAGTAGAGCAGGCCGAGAAGGAAAGAGCGCAGGCAAATCGGGAACGCAAGGAGGCCGAGGCGGCGCGTGATGGTGCAAAAGCAGAACTGACAGGACTTCAAAAGTCCTTGGAAACCTACAAGGCACTCGTCGAGAACCTCAACGCGCAATTGAAGCAAGCCTCCGTCGGACACACAGACCTCGCCAAAGCTCTTGAGGATTTGGCTCAACCCGCGCTCAAGTTCGCGTTCAATCGCGGTGCCCAACTTGACGAGCGCACCGCACTACTTGGCTTAGATAAACACCTGAAGGCAAAGGGGCTTCATTTTCCAGAGCGGGTGCAACTCGCGTTTCACACCAGCCTCAAAGCGGCTCACATCAATCCGCTGGTCGTGTTGGCGGGAGTCAGCGGCACAGGCAAGAGCGCCCTACCGATGGCGTACGCCGAGGCAACCGGAATGAATTTTGTCAGCCTCGCCGTGCAGCCCGGTTGGTCTGGCCCCCAAGACTTACTTGGGTTCTACAACTATCTCGAACGCAAACACAAAGCCACCGAGCTTGCCCGCGCTCTCGCACAAATGTCGAGGTTCTCCGCAGAGGATCTTCCCGGCCTTAAAATTCAGTCCCGCAAAGATCAGATGCTACTGCTCTTGCTCGACGAAATGAACCTCGCTCGCATCGAGTATTATTTCTCGGACTTCTTGAGCCGCTTGGAGCAACGCCGTGGGCGCAACATCGAAGACCCACAGCGCCGTCGAGAAGTGTCATTGCTGGTGGATGCCGGCAGTCTTCCAGCGACCGAGTTGCCGCGATTCATCTTCCCCGATTTCAACGTACTGTTCGTTGGCACGATGAATGAGGACGAATCTACTCAGTCCCTATCCGACAAGGTGATTGACCGCGCGAACGTCCTGCGGTTTGGAGCGCCCAAGGAACTGAGAGCCGCACCGGCCCCAACGATTGCGCCCACGGCGAACTTCCTGCCGCGCAAAACATGGGAAGAACAATGGGTAAAGCACTTCGATGGAAACGCATTCGAGAATGAGCGCACTATCCTGACGCGGCTCAATCAGACGCTTGAGACCGTCAACCGGCCATTCGGACACCGGGTCTATCGGGCAATCTTAGACTATCTCGCAAATTACCCTGGTGCGTCGACTGACACGACACGCTGTCGAAACGCAATGGCCGACCAGATGGAGCAAAAAATCATTCCGAAGCTGCGCGGCCTCGATACACAAGATGCCACGACAGCGAACTGTCTGGATGAGATCGAGAAAGCGATTGCAAGCATACAGGACGCCGAGCTTGCCGAGGCGTTCACCCGTGCCCGCCAACAACACCTGTTTGAATGGTTCGGCGTAAAACGACCTTGAGTTGCCTCCCGCAATTATGGCTCGCGTGCTCCCCTATCCCTGGTCGCTGTTTGCCTCGCGAGGTGACCTCGGAGCATCGCTGGGTTTGGAGGACTGCGAGGCATCGGAGCCACTGAACCCAGAGGCTTTGACATTCTTCACGCGTGTCGATGACGAACAGTTACCTGCGTTTGCAGGCAGTCGGCATCCCGCTGCTCCACTGGCGCAGAACGTTCTACAGAATCCGACCACGGCGGCGGGTCGACGGCTTGGTCTGCTGTCATCGCCCGCATTTCCACACGAGAATCCAAACCTGTGGCATGTCCGGTTTGGACACGAAACGTGCGCGATCCCCGTTCACGGCGCGCTTCGTCGTGCCAGCGCATGGGAAGACCCTGGAGACAGCAACGCCGCCGAGGTTGCCTTACGCGACACTATTGATTTCCTTTGCGGCTATTTCAACGAAGCCATTTCGCTGACATACGAAAAGGATTTGGCTGAAATTCGGGATTTCGCCGGCCAACCCGTCGTGCGACTTGATTGGGGAATTGTCTGGCGGCGTTGGAAGAAAGTGAGCACTGGAGAGGAACCACGCACGGCTCGAATCGTTGAGATTGCTCGCGCTCACCTTGCCGCCATACGGGATGTTTGCGAACGCCCACGTAGAATGCTTGTTCGGCAACGCGAAGCCGTTCCCATCGGTCGGGTGCAGGAACTTGATGCCATCTGTCTGCGTGACTTGATTCGCAGTCCTGGCCGAACCGTCCTGGAAAAGGCCGGCGCACGTCAGGAAATTCTGGCGATCACGCGACGCGAATCGGTGGACACCGCAGAGAACCGCGTCATCCGTGACTTTATCCGACTCTGTCAGCACCGATCTCGCGCCTACGAGCGCGAGAACGGGCGTGCGCGAGAACATCTCAAGGTTCGCACTGTTGTGGACCTTCGCCGGAACTGCGAGCGACTTGACGCTTGGTCGCCTCTTTCAGTTGTTGGGAGATTGGTTGGTGTCGCTCGCCCCAATTACGTGCTCCAGAAGGACCGCCGTTATCACCCGTTATGGATTCAATACGACAAACTCCGACGTGAGGAGGAGGCCGTGGACAACATCTGGGCGTGGGGCCGGCGATTGTGGGCGGAGTTTGTTCGAGGTGTGGTCACTTCGTTCCTTCATAGCGATGAGGCGCGTGACATCTGCGCGTGGCGACCGGAAGGAGAACTGAAGGCATATTTGAAAGCCGAGCACCAAGCCGGCAGTTTCATGCCAGCCCTATCCGTCTCAAGTCGCTGGGTCCATCGCGACGGGGGAGCGAAGATGTTTTTGGTCCACCCTGCTCACGCGCACTTGTGTCCGGGATTGGAAGAATGGTTGCCGCGTCTCGGCGCAGAGCTTGCCCTGGTTGTTTACCCGACTGACGGATCATCGCGGCCTATAGCGTTGCTTTGCATTTACTCCGTTCTGAGTCTCCAGACTGACACCAAACAGAGGACAGCAATGGCTACCAGTCTGCGATTTACTCTCGATCAAGTCGCGCAGCAAAATCCGGGGCTAAATGTCCGCGGCCTGTTGTTGCGCGGCGAATGGTTGAGCGAGAACAAGCCAGATAATCCTCGCTATGGGCGCGTGGATTATCTGGCCGCACCGGCGGGAGGGTCGTTCTGGTTCCACGAATTTTCCGACCTGCTCGCGATCTTGCTGGAGGAACTGGCACAATGAATTTCGTCGGGCTAGACCTCGGCGGAGTCAACTCTCTCGTGTGCGTGCGCGACGACGCGGGCACCGAAGCGTTCCAAGGCAGCACCCATCCACAACGTCCCTCCTGCGTACTACTCCCATTAGTAAAAAAGGAAAAATTGCTCGCTGGAGATGAGGCTCTGCAAAACGAACGAGGTTTGGGCCTGTCTTGGCCGCCGCTGGCGACAGCGGCGCGCGACGGTTGGAGTCGTTTGAACCCGCCAACCCCTGGAGGGCGCCTGTTGCTCGTGACAGTCTGGCAACAACTTGTTGCCGGCGACAAATGGCAGGAGCCGCAGTGGCAGCCCTCAGACGGTCTTCCCGCGCTCAACAGACCAACGCCGGCTGAATGCCTGACCGCAGAGGCTGTGACCGTGTTGAAGCAGGCGCATGGCACCGTCAAATCTGCACAGGTCGTGCTCGCCATCCCAAATCAGTTGCCGGAGGAGTCGCAAGAATCCCTGATCGGACGGCTGCCCGCAGGGGCGCGATTGATCTGGCGTTCCGTTGCAGCCGCCATGTCGTGGGCAGAGGCGAACGCGAGCCTTATAGCGGTGAGCAAACAGTTGGCCGTGTTGGATGCCGGATTGCATGGGATCGAAATCTCCGTCTTTGAATTTCGACGCCAGGAAGTTGACGGAAGAATGTTTCATGTCCCGGTTCGACGGGGAAGTCGCCTGCGTCACATCAAAACTGATACTCTGTTCGCCGACAGTCCCGCCCCATTTTCCCGCTTACACCCGGAGTTAGCTCGGCTTGAGCAACACTTGAATGAGATCTTCGCCGCTATCGGTGGCTCGGCAGAATTGCTGGCTTGTGGGCCAATGGCCGACTGGCTCGTCATTTTGCTGCGACGCCGATTTCCACAGATCGATTGGCCTGGCCCGGACGCGAAAGCCGTGGCGCGCGGATCATGCCTCTTTGCATGGCGTCTTGCACGGGACTGGCCGACTTATCTCGATGTATTGCCGTCACTGGAATTGTTCACTCTCACTGAGGAACATGAACCAAAGTGGCTCGCTCTTATTCCCGCAGATTGTGAAGTGTCCGGCGGAAGCCCTTTTCAACAGGTGCTTGCACAACGCATTTTCATCGAAAGAAACACAACACGTCTGGCGAGCTGGCTGCAGCGATCGGGTGAGACAGAATTCCGAAAACTCTCTACCGACTTGCCCGTGCAGGCCGCACAGAACGCTTGGGTGGACTTGAATGTCAGCGCGCGTTCCGCAGGTGGATTTGCCCGCGTACGCATCACGCCGTCGCCGGGACAATTCGAAGTATTTGGAACAGGGGAAAGCGTGCTGCTCAACTGGCAAGGCATGGAGCGCATCCCGCGCGGGCCGCAAGACAAGTGGCCGGTTAAGTTGAAATACGGCTGGCCAGCGTGCGGAGAGCTTTACGCACATCGTAAATTTTTCGACGAATTCTTGCTCACTGTCTCGGACCTGGAGCAATCGTTGCAGCTGCACGACATGAAGCAGCGGCTGGCTCGTCTCGGGCTTATCAAAGAAAGCGCGAGACAAACCATTGCTCCCCATCTGGCTGGCGTTACAGGCGCTGGTGGCGATGCGGCACCTGTCAATCTGCTCGTCTGTTTCAGCACCGTGGCACCGTGCAAGTTCATGGACGTGGGATATGGAGGTCGCTCACAGATATCAAATCCACCGCCAATCGCAGATGACAGGATGCGCATGATCGCGCGAATTCTTTGGCAGCGATTGAAGGCGCTGAATGCGGGTGCACACGCAGCTTCCACGGAAGCCAAGGCGATTACATACATCCTGGGTCGCATGGGCTGCTATGCCCCGGACGCATTTCAGAGTCAGTTGGCAGACGAGATTCACCCGGTCACGAATGCTGTGCGCCTCTTCGCCGCAGGACGTGTACTCCAAACACCTGACCACGGGCGACGGCTTTTCGAGACAGTCAAGGAAAAGTCAGAATTCGGTCAGGTGCTCAACAACAATTGGCTGAGAATGCTCGTTTATGTCCTTTACCAACGACCTGATATTTTGAAGGAGGTGCCGCGCGAACACATTGTTGCTTCTGCGAGTCTTTGTCTCGATGTGTTCGAGCAGCAAGTGAAGCAAGGGAATGTTCGTATTCTTTTTATGAACAGCCTGCGCGCTTTGGCATTGTTGCTTCGGGTGAGACGCCACGCGCAGGCCCGTGATTTCTTGTGTCACGATACCGAGTTCTTCGCCAGGCAGACTCCATGCGCCTGCGTAAGGGGCCGAAGACACTTGTCGAGCGCGTAACCGAATGGCTTGAGTTCGTAGCGTCAACGGATGAGATGCCACCAATTGCGCCGCCCGACGAGAATGATGACCCAGAAGGTCCGAACGATGACTGACGCGCTGCTGAATGTCCTCGCTCTCGCTCCCGGCCCACAAACTGCCGCCGAGTTGTGCGACGCGGTGCGACGAACCGGGACGAAGGTCGAAGAGTTTGAGGTTCTTCAAGGATTGCGGCTGCTCCAAAATCAAGGCGTCGTTCGCGTCGAAGGGACTCGCTGGCGGTTGCTCAAATCACAACCCAACGTCCAAAACGCGTCGTCAACTCGGAAGTCCTTTCCGTTACCACCAGCAGGAGGTCCAGCGTCCGCAGGTAAGCCTACAAGGGCGGTCAGCTCCAAAATGCTCGAACCGCCACCTGAGCCGGCTGGCCGGTGGAGGCAGTTCCGCGCGATGGGCCGCTATTACATGGATTGTCTCTTGCAGGACGAAGCCCCGGACTTGAAGGGATTCGTGGAGAACGAGGATGACACTTGGATTGCTGTTCCACAGATCCCCTGGGCTCGGTTGGCTGCCGGTGGCGACTTCGCTGTCTCACTCGCCAGAGAACAAGCCCCCTTCCAGCGCAACCGCGTCCGACGCGGGGAAGACGAATGTGTTTATCTCTGCTACCCGCTGATGTTCGTGAAACCAAAGGGAGTCTCCGGTTTCGTCGTTCCCCTTTTCGCCCAGCCAATGACGGCAGATTGGCGCGCTGGTGTCCTTCATCTTGAACCGGATGGCCCCATCGCCGTGAACGGTGCCTGGCTCGGATACCGGTTCCCCAAGAGTGCCGAGCGCGCAGCATTTCTGCGCGCGATGGGATTTTTGAACGATGCGAATGGCGAAGACGACAACGGTGAGAACACCACGCCAGCACCGAAGGACTTCGCCCGTCTTGCACAAGACGCAGCGCATTATGTCCACGACCCAGACAAGTTCGCCGAACACATCGAGCCTCTTGGGTTGAGAATGATATCCGACTGGAAAAAGGCCGAACCGGGACTATACAACACGGCGGTTCTTACGCTCGGCCCACGCCTGCGCTACACACGGAGTCTGTTGCGCGACCTCCGGGACATCACCGAGAAGTTCTCCGATGAAGACCTGGATCAGACGGCACTGGCCGGATTGTTCCCTCACGACAATCCAACTTCCGAACCGGACGTGTCACCAGCGCCGTCCGACAATACTCCGGCGGCTTCACCAGTGTTCGCCGCCGATCAACTCGCGCAGACGCGCCTGCTGCATCCGAGCCAACGCGTGGCCGTCGTCAATTCGTTGGCAGAGCCGGTATCAGTCGTGACGGGACCGCCCGGCACCGGAAAATCGGAGGTCGTGGCGGCCATGCTGCTCAACCAGTTGCTCCGGGGCCAGACGACGCTGTTCGCCAGCAAGAACCATCAGGCATTGGATGCGGTACTTCCACGGCTCAACAACGCGGCGGAAGGCGGCGACCTCATCATCCAAACGTCGAGTCGTGACCTCGCTCAGCGCAAAAATTACCTCAGCAAGTTACAAAGCCTGCTCGCGCAACCGCCGCGACCGGATGCCGCACAGGGAGACGAGTATCGGCGAAAGTTTAAGGAATTGTTCAAACAGCAACGGGCGACCCTCAGTGACATCTCAACCCTCGAACAGGCCCGAAAGGAGTATGAGGCATTGAATGAACAGTTTGAGGAATTGCGGAAGTCCCTTCCTCTCGCGGCGCAATCTGACGATGCGCTCGCACGCTGGCCGCGGGAGATAACGCACGACAGAGTGGAGGCTTTAGAGGCGGAACTACGCAGCGCGCTCGCCCAACCGTGCGGTTTGTTCCAGAAGCTTTGGCACTCACTCCGCCGAAGCCAGATCGAGGCAAGACGCCAAGCAGCGCGCGAACCGTTCCTTTCGTTCCCGCTTCCGTTTGCTGGCGGCGCTTTGCCGGACGCCGGAGCGACAGGTGACGCTTGGAACGAGTTCTTTACGACATGGAAAAAATGGGCAGAAGCCGCGCGTGTGGCGGTACTCGTGCGAAATTGCGAGCATCGCCTCGCGCAACTGCCGCGAGCCGAAGACTGCAATCGCCGGATGGCAAGCGCCCAACAGGGCATTGAAGAACAGACTGGCGAGTGGATGCGATGGGCCACAGGTGGCCTGCCCAATTCCCTCGCTCCGGCTGACCGAGAGTCTCTGGCCAACTTGCGGGCAGGCATTCAAAATTGGGGACCAGACCGCTTCGGCAAAGAATTGAAGCGGCATTTTCCGCTCATCATGCGGGCGTTTCCACTCTGGTCGGTATCGAACCTCTCGGCTCGCAGCGCGCTGCCAGTTGTGCCAGGAATGTTTGATCTCGTGATCATTGACGAGGCCAGCCAATGCGACATCCCATCCATCGTGCCGTTACTGGCGCGCAGTAAACGCGCGGTGTTGGCCGGCGACCCCAACCAACTCAAGCACATCAGCACGTTGGACGCGGTAGTTGACCAGACGCTATTGGAGCAACACGGCCTCACGGACGCACAGGTCCAGCGATTCACGTATCGCACGAACAGCGCGTTCGACCTCGCCCACGACAACGCATCTGTACCGGACAGCGCCCGCGTGCGTCTGGATCTCCACTTCCGCTCGCACGACCTCATTGCAGATTACGGCAATGAGGCGTTCTACAACAACACCCTGCATGTCGTGACCGTGACCGAGCGTCTGAACATCCCGCGTGGTATGCAGCCAGGAATTCATTGGACGCATGTCGCGGGGAGAGTGGAACCAGGCCAGACAGGGGTTTGGTGCTCAGATGAAATTGAAGCCGTCCGGGTTGAGTTGTCCCGGCTGGCCGCTGGTGGTTACCGCGGAACGGTTGGAGTCGTGACGCCTTTCCGGCAGCAGATGATTCGGATGAAGGATGCGCTGGAAGCGGGCGATGGGTCGCTGCCACCTGATTTTATGGAGCGGGTGCGCTTCCTCGCCGCAACCGCCCACGGATTTCAGGGTGATGAGCGGGACCTGATCCTGTTTAGCCTATGCGCCGGGCCAGAGCTGCCGGACGGGTCCAGGATTTTTCTCCGGGAGAATCCAAATCTGTTCAACGTGGCTGCTTCGCGAGCCAGGGCCGTTTTGCATGTCGTCGGCAATCGTGAATGGGCTTTGGCCTGCGGAGTTACCTTCATCGAAAAACTGGCGCGTCGCACGTTGCCGAGGAGCGGTGACACTTTCGGGAAGAAGCACGAACTCTATCAGTCCCCGTGGGAGAAGGTTCTCGCCGATGCTTTGCAACAAGCGGGCATCACCACCGTTTCGCAATATCCCATAGCGGGCCGCTTTCTCGACTTGGGCATTCTGAGTCCACGAAAAATCGACGTGGAAATTGACGGTGAATCGTTTCACCGAACCGAGGGCGGCGGGCGCAAGGACGACGACTATTGGCGCGACCTGCAACTTCAGAGTCTCGGCTGGCAGGTTTGCCGCTTTTGGGTTTATGAACTCAAGGAGGATCTACCTCGTTGTGTCCGTAGGGTAATCGACCTGCTGGAACAAAAGGCAACCGGGTCAGTCCCATATTGTTGATATTTCATTCCTGTCTCTCCCCCGCCCCACGGAAGAAACCTGCCCAGGGAACCCTCGATTCCGTCCTGGTCCATCCCCGCGAGGTGTTCCCGCACCTCAGGTACCAATCTTGGGCGAAACTTCGACGAAGGAAGAACTGGCACTACCGCTGGTGACGGACTTGCACATGCGGACGGTCCACCGAGTGCATGCCCGCGCCTCCGAAATACGGAGGTCCGCTCTGCAAATCA
>CAYMHJ010000218.1:0-11103 GCA_964390165.1 uncultured Prosthecobacter sp. | reverse complement strand
CGGGTTCATAGGCACCGACCGCGGGTTCGTAGTGCTCGGTGCCGTAGAGCCATGCAAACTCGTCGGCCACCGCATCCTTGATGCGCTCAAATTCTCGGTGCAGGGCGGCGACATCGACGGGGGTATTGTAGTTGTAGGCGATGTGGCAGGCGACGGGTGAAAGGTCGTTCAGCAGGCAAGCACGTTGGCCGACGCGCTCCTTCAACTCCGGGAACTGCTCGAGCAAATCTGCCGGAGGCTGGGCGCACATCTGCGCCGCGACGCCCGTCATCCCCGATCCGCAGAAGACATCGAGCACAAGGTCGCCCGGCTGCGTGTAATGCAAGATGTAGGGAATGATGCTCCGGGGCGGAACCTTCGTGTGGTAGGAGTGTGCGCCGTAGATTGGGTCGCCTTTGCCCTCCTTGATGTCCGCAGCGAACGGCGGGCGTTCGTAGTCGTCCGTCGCGGGGTCGTAGGGCCGGACGTGCTTTTTGAGAAAAGCCGGAAGGTCATCAGTGGGCGTGGTTGCATCGTCGCTCATATGGATCAGGATTGCGGGCCGCCAGACGGACGTTCAGCGCGAAGGAAGAGGCGGACGCGCTTGCCGGAGCCCTGCTGCGCGCGCGCGTCTTTGAGTTTCTTGCGGAGGAGTGTGGCGAATTGGTCCACGACGTCATCAATGCGCTCGCCATCAATTGCGCCGATTTGGTCGAGCACATCCGACAATGAGACTTCCACCTGTGCGAGGTTTTGCTCCTGGAGCAGCTTGCGCAGGAATTCGAGCAGGTCATCCGAGAGGACGGCCACGAGCTTCTCGGCGTCGGCGGCCTGAATGATCGCGAGCAGAGTCTTGAGGTCGGCGTGCTCGCCGGACTCAGCGGCTTTTTGCAGGATGGCGGCAATGGCGGCGTCCTTGAACCGCTGCATCCGATCGGCGAGGCCGAGTTGGACCGCGCCTTGCAACGCGGCGAGCGACGGTGCAGGAAGTTCTTCGCCGGGCGTCCATCCGCAGGTCGGGCAGACAGCCTTGGCACCATCCACGGGAGCCTCGACGGCGTCGGTGCAAATCCAAGTGCTCTTTTCGAGTGAGGTGAGATCGGTGCTGACCGATGCCGTGGCGGGGAGCGGCGGGCCTAGCTCGACGAGGGAATTGAGTCGGGCCAGCCCGCGCACTTTTGGCGCGAGCGTTTCGGCGGCGGCTTTGATCTTTGTCAGCTCCTCGTAGTGGGCACGATGCGCCTTGCGGTAAGCCTGCACGTAGCGAGTCTTCCACTTGCGGAAACTATCGAGCCGAGCGTCGAGGATGCCGGGATTGGCAAGAAGCGAATCAAACGAGAGCAGGCCGAGTTGGGTGGCACGCTCGAAGGCGACTGTCTTGTCCACGTCGCACGCCTCGCCCAAATAGCCGCGAACGCCGAGCAGTTCGACGCCAGAGGTGTTGAGCGTGCGAGCACTCAGATAGCTGGTGTGAGCCGCTGCGAATTCTTCAGGTTTGGCGTAGCTTTCGCGAACTGCGGCATCGAACTCGTGAAAATCCGTCGTCTCCGCAATCGCTCGGAATCGGCCGAGAGTGAGTTTCAAATCGACCGGGATGGTGCCGTTCATGCCATTCGCAAGCTGGATGAGGCTTGATTCGACCTGCGGCACCTCGGCTTTGAGGACCGAAAGCAGCTTCCGCAATTCGGTGTTTCGTTCCTGCTCCTCGTCCGGCGTCGAGGCAGTCTTGAGATTTGGATCGAGGACGCGGGCGTAGGGCAGGACTTCATTCCAGCCTTTCTGCGTGGATGCAACCAGCCGCGCGCCAAGGAGGGATTTGTCGAGCTTTGCGTTCCATTCCACTAGACCAAGCGTGTGCGCGGTGAGCTTATTGCCGGGAAGCGGCTTGCCGTCTGCGAGTTGCGCAGGGGTGGCAGGATTCAGGGCGAGTTCCCAGCCGCCGAGTTTGAGCAAGGCAAAGACGTAGAGCTGGACCATCCAGTCGGTTAGGGCGTGCGGCGAGGCGCAGAGCGCGGCCTTGATGTCTTTCACCGGCAAGTCAGTCTTGCCCTTGAGACAATCGCGGATGCGCTTGAGCGCCTGCGAATCGTCACAACGGAATTCCTGCGGCGCACTTTTCTTCGAGAGTTCAAGGCCGGGGCCATAGTTGGTGACTGCATCTCTGTCGGCCTTCTGCGCTTCTTTGCTGAAGAGGCCGGAGAAGACCTTGCGCGCCTCGGTTTCGGCAAATGGCTTTTTGATTTCGGTCGGACTAAAAAGAGGCTTGTCGTAAGCCTTTTCGAGAAGCCGGCGGGCGATGTCTTCGGTCTTTTGCGCAGGCGCACTAAATACGTCCGCAGGAGGGATGCCATAATCAGCCTTGGTAAGAATTTTGCAGGTGCGGAACTCCAGAAGCTGTTGCTTGAGCACAGCCTTGATGGCATCCGCGCGCTTATCAACGGCGTAATCGCGAAGCGAAGGCGTCTGGGCGTAATCACGGCGCATTTTTTCCGCAGCGAGAAGGTCTGCCACCGCCTCGCGCGTGTCGGCACTGAGGGCTTTCGGTCGGCACACTGCAATTCGCGGATCCACAAGAGCCTTGAGGATCGTCTCGTTATTCGCAGAGCCATCAGCGGAGAGATAGACGACTCGAAAGTGGATGTCTGACTTGTCGAGTGCCAGTCCCCATTCGTCGCGCCAGCGTTCGGTAACAATGGCTTCTCCAGCGTAGTTGACACTGTGGACCCGACGGGTGGCACCCGAGATGGTTTTTGGAAGCTGATAGCGGGCGGTCTGCCCATGCTTGATCTCTTCCGCGTTTCGTTGATCATCGGGCTGGAACTCCGAGAAGATGCCACCATTCAGTTGAAGCTCCTGCTGGATCTCCGGTGTCACGATTGTGATGTCCCAAAACAGTGATTCGAGCCACTTCGCCTCCTGTGCGGCGGAGTCATCTTTGAACTTCTTTTTCAGCGGGCCGAAGATCGTGGACGGGTTTTGTTTTAGTGCCGCTGTCTCGTAGGAAAAGACGGTTACTTCCGCTCCTCCTCGGGTCTTCTTGTCTTTGCGAACGGGCGAACCACCGGAGATGAGAACGTCGAGCAGATGCTCCGCCTGACCCGTGGAACCAACTGCGTCGTCAGCAAGCCATGCAGCTTCAGCCACTTCCTGCCCCGTGAGGCCATCGCGCATATTCTCCGGGACGCTGATCGCCTGAAGAAACAATGTCTCCAAAATGCGCTGAGCTTGCTCACGTTCCTCTGGTGCGAGCTGGAATTCGGCGAGTTGCTCAATAGCCGATTGAAGATTCAAATACTTCTCGCGATAGAGTTCGCTATTCAGTCCCTTGCGCATCTCGTCGCTGCGGATGAGGTCTGAAACGACGACGAGTCGCTTTTCATTGAGCAGCTTACCGTCCGAGATGCACTGCCATGCCATGCGAATGGCCGAACGCGCTGTGGGAAGATTGTTGCTCTCCGCACTCTGCGTGATGCGCCGAAGAATCTCGAAGACACGCGGCTGGAAGGGGAAAATACCGGAGAACTGCTCGAATGAGACATTAGCCTGCTTGAGAAACCTATACTCTTTTCGGCACTCGTTGAAGTATTCCCGGACATCGGTGCCCGCTCCGGCGACGTGCTCGATGGTACGGAACGCGACGATTTCGCCGAAATCGTTCTTGTTCTGGTCGCCGAGCAGGATGAGCGGAATAAAACGATCGTTCTTGCCACCACCCGAAAGCTTCTGAGGCACATCACCCTGGCTAGCGATGACCGTGATGACGTTGACGCCTTCGCCGGGCAAAATGTGAGCGAGTGTTTCGAGCACATCCTCGTCCTCACCCGCAACGCTGCTGTGCTGAACATGGCGATCCTGCCACGAGCGAAATTCGTCCACGACGAAAATAACGCCGGTGTAGCCACCGAGCTTGATAATCTGCTGGCAGATATGGGTGAAGCGCTCCTTGTATTTCGATTTTAGATGCCCGCCGACGAGATTTGAGGCTGCGATTTCCTGACCGAATTTCTTGTCACCATGTTGCTTGCGAAACTCCGCCGCACCGAGTTGATGGTGCTCTTTGAGGTAGGCATCGACAGCCACTTTGAGGTGCCCGGCGGCCTGCTTCTCATACCACTCCAAAGCGAGTTCTGAGCTGGTCACGCGAACCTTTTTGGCCAGCTCCGGAGCGAGATCACCAAGGCTCTCGACTATCTGATCCTCGAAAATCCGCATGAGGCTGTCGAACTGGGCACCGCGCGCGTCGCCCAATCCCTTGACCGAAAACGCCACGGGGAAGAGCCGGAGCTTGGAGATGGCGTGCTCATATTCGTCGCGTAGTTCTTTGTCGCGAAGAATCTCCCAGACCTTTTCATCCTCGCCCCACATTAAAAGGCACAACATCGTGCCGAGAAACGAGGTCTTGCCCGCGCCGTATTCGGCCTGAACCCAGAATCCCTGACCCTTTTGGTGGACGGCGCACTCAAAGATTCGCTTCGCAAAAGAACGGAGCGAGGGCGTGAAAAGGTAGTTGGCGACAGTTTCACGCGAGCGGTCGCGCCGAATGATTTGATTGAGTGTCGGCGTGGTCTCAGGCTCGGGTTTGAGCGCAAGAATCTTGCTGAGAACAGGGAGGGAGGCAGGCATGATTCAGACGGTTGAAAAACAGTTCTTCGCGAGATCAGATCGGTCGAAGTAATTAACAATGGCGCGCGGATGGCACTCGATTTCGGAAGGAAGATCAAGTTTTTCCGGGGTGCCTTCGATCAATAGCACCGCCAATCCACGGTCACCACAAAACCAGTCAAAGAATTCCCTCAATCCGAGGTTGTAGCGCACGAGTAGGCCCGCAGATTTTACGACCAGAATGCGACGTTGCCCGATGGAAGGGGCAATCGAGACGAGCTTTTTTCGCAATGCATGGCGAAAGAAATGGATCACGTCGTCTTCGCTGTCAGGGAGGCTGGATTCATCGAACAGGTCGAGGAGGTCGAGGTCAACAGTTGAAACGCCTGAAACGGCGAGAATTGCGGAGTTCAGGGCCGACTCCGGGCCGAGCCAAAGCGCGACATCTTTGTCCCAAGTCCGCTGCGACGCGAAGCGCGTAAAGTCTGCGGCGCTTTTCACAGTGGCACTCCCTCCTTCAGCAAATCGGAAAGAGTCCGGCATGTCGTGACCTGCTCCAGCCGGTCAGCGACCACGTATTTTCCAAGAGAACCGGCATGAACAGCCTCCTTGAGAAAATCGCGGAATTCATCTTCGGATCGGAGTCCAATGAATCGCCAGAACGGGTTGGCAACAAGCGTCCCGAACTCAATGCTGCGTTGTGTATCGACATTGAACGAGTGATGGAGCGCGAGGATCAACGCCACCTTGTTAGCCGCGGGTGAGATGACCCGATCGCCGGCCGAGGTCCGCTCCAAAAACCCGAGTTTCCTGAGATTTGAGAGCAGTCGTTTTTTTGTCTGAACACTCAGCTCGTGGCCTATCAGTTTTGCCGTGGCTCCAGCGAGGTAGTCACCTGGGACAAGCACACCCTCTGAGAGCTTGAAAATGACTGAAGCCACACAAGTTCCCACGATGGGCTCTGCCGACAGATAGAGATAGCGGTTGATTGCGATCTGAATGTCGTTGCTTTGAAACCGTTTCCACACCGTCGAGGCAAATCCAGTCAGGCCATCCCGAAAAAACCATCGGATCAGGGAGTCAACATACCGTCGGCGAGTGCCTTCGCTGTTTTGTGGAAGCGCTGATGCGATTCTGTCTCTTAGTTCAGCAATGTCCTGCGATTCCTGAGCCAGACGCACGGCGAGCAGCGATTCTTTGAGCAGAACCTCCTGAAGAGTGTGTTGTGTTCTGTTATAAATTCGCGGCAGATCAAAGGAATCCCCACCCCGGCTAAGGACGGGTTTTGTTGAGAATAGTTCCTCTTGGGTGTGGGGCATCTAAATGGAAGGTGTGCCGCTCTTCAGCAGCAGGAAAACACTTGTGCTGCGCTTATGAAGCCAAATCAACACAGATGGCGCTCTGCCACACTGTTTTTCTCTGAGACTCTCCGCACACGGTTTTGCACACGACGGGACTAGCAGCGATGAACGTTTACGCATAGTTTAACGGGCTAATTCCGCCCATGCACACCTTCGCCAATCTCGCCAAAGCCCTGAACCGGTCCACGGTTTATGTCTCGGGCCTGCAATCGCGATTTGAGTTACCGACCTTCGACGGTGCGGGCTATTCGGAGGCTTATCTGGCCTTTCTCCAGACCGTGGTGCATCTGCGCACCCTCTCGATCACCGAAGAAACGCTGCGGGATCTCTGGCACATCGATAAGAAGCTCTTGGTCCTGCTTCATGCCGACTCCACCGGATCACCTACCTGGTTCCTAGATTCCTGCGGTGCCACCACCAGTCCCAAGCGACGCCTTCTGCTGACCAACTACGAACTCGATGCCGAGATCCAAGGCAAAGGGCTGCAGTTGGGCCTCAACTTTGCCGAGACCACGCCAGAACTCTTTGCCGGGCAGGAGATGGGTGAAGACGCACTGCGTGTGCTGAATGAATACCGCAAACTCCATGCCCGCATCAGCGCCGACGTGAAAGCAGAACTACCGCAGGTGCGTGCCGCTGTGGCGTGGGCAAAGCAGGTGTGAATAAGATGAAATTGTAGCGCATTAGCATCATGAAAAAACAATCAGGTTCCGTTGTTTATTCGCCGAGCGATCTGGTTCGCTACTCCGGCTCACCATTTGCATCCTGGATGGATCGTTACCACTTGGAGAGGCCCGTTGAGGTGCAGCCCGATGAGGAGACCGAGGATCAAAAGCTCATCGCGGAAACTGGCAACCAGCACGAGCGGAACGTGCTGGCGGAACTCAAAACGACGGTCCCCGGACTGCATGAAATCGCCAAACGTGACTTCGATGAAGCCTGCGCCGAGACGGCTGCCGCACTCGCAGCCAAAGCTCCCATTGTTTTCCAGGCGGCGTTGGAACACGCTGGGTTCGCGGGCTTTGCCGACTTCGTCATGCTTGAAGCCGACGGTCGGTATCAAGTGTGGGATACCAAGCTGGCCCGCTCGCCCAAACCCTACTACGCGATCCAACTCTGCTGCTACTCAGAGATGCTCGCGGCAGTGACGGGCGATGGCATACCTGAGAAGTTCGGGATCATCCTGGGCAGCAACGAGCGGGTGGAGTTCCGCATCGAGGATTTTATGCATTTCTACCGCCAACTCAAAGCTGGCTTTCTGACACTGCAGAACGGTTTCACGCCTGATCTGGCCCAGCGGCCTGAGCCGCTACCGAGGGCCGACCACGGGCGGTGGTCATCTCATGCGGAGGCGTTGTTCCTGCAAACGGATCACCTCGTGCAGGTCGCTGGCATCAGCGTCGGGCAGATGAAGAAACTGCGAACTGCCGGTGTGCACAGGATGGCTGAACTGGCGGGTCTTGCTGAACGCCAGATCCCGAAACTGGCCGCTGACACGCTGACGAAGCTGGCAGCGCAGGCGAGATTGCAGTGCCTGACGCGCGGGGACCGTCTGGAAAAACCGGACGCACCGCCGAGGTATGAACTGCTGCCACAGGCAGACGAGACCGATACTCCCGTGGGATTGGCCGCGATGCCTGCGGGTGATCCTGCCGATGTGTTTTTTGACATGGAAGGCTATCCCCTCGTCGCGGGCGGGTTGGAGTATCTGTTCGGCGTTTGCTTCCGCGATGCTGACGCCTGCACTCTGCACTTCAAGGACTGGTGGGCGCATGACCGGGAGGAGGAGAAGCGGGCCTTTGAGGGTTTCGTGGACTGGGTTTCCGCTCGATGGCAAGCCCATCCCAACATGCACATTTACCACTACGCCGCGTATGAAGTGAGTGCGGTGCGGCGACTGAGCACTCGCCATGACACGCGGCAGGACGAGGTGGATGAACTGCTGCGTGGGGAGGTCTTTGTGGATCTGTATCAGGTGGTGCGGCACGGGCTTCGCATTGGTGAAGACAGCTATTCCATCAAGAAAGTGGAACATCTCTATCGACCCAAGCGGGTGACCGAGGTTGCCACAGCGGTGGATTCGATCGTGCAGTATGCGCGATGGATCGAGTGCGGACAGGCGCGGGACTGGAAAGACAGCGCGATCCTCAAGGACATTCGCGACTACAATGAGGACGACTGCAAATCCACGGCTGAACTCGTGGACTGGTTGCGCAAAGTGGCCGCCGAAAACAGGATCCCAAGTATTGGCTCCCGTTTTCTCGCCGAAGAACCCAGAGCCAGAGAGTTACCTCCCGAGGTGATGGCGCGCAAGGAAACGGCAAGGCTATTGCGTGAAAAAGGCGATGAGGTGGCCGTCATTCTCAGTGATCTGATCGAATTTCACCGTCGCGAAGGAAAACCGGTTTGGTGGCGGATGTTTGACCGCGCAGACGCGACTCCCGAACAACTGCGCGACGATCAGGGATGCATCGAGGGCGTCAGGGCACAGGGAGCACCGAGGCCTGAAAAGAAATCGCTGGTGCAGGTTTATCGGTTTGATCCCAGCCAGGAATGCAAGCTTGGGGCTGGCGAGAAGTCGAAGGTGATGTTCACGCACAACCTCGACATGAAGTTCATCCTGTTAACCATTGATCTTGCGACTGGATCGCTCGAACTGAAAGCCAGTCAGAAGAGTCTATCGGACAAGTGCGGTGGTAAGTTTCCATCGGCTGGTTCGCTGCTGCCGGATGAGTTCGTGTCGCCAGCGGGTATTCCTGACGCGCTGAGGGAAGTCGCCTACGGCCATGTGAACCGGCAACTTCATGCTCCGGTGGCCGCGCTGTTAAATCGCCTGCCGCCGGCAAATCCCATGCAGGTGGCTGAGGAGACCACTGTGGAGGCGGCCATTCGCATTACCGGCATGATGAACGGCGGCTGCCTCGTGATTCAAGGTCCACCAGGAACCGGGAAGACCTACACGGCTTCCCATGTGATCACTTCTCTTCTGTCGCAGGGGAAGAAGGTGGGCGTGTCGTCCAACAGCCATAAGGCGGTGCTGAATGTCTTCAGCGCTTGTGGTGAGGCGATGCGGCAGTCAGGAGGTGCTCTGCAAGGAATCAAAGTCGGAGGAAATCCCACAAGCGAAGTTTATAGCAGCAATCCAAGCCTGAAATTTGTCGAACAGACGGGTGACGCACCCGATGTCTACAAGTGCGGGGTGGTCGGCGGAACGGCGTGGCTATTCACCCGGCCGGAATGGGTGGGTAAGTTGGATTATCTATTCATCGATGAAGCCGGTCAGGTGCCTCTGGCGAATGCGGTGGCGATGTCTCGCTGCGCAAGGAATCTCATCCTGCTGGGTGACCAGATGCAACTCGAACAACCAGTGCAGGGATCGCACCCCGGCGATGCAGGGCTCTCGGTGCTGCAGTTTGCTCTCAAGGACACGGCCGCCAGTCAACCGGACGCGCCGGTGTATCACGCCGTGGTGCCACCGGAACTCGGGCTATTTCTTGGTGAAACCAGACGCATGCACCCGGAAGTATGTCGGTTCATTTCGGAGAGCATCTATGAAGGCCGGCTCCATTCCCACCCTGACTGCGCACGACAGCGCATAGCTCTTCCGCTTTCAGGTGGGTCGCTGATCAATCAGGAATCAGGAATCGTGTTCAGTGCCGTGGTTCACGATGGCAATGTTCAGCAAAGCGATGAGGAAGTGGCTCGGGTGAAGACGATCTTCGAGGAGTTGCGAGGGCGCGATTACACGGACAAACACGGCGCAAGCAAGGCTCTGGAACTGGAGGACTTCCTCTTCATCGCCCCCTACAACGCGCAAGTGCGTGCATTGCAGACGGCCCTGCCCGAGGGCGCGCGTGTGGGCAGCGTGGACAAGTTTCAAGGACAGGAAGCGCCCGTGTGCATCTTCTCGCTCTGCTCCAGCTACGGCGAGTATGGTTCACGTGGCCTGGGTTTCATTCTTGATCGCAACCGCGTCAACGTCGCCATCTCCCGCGCCAAATGCCTGGCCATAGTGGTCGCCGATCCCCGCATCGCCCAGTCTTCTGCCAACTCGATCACCGAGATGATGTTGCTGAATCTCTTCTGCAAGATAAAGGGTTAAAGAACTTTTGGCGGATCGCTCCAACACAAAGATTTACCTTCCGCAGGAATATTGATCCATGTCCGACCTCATCCTTTATCAGTTCAGCCGGGATCGTGTGGAAGCCGGTGATGCCAAGGATTTCATGTCCAGATTCGGCGATAGCAGTCTGCCGAAAGGCAAAAAGCTGGAAGCCATGATGAACAGCGTGGCCTTGATGATCGACGGCTATAATCACGACCCCCGAGAGATCTACGCCATCCCAGAAGTCAGAGCGTTCTACAAGCAGCTCTGGGAGGTCTGGCCCTACTGGCTGTTTTTCTGCAATCTGGACTCTGAAAACCTGATGATGATGGTGATGTGTTGTCTCGAATCCCTGGATGCATTGAAGGTGAAAGGTCAGAGCCAGGTCAAAGTCAGCATCAGTCCCTTGGAGGTCGTTCGATTCATCAGCGGTGGTTTTGTGCCGATGAATGAGATGTGTGAGCGGGCCGGAATGAGCGAGCGCCAGATATTCGACCGGACCAAGGCAGTGTTCGAGTATTTCAATCTGCCTTTTGATGCGGGTCCACCCCCGAGGTGATGGCGCTCCGATGGATCGTATCAATCCTCAAACCACCGCTTCACGGCCTCGGGACTAAAGCGTACCAGATGACCCAACTTGCGAAAAGGCAGCCCCTTCTGTTCACGTAGCGTGGTGACATGGCGGACGCTGCATCGCGCATAGCGGGCAACGTCATCAATGGTCCAGAGGGAGGATTCAGGCTGCGTGGCGGACTGAGGATCAGAAGATGGTAGTGGCTTATCAGTGGGAGTTTGAGATGGGCTCATAACACAACAAATAACCTGACCAAATCTTGGCGCTAGTCACCGTTGGAGGTTTCGAGGGTGCATAAGAACGTTGATCATATGAGGGTGCGTTCCGTTACTCGGATGGGATCACATCTATTGTTCAATCCTCAAACCAACGCTTCACCACTTCAGGACTAAACCGGACTAGGCGACCGACCTTGCGGAAAGGCAGACCTTGGTTTCGCAGATTGCTGACATGTCGAGTGCTACAGCGTGCATAGTCTGCCA
>CAYMHJ010000217.1:0-11122 GCA_964390165.1 uncultured Prosthecobacter sp. | reverse complement strand
CCGCCCGCGAGGCCGTGGTCGTGCATTGTGTGGCCGGTTGCGGCAGGACCGGGCAGTTCATCGTGGCCTGGTGTGCCAAAGCGGGATTCATTCCTGCCGACAAAGATCCCGTGCAGTGGATTCGCGCTCGCCGGAAGTGCTGTCTGGAAACAAGCGAGCAGACGAGCTGCGCCAAACGGTGGATGACCAAGTATCGGCGGGGCTGAACATGGGTGTCTTTCTTGCAGCCAAGACTCACCATGGTCTGTGGTGCTCTGCGCGATTGTTTTACCTCCACCGATGAAGCGGCCCCGCACCGTGCGGCGGTGATTACGAATTCTCGTCAAAGGTGAAAGGTGAGTATAGGCAGCGGAATCGTCGTCAAAGTGGATGAGAAGGACCTCTGGGAGCAGAGAAGGCAGTGAAACAGCCCCGAGTGGCTGGAAGGAAGGCTGGGATACCTGCTGCTCCAGTTTATTTGCCCGGGCGCATCCCCTGCCCTGCCCTCCAATCCAAGAATGCCTGAACTCCTCAGGCACTTTGTTTTTTTAACGGCTTGAATGGGGCTGTGAGTGCGGTCTCGAAGTCAAAACCACCAGCAAAGTCGGTGATACTGTCGCCCTCATTCTTTCCGAAGTAGCCGGTCTCAATGAGATTATAGACGATGTTTCCCACGTCTTCGCCGCGCTCCAAGCCCCATTCATGAAGGACGGTAAGTGCCATAGGCCCATATTCGGCAATGGCATGGAGACGGACGCCTTCGAGCACCTCCTGACCGCTGACGTGCTGATCGTCCTGACCTTCGCGGTAGTGCTTCACAGCGACGTGCAGGGCATCGCGAACGAACTCATAGGCCAGCGGATGGTAGCGCGGGTCTGTGGCGACGGCCTGACTGATGGCGATATGAAACGGGAGGTCTTGGGACATTCCTGGACGGGGGAGAAAGGGGCCGAATGTGGGCTGCAAGCGAGCTTTGGCAACGACGAGAAAGGGGAAGAAAAAAGCCCCGCCGGGATGAGCGGCGAGGCTGATGAATCGGGACGTTTGTTCGGATTGTTGGAGATTACCAGCCGTGGGCGTCGCGCACCTTGATCATGGCGTCGAGGATGTTGTTCCAGGTGCCGGGTGTTTCTAGCACGGCGTTCGGGAACATGCAGCCATCCCAGCAGATGTGTTGGATGCCACGGGAAGCGGCGTCTTTGAGCCAGTAGCCGGAGGCTTTGGTGATATCGAGCTTGCCGTTCGGATCATCAGCACGGCAGTGCTTGCCGGTCTTGTCGTGGCTGCCAGCACCATGCACGGTGCCATCGTTCTGGGCGACGTGGAAGTCGATGGTCCAGGGGCGGAGGGCATTGGTCATGGTTTCGTAGGCGGCCCAGAATTCAGCGTCGCTGTAGCCTTCCTTGAGGAGGGCGTGCTCGGGGGCATTGTAGCCGAGGGTGTAGAGATAGGTGTGGGCGAGGTCGGCCTGGAAGCCGAGGGCGTTTGGCATGCCGACGCCTTCGAGGACATCGAGCATGTCTTTCCACGAGTGCATCCCGGCCCAGCAGATCTCCCCTTCAGCGGCGAGACGTTCACCGTGGTCGGCGGCGATCTGGGCGGCTTTCTTGAAGGTATCGACGATCCGTGCGGTGCTGGCGGTGGGGTTTTCACGCCATTTGGCAACGCCGAACTCCGCAGAGTCGATGCGGATGACACCGTATTTGCGGACACCGTGGGCATTGAAGACCTTGGCGATGCGGCAGGCCATCTTCACGGCGCTGAGGAATTTCTCCTGCTGGGCGTCGTCACCCATGGCGCTGTCACCGACGGTGCCGGGCCAGACGGGAGCGACGAGGGAGCCGACGGAGAAGCCTTTGCCGGCGATGAGGTCGGCGATCTTCTTAAGTTCGTCATCGCTGGCCTCGGGGTTCGTATGAGGCAGGAAGAGGAAGTAGTCGATGCCTTCGAACTTCTGGCCGTTGACCTCGGCGGCTGCGGTGAGGTCGAGCATGCGCTCCAGGCTGATCGGCGGCTCCTGGCCTTCGCCATCGCCTTTGCCGACGAGGCCGGGCCACATCGCGTTATGAAGTTTGGGTGCGGAATTGCTCATGGATCAGGGGTGTGTTTGCGGGTTGGGATAGTGGGCTTTATCGGGGAAAGCGGCGGATGATAAACACCGCGTTCTGGAACGCACGAAAAAAGAGAAGCAGGCGCAGATTTCACGCTTTCGGCAGCAGGATCGGGATGCCGTCATCGATGGGGAAAAGGAGCGATCCATCTTCGCGGCTGAGCGCCTTTTCATCCGCAGGCCGACCGTGGCGCTGCAAGTCATCGGCTGTGGCCCAGCGCAGAGGCTGGTGGGTGTCCGGGCAGCGCATCTTGGGGAGAAAGTCGTTGATCCAGTCGAGGTTCATCGGATCTGGCCCTCTCCATCGACGATGTATTTGTAGCTGCAAAGCTCGGCCAAACCCATGGGGCCGCGTGCGTGGAGTTTGTCGGTGCTGATGCCGATCTCGGCTCCGAAGCCGAACTCGCCGCCGTCATTGAAGCGGGTGCTGGCGTTGTGCAGCACGACGGCGCTGTCCACCTCATGCTGGAAGCGCTCCGCATCAGCACGGTTGCGCGTGACGATGCTGTCGGTGTGATGCGAGCCATAGCGGTTGATGTGCGAGATGGCTTCATCCAGCGAGGCCACGGTCTTGATCGAGAGGATGAGGTCGAGATACTCGGTGCTCCAATCCTCCTCGGTGGCGGGTATGGCATCGCTGCCAAGGTGGGCGAGCGAGGCGGCGTCGCCACGCATCTCGACGTGGGCTTCGCGCAGGGCTGCGGCGAGCTTGGGATGGAAGTCGGCGGCGATGTCTTCATGAACGAGCGCGGTCTCCAGCGCATTGCAGACGCCGGGCTTCTGCGTCTTTGAGTTCACGATGATCTTCACGGCCATGTCCTGATCCGCATCTGGAGCGACATAGACGTGGCAGACGCCGTCGTAGTGCTTGATGACGGGCATGCGCGCGGTAGCGACGACTTTCTCGATGAGTCCCTTGCCACCGCGAGGAATGATGAGGTCGAGGTATTGATCCATCTTCGCCATGTGCTCCACGCTGGCACGATCGGTGAATGGGATGAGTTGCACACTGTCTTTCGGCAATCCTGCACGCTCGCCACCGGCCTGGAGGGCTGCGGCCAGTGCGACATTGGAGTGGATGGCCTCGCTGCCGCCGCGCAGGAGCGTGGCATTGCCGGTCTTAAAGCACAGGCTCGCGGCATCGCTGGTGACGTTCGGGCGTGACTCGAAGATGATGCCGATGACGCCGATGGGCACGCGCTTCTTGGTGATGTGCAGTCCGTTGGGCCGGGTCCACTCCGAGAGCACTTCACCGACAGGGTCAGGCAGTGCGGCGACTTCACGCACGGCATCAGCCACGGCTTTGAGGCGCTTCGGGTCGAGCGTCAGGCGGTCGATCATGGCCTTGGTCAAACCCTTCTCATGGGCTGTGGCGAGATCTTTGGAGTTTGCTTCGAGAATCTCGGTCTGGCGGGCTTCGATCTCATCCGCCATGGCCAGTAGGATGGTGTTTTTTTCGGCAGAGCTGAGCTTCACCAGTTCATACGCGGCGGCACGGGCGCGGCGGCCCATGTCGAGGATGGCGGATTGGATTTCTGCGTCGGTCATGTGGACGATACGTCATGCCGCCCGATGACGGCTGTGCAAACGGAAACTGGGGGCTAGACGGTCGCCGGTATGGCTTTCACTTCGGGCTCTTCTTTGCCAAACAGGCTGCGGAGAAGTCTGCTGATGTCTTCGACCGCGAGGTAACAAAGTGGCACGAGGAAGAGGGTGATGACAGTGGCAAACAAGCTGCCGTAGCCCATGGCCACGGAAACGGGGGTGAGGAACTGGGCGTGGGTGCTTTGGGCACCACTGCTGAAGAGAAATGGCAACAACTTCGCCAGCCAAGTGCCGTCAAAGATCAACGGCACAAGGCCGAAGAAGGTGGTGATCTGAGTGAGGAAGATGGCGCGGAAGCGCAGGATGCCGCCGCGCTGCACTGCTTCACGCAGGCTCATGCCGTTGGCTTTGAGGTCGTTGATTTCATCGACGAGCACGAGGGTGTCATTCACCACCACGCCGCAGACGCCGAGGATGCCGAAGGCGCTCATGATGCTGACAGGCAGGCCGTGGAAGAGATGCCCGATGACGGCTCCGACCACACCGAAGGGCACGACGAGCAGGACGATGAGCGGCTGCGAGTAGCTTTTAAACGGGATGGCCATCATGGCATACATGGCGGCGATCACGAGGAGGAAGGAGATCAGCATCTGCCCCTGGCTTTCGCGCTGGAAGCGGGCCTCGCCCTCGAAACTCCAGCGGATATGGCCATGGTTGGCGAGCAGGTTGTCGAGGAAGCTGGTCAGCTCCAAACGCAGCGCGGCGACATCCGTCGTGGCTTTGTCAGCATCGGCGGAGATGTTCAGCGCGCGGCGGCGGTCCACGCGCTTGATGCTGGTGAAGCTCTTCACGACAGTGGCCTTTGCCACGCGGCTGAAAGGCACCTCAAGTCCGGTCGCGGTGCGCACGCGCATGGTGTCGAGCGTGGCAAGGTTCTGGCGGTTTGCCTTGGGCATCCGCAGCATGACTTTGACCTCATTGCGCCCGCGCTGGATGCGCTGCACTTCGTCGCCATAAAAGGATTGCCGCACTTGGCGGGCGAGGTCGGTGACGGTGACACCGAGCTGCTGAGCTTCAGGTTTGAGTGTGAGCTGGATCTCGTTTCGTCCGCTGTCGAGGGAGTCGTTGATGTCAAAGAGCGCGGGGTAGGTGGAGAGCTTCTCTTTGATCTTTTCCGACATGGCGAGCATCTCCTTTGGATCGGTGCCGGTGAGTTGAATGTCGATGGGATCGCCACCGCGCATGATCTCGGCACGGAAGGTGAGTTCCTCAGCACCGACGATGCTGCCGATGCGTTTGCGCCACTCGTTGGACATCTCCACGGTGTTCGCATCGCGGCTTCTTTCCTCGGGGCCGAAGGTTTCCATGGTGACCCCGCCGACATGGCTGCCGCTTCCCGAGGGTGAGCCACGGCTGGAAAGGGTGGTGCCGATGGTGGAGACGACATGCTTCACCACGCTGCGACCATCGGGCCCGACGTACTCTTTCTGCATTTCCAAAGCGATGTTGTAGATGCGCTCGATGTGCTTCTCCGTGACCTCGACGGGTGTGCCATCAAGCATCGTGAGACGACAGTCGATCCGCTCGCTCGCGACGCGCGGGAAGTAGGTGGTCGGAATGCGTCCGCCGAAAAACAAGCCCGCGATGATGGCGAGTCCACCGAAGAGGATCGCCAGCACGGTGTAGCAATGATTCACGCTGAAGCGGATGGCAGGTGCATAAACGGTGCGGACGAACCATTGCAGCGCGCCATCCGACCTGCGGTGGATCGGGGCGAGCATGTCACCTGCACGGCCGAGGAAAGGATGCGCGAGATGGCTGGGGAGGATGAGCTTTGTCTCCACCAGTGCGATGAGCATCACCGTGATGAAGATGAGCGCGATGGGTTTGAACATGGAACCCCAATCCGAGGAGTCGATGGCCATTGGCAGGAAGGCGATGACGGTGGTGAGCACGCCGAAGGTGATGGGCACGGCCATGCGTCGTGTGCCGGCGATGGCGGCCTCCAGCGGTGTCATGCCGGTGGTAGTTCGGAGGTGATCGCAATGCTCGGAGATGACGATGGCGTCATCGACGACGATGCCGAGCACGAGGATGAAGCCCATGAGGGAGGACAGATTGATCGAGATGTCCAAATAAGGCATCAGCGCGATGGCTCCGAGGAAGCTCATGACCATACCGACACCGACCCAGATCACGGCTTCCAGCCGGAGGAAAAGGCCGACACAGATGAAGACGAGGATGAGGCAGCTCTGGGCATTCTGCATGAGCAGGTCGATGCGGCCCTTCACGATCTTCGAGCGGTCGTTCCAGTAGTCGAGATGCACGCCGCCGGGCAGCTTTTTGTTCATCTCGTCAATGTAGGCTTTGACGCGCTCACCGATGGTGATGGCGTTTTGTTTGCCCTCACGCATGACACTGATCATGACACAGCGGCGGCCATTCAATCTGGTGACGAGCGGATTCTCCGTGAAGCCATCGATGATCTTCGCGATCTCGCCGAGCGTGACCTTGCTGCCATCGGCGCGGAGCACGAGCGGGACGCGTGCATAGTCTTCGCCGGTGTAGGCGCGGCCTCGGGTGCGGAGGGAGACATCGCCTGCCTCGGTCTGCACGACGCCTGCGGGCATGTCGATGGCATTTTCACGGATGCTGCGGCTGATGGTTTCCAGTGTGAGGCCGTATTTGCGAAGCTGATCCTCGGAGATCTCGATGGCGATTTCTTCGTTGCGGATGCCTGTGATGTCTGCGTGTGAAATGCCAGGAAGGGCGGCGAGCTCATCGCGGGTCTGCTCACCGAGGCGCTTGAGATCCCGCTCCGCCATGTCGGCGCTTAGTATGACAGTGATGACGCTGTGGAAGGAGTCATCGAGCTGGATGATCGGCTTCTCGGCGAGCGCGGGGAAGTTGGGGATGGCATCGACACGAATTTTGACGTCATCCATCACGCGGCGGGGATCTTCGTCCTCATTTACCTCGATGAAAACACTGCCACCGCTGCTACCAGCGGTGCTTTTCACCTGCTTGATGCCGCCTACCTGTTGAATGGCTTCCTCGATCTTCAGGACGATGGTTTCCTCCGTTTCCTCCGGCGATGAAGCGGGATAGGGCACATTCACCGAGATGTATCGGGACGGCGTGTCCTGGAATACCTCCAGCGGGATTTTGTCCTGATACAAGGTCCACGCGCCTGCGGTCATCACCGCCAGCATCAGAAGATTGGCGGCGACGTGATTTCGGGCGAACCAGGCGATCATGGGGGAGGCAGTAGGGAGGACGGAGTGGCTGTTTGGAGCGTGTCGAGATGAAACGGACGGGCAAATGACGAATGATGAATTCCGAATGACGAAGTCCAAGACTCACGAGGTCTGATCAAGTTCGCCATTTGTCATTTGGGCCTCATCACTCCTCAATACGCGCCAGATAGGTCAGCGAGCGATCTTCTCCACGTCTTGCGACGACGATGATCTGCTTTCGCTTGTCGCCGACGTAGCCGGTGCTGGTGATGCGGCGGAGGTCGTCGTCGCTGGTGAGGATGCCTTGGAGTGAGCGGGCGTTGTCGCCGGTGATGTTGAGGAGGCGGAAGGCTTCGCCATCGGAGATGCGCTGATCGTCTTCGGTGCCGGGGATGCCGTCGGCACCGTCGCGCCTGAGGATGTAGCTCTCGACATCTTTCTCAGAGGCGCCGGAGACGGCGATGAGGGTTTCTTTGAAGGCGGTGCGCAGGTCGATGGTGCCATCGCCATAGACGGAGAAGAATTCGCGCCAGTCTGGCTTCAGGCGATCCACGACGCCCATGCCTCGCACGAGGAGCATTTCATCGGTATGGGTAAAACCGGTGTTGCGGGGCAGGTCATAGACGCCAAGGCCTTCATAATACTCGGTCTCAGCACCGTTTGAGCGGGCATCATTATTACTGTCCACCCAGTCGGCGAGGGATTCGGTGACAATGGCTGCTTCATCGCCATTCAGACCCCAGCGCATGAAAAGATCATACACAGCCTCGCGCAGTCGGTCATCGGTCACGAGATTGATCGGAATACGCGCGCCTTCGTAGTTGATGACGACATCGAAGCCGCTGTCGGTTCCGACCTTCTGTTTGAGGGCCTTGTCTCCACGGCGCATGTCGGGGTGCAGGCCAACCGCGAGGCCGCTTTCGGCCATGTGCAAGGCGCGGAACTCGGCAGCGTCGATGATGGCTTCGGAGGCACTGTAGTTGAGAAATTGAGCGAGGCCCATGACGACCATAGACATGAGCAAGAGTGCCCAGATCATGAGCATCAGGGCGGAGCCACGGTGGGATATGCTAGGATTGGAAGTGAGCGTCATGAAATTAAAAGAAGAGTATCACCGACCACCACCACCTTGACTGGAACTGTTGCTACCAGAGCTTTGCCCACCTCCGGGCAAGCCTCCTCCTGGGCGACCTCCGCCTTGATTACCACCGCCGGGGCCGCCGCCAGGACCTCCAGGACCTCCAGGACCTCCAGGCCCCACACCGCCGGGTCGATCTCCACCACCGCCGGGACGTCCACCACCCGGGCGATCTCCTCCTCCCGGACGACCTCCGCCTTGTCCACCGCTGCCATTGCCGCCGCCGCCCTGATTGTTTTGATCAGCGGCACCGCTATTGGCAGAACTGCTGGAGCTTGATGAAGGTGCGCCTCGACCGGCGGTTAGCACGAGCGCGGGAACACTGTAAACCATGCGGATGGGGGCCGTTCGGTCCTTCATGACGAGCTGGATCTCGATGAGATCAGGCCAGTCGCTGTCGTCCCATTCTTCCAGCCACGTCAGGTCGTCTTCTTTATAAAAACGCCATTTGAGGTTCACCACTTCAGGCAGCAGCGGCATCCAGTAGCGGCCTTGTTCATCCGGCGCGGAAAGCCCCGTGGTCTCCTGACGCATGGAAAGACCGCTGTCATCGGTTTGCGGAATGAGATCTTCGCGGGAGAGGCAGAGATAGTTGAGCAGCGCGCCGTTTTGATCCGTGACGGCGTTTGGGTCTGGGCGCAGTCCGAGGATGGTGTCCTTGTAGGAGAGCGGATTGAAACCAAAGCCGAAGGAATGCGGCGCGCCACTGATGGTGAGTTCCTGGCCGGAAGTGGTGGGCGAGTTCGGATCAAGCAGGGTGAGCGTCAGCGTCGCCGTGCTCGGCATGGTGGTGAAGGTGCGGCGGCAGAGGTCGAGGAAGCGATTGATGGAATCATTCTCCCGCTGGATGCGCTCGATCTCCGCCGCGCCTCGGACACTGCCCTGGATGAGTGCAAACAAAGTGCCCGTGATCATACCGAGGATCGTCATGGCGATGACGATCTCGATGAGCGTGAAGGCACGAGCGTGTCGCTCGGCCTTATTTCTGCGCGGGTTTGTAAACATAGACGTCCACGGTTTCTTCGCGTTGTTCAGCGCCGACGGTGTAGAGCGCGATGACTTTGAGATTGTACATGTCCGCCAGGGTGCCGCCGCGTGTCATGATCAGGCTCACGGGCTCCAAAGTGCTGGTGTAGGTGACTTCGAGCGCAGGATCGGTGATGGTGGTGGCCATCTCTGTCATCGGCTTGCGGCGGATCTCTTCCACGAAGGACCGGAGACCGATGCGGATGCGTTGTTCCTTGTTCAGAATGTTCGCCACCTCCATGGAGGCATTCAATGTTCGCGCGAGGCCGAGCACGCCGATGGAGAAGATGGAAAGGGCGATGATGAGCTCCAGGAGGATGTAGCCTCTGGAGCTAAGAGCCAAGAGCCTAGGGCGAAGAGCCTGAGGAGAAGCACTTCGTGCTTCTCGGATCATGGCTTCGCGCCCTCTCTGAATGCTTGTTTTCATACTCTCGGCGCTTTTCCCTCCGCTCTCCGCTATCGCAGATCCACGACCTCCCGCGTGATGTCTGCCGTGAGGGCGTTGAACTCGACGTCGAAGATGGAGTTCTCGCGTTCGAGGTGCAGCTTCAGCGGGATGCAGATGCCCGTGGGCTGAAAGACCCAGAGCTTCACCACCTCGCCACTTACCGGGGTCTCCACGACTTCATTCCAGAACTTGAGCGTGTATTGAACGTCGGTGGGCAGGTTGTAGTGCTCGTTCCAGTTGTCGTCGAACTTCTGGGCGGTTGGCGCGAGTGGCAGGTCGGTCTTCGGTTTGTCACCCGCTCCAGCATCAAGGTCGGCGTCCGCGTCGTCGGCATTCGGATTGAGTCGAAATTGCCCGCTCTCCGCCTGCTCCATAAACTCTGACAGCTCCGCAAACTGGAGGTAGGGGCTGAAGTAGCGCGAGGCGACAAAGCCACCCTGATAAAATGCCACCTGATAAGGCCGCTTCTCCCGCATGGCGCGGAGCCGTGCCTCCTTGGCGAGGCGGACGAGTTCGATCACCGGTTGCCTCGCGATCTGTTCATCCCGCCAGCCTTTGAACATCGGCACCGCCGCCGCCGCGAGCACGGTGAGGATGGTGAGGGCGATGACGATCTCGACGAGGGAGAAGCCGGAGCGGAATGACGAATGACGAATGGCGAATGACGAAGGTCTGGAAAGGTTTTCCAAGTCTTCGCTGCGGCACTTCAATCTGACTTTGTCATTCGTCATTCGGGTTTCGTCATTCACTTCGTCGCTGTCTGCGGCCAGTTGCCGATGTCATCTTCCGTGCCATCTGCGCCGTCTTTGCCGGCAGACCAGACGTCGTAGGGCTTCTTGGATTTCTGGGCGGGGAAGCGGTATTTGTATTCCATACCCCAGGGGTCTTTCGGCACGGCCTCGAGCAGGGCGGTCCACTTCTCGGGCAGAGGCTCAGTGGTGGGGCGTTCGACGAGGGCTTTCAGGCCCTGCTCCGTGGTCGGCGCGCGCATGTTGCGGGCTTCATAGAGCTGGAGCTGGGTCATGATGTTTTGCAGGTCGCCATCCACTCGGGTCTCTTTGGCGACATCGACGTTGCCTTTCAGCATGTAGATGGAGCCAGCGGCGAGGATGGAGATGATGGTGAGCACGATCACGATCTCGATGAGGGTGAAACCGGCGGCGCGAGGGTGGTGGCGGGATGTATGGAGGGTCATGGCGTTTTACGGGATTAACAGGATGACAAGATTAACAGGATTCTGACAGTAAGGTTTCAAAGAGTGAAGAGTGAATTTAGACGCGGCTGCGGATGCCGTTCACGGAGGAGAAGACGGCCGAGATGATGGAGTAGGCGACGACGCCGACGATCACGGCCATGAAAAGGATGATGATGGGCGAGATCATCGCCGTCATGCGCTTGATGCGTTTATCCAGTTCCTTGTCGTAACGCGTGGCGGCCTTTTCGAGGGATTTGCTGAGGCTGCCGGTCTGCTCGCCGATGGCGATCATATCGACGAGCATGAGAGGGAAGTGGCTGACCTTTTTCAGCGAACTGGAAAGGGAACTACCCTCTGCCACGAGGCCGGTGACTCGTGCGAGCAAGGTCTGGATGAAGACGTTCGCCGAGATCTTCGAGACAAGGCGGATGCTATTCAGCAGCGG